>NZ_LGHL01000038.1 GCF_001908205.1 Bradyrhizobium sp. NAS80.1
CGGCGCGCCCCAGCCCTGCCGGTGCAACGCGCGTTGCCAGGCCATGCCGATGTCAGGATCGGAGAACACCGATGGCGTCAGCGCCGTCGCGCGCTTCATCTCCTCGGTCAGGTTTTTTGCAATGAAGCCGCGCACCTCGTCCTGGAAGGCGCGCTCCTCGGCATTGAACGACAGGTCCATGATGCGCTCCTCTTGTCAGGCCGGCACGGCGTTGCGGCCAAGCTCGGCATGGCGGCTATAGTGGTGCGCGCTGCCGCCGAACAGCGTGTCGAAGGCGACCAGCCGCTTGAAATAGGCGCCGACCTCGAGCTCCTCGGTGACGCCCATGCCGCCATGAAGCTGGATCGACTGCTCGCCGATAAAGCGCGCGCATTTACCGATCTTCGCCTTGGCGCCGGAGGCGGCCCGTGCCCGCTCGACCGGCGGGCTATCAGCCTTCAGCGCGGCGCGCAGCGCCATCGAGCGGGCCTCGTCGACCTGCATCGCCATGTCGGCAAGGCGATGGCGGATCACCTGGTTGGCGGAGAGCGGCCGGCCGAACTGTTTGCGAATCTTGGTGTACTCCAGCGTCGTCTCGAGGAGGGTCTGCATGATGCCGACGGCCTCCGCGCCGAGCGCGGCCATGGCGCGGTCGACGGCCCATTCGATCGCGGGCAGCGCATCTTTGCCGCCGCCGAGCAGGGCGTCTTCAGCCAGATGCACGTCGGATAGTTCGATGTTGCAGGCGCGCCCGCCGCCGAGGCGCGGATAGTCGGAGAGCACCAGGCCCGGCGCCGTCGCCGGCGCCAGGAACAGGCCGATCCGTCCCGATGGCCCCTGATGATCATGAATGTGCGCGGAGACGATGATTTCGTCGGCGGCATGGCCGTCGAGCACGGCGATCTTGCTGCCGGCTAGGCGCCAGCCTTGCGCCGTTTTGTTGGCGACTGTTGCGACCTTGGCGAGATCGAACCGCGCTGCGCGCTCGGAGTGCGCGAAGGCGAGTTTCAATGATCCGTCCGCGATCTTGGGCAGGCTCACCTGCTTTTGCTCCGCGCTGCCGCATCTGTCGATCAGCGCAGCCCCGAGCACGACCGTTGCGACATACGGCTCGGACACCAGCCCGCGGCCGAAAGCTTCCATGAGAATGCCGATTTCGACTGCGCCGCCGCCAAGCCCGCCAAAGTCCTCCGGGATGGGCAGCGCCAGCCAGCCGAGCTCGGCGAACTGCTTCCACACCGCCGGGCTGAAGCCGAGCGGATCGTTCGCCATCTTCCGGCGATGATCGGCATCGTAGCTTTCGGCTACAAACCGTTCCGCGCTCTCGCGCAGCAGCCGTTGCTCGTCACTGAGATTGAGGTCCATCGTATCTACTCCGCGGCCGCCGGCGGTTTGCGCACTGAGGGATGCAGGCCGGATGGGTCGACCACCATGCCGAACTCCTGAAGATTGTGGGCGTGACAGAGCTGATGCAGCGCAAAGGCCTGGTCGATCGCCGCGGGCTGGCCCATCACGTCGACCGAGCGGTTCACCGCCTCCTTGGTCAGCTTCAGCGCAAAGGACGGCTTTGCCGCGATCTTACGGGCCAGCGCCAGCACGGCGGATGACAGCTCCGCGCGCGGCACGACCTGGTTGACCATGCCGAGCTGGTGCGCCTCCTGTGCGCTCCATGCGTCGGCGGTGAACAGGAATTCCTTGGCCTTGCGTGGCCCAAGCTCCCAGGGGTGCACGAACCATTCGACGCCGCAGACGCCCATGGTGACGACGGGATCGCAGAACTGCGCATCGTCGCTCGCGATAATGAGGTCGCAGGCCCAGGCCAGCATCAGGCCGCCGGCGATGCATTTGCCGTGCACCTCGGCGATGACAGGCTTGGCGAGGTTGCGCCAGCGCCGCGTGATCTGGAGATAGATTTCCTGCTCGCGCGCGAACCGGCCGTGGGCATTGGGCTCGGCGAAACCGCCCCAATTTCCGATCGGGGGAAAATCGACGCCTGCGGCATTCTTGCCGCCCGGTCGCAGGTCATGGCCGGAGGAGAAGTGCGGACCGTTGCCGGCGAGGATGATCACCTTGACCGCATCGTCCTGCACGGCTGCATCGAAGGCGGCGTTGAGGTCGTAGGTCATTTGCAGGTTTTGCGCGTTGCGCGCATCGGGCCGGTTCATCACGATCCGGGTGATCGCGGGCTCCGGCCTCTCCACGAGGATGGTCTCGAACGAGGTCATCGCGTTTCCCTGGCCTTTCCGTTCTTGTTTTGCCTGAGTTGACTATGTCGGCCAGCGATAGGCAAGAGGCTTGCGTCAGTCGGCTGCTTTTCGCGCCACCAAGACGTCTGGCGCCTCACTCGCGCAATCTGATAGTTTGCGCCAGATTCCACGGGGAGAAATTTGATGCGCAAGATCCTGACCGTGCTGGCGGCGCTCGCCTCGCTGAGCCTGACCAATTGTGGCTACAACGCGATCCAGAGCGAGGACGAACAGATCAAGAGCAACTGGTCCGAGGTGGTGAACCAGTATCAGCGCCGCGCCGATCTCGTGCCCAATCTCGTGAACTCGGTGAAGGGCTTTGCGCAGCAGGAAAAGGACGTGCTGCTCGGGGTCACCAATGCGCGGGCCAAGGTCGGCAGCATCCAGGCGACCCCCGAAGTGCTGAATGACCCCGCCGCCTTCCAGAAATTCCAGGCCGCCCAGGGCGAGCTCTCCAGCGCGCTGTCGCGCCTCCTGGTCGTCACCGAGAATTATCCGCAGCTCAAGTCGGATGCCCTGTTCAAGGATTTGATGTCGCAACTCGAGGGCACCGAGAACCGCATCACGGTGGCGCGCAATCGGTATATCAAGTCGGTGCAGGACTATAACGTCACCATCCGCTCCTTTCCGAGCAACCTCACCGCGATGGCGTTCGGCTACAAGGAGAAGCCGAACTTCTCGGTCGACAACGAGAAGGAAATCTCGACCGCGCCGAAGGTCGATTTCAATCCGGCGCCGGCGCCGTCCAAGTAAGCGCGTGCTGTTTCGCGATGCGCTTAGCCCCACCCAGCGTCGTCATTCCCCGCGAAAGCGGGGAATCCAGTACGCCGCGGCTTCTCGGTTCAAGCACTACTGCCTCTGGAATACTGGATCGCCCGCCTCCGCGGGCGATGACAGCGAGATCGCTGCGGGCTTGTTGTGCATTGTCATCGAGCGGCGTCCTGCTGCTCGTACTCTTCCTCGCCCTTGCGTTCCCCGCCTCAGCCGACGTAGCCGTGCCGCAACTGACCGGCCGCGTGGTCGATCAGACCGGCACGCTCTCCAGCAGCGATATCGCCGCGCTGTCGCAAAAGCTGCGTGACTTCGAGGCGCGAAAGGGCAGCCAGGTCGCCGTCCTGATCGTGCCGACGACGGACCCGGAGACGATCGAGCAGTTCTCGATCCGCGTCGCGGAGGCCTGGAAGGTCGGCCGCAAGAAGGTCGACGACGGCGCGATCCTCGTCGTGGCCAAGAACGACCGGCATCTGCGTATCGAGGTCGGCTACGGCCTCGAAGGCGCGCTCACCGACGTCACCTCGCGGCGGATCATCGATGAGGTGATCACACCAAAATTCAGGACGGGCGATTTCAGCGGCGGCATCTCGGATGGTGTCGATCGCATGATCAGCGTCATCGACGGCGAGCCGTTGCCCGCGCCTGGGCGCAGCGTGAGCTACAACAATGATCTCGGCGACTTCGTGCCATTCCTGCCTTTTGGTCTGTTCGCCTCACTGTTCGTCGGCGGAATCCTGCGCACGATGCTGGGACGGTTGCTCGGTTCGCTTGCGACCGGAGGCGTGGTCGCGGCGCTGGCCTGGATGATCGTGGGTTCCTGGGGTATCGCGGTTGCCGTAGGTGCCGTCGGCTTTCTCCTTGCCTTCATCGCCGGTTTCTTTCCGTCGGCCCCGCCGGGCAGGCGCTATTCCCGTGGCGGCGGATGGTCGACCGGGTCCTCGTCGGGCGGCTGGAGCAGCGGTTCATCGAGCAGCAGCGACGGCGGCAGCTTCAGCGGCGGGGGCGGCAGTTTTGGCGGCGGTGGCGCCTCGGGGAGCTGGTAGACATGAGTATCGGGCGCATCGCCAGGCATCTCGTGCAGCACCATTGGTGGGTGAAGCGCATCTTCCCGCCTGATGTCCTCAACCGGATTGAGCAGGCGATCCGGCAGGGCGAGGCCACGCATTGCGGCCAGGTTCGTTTCGTCGTCGAAGGCGCGCTCGACGGCGCGCCCCTGTTCCGCAACCAGCAGGCGCGCTCTCGCGCGCTCGACGTGTTCTCGCATTTGCGGATCTGGGACACCGCGCACAACAACGGCGTCCTGATCTATCTCCTGCTCGCAGATCGCGACTTCGAGATCGTCGCCGACCGCGGCATCGACGCGCAGGTCGGGGCCGAGCGTTGGGAGCAGATCTGCCGCGCGATGGAGGCCGAGTTCAGGTCGGGCCAGTTCGAGCGCGGCGTGATCGGCGGCATCGAGGCGGTGTCACGGGAGCTCGCAAGGCATTTTCCGCCGAGCGGACCGCATCCGAACGAGCTGCCGGATAAGCCGGTGGTGATGTGACCCGGCTGATTGCCCAGCGTTCGCAATGACGTTGCGGGAGCCAGGAACTGCCATCTCTCACCCTCACTCTGAGGAGCCGCGAAGCGGCGTCTCGAAGGGCGAGGGGCACCAGCGCGGCCTTCATCCTTCGAGACGCGCGCAGGAGCGCGCTCCTCAGGATGAGGAGCTGTACTGTCAATCATCCAGCTTGTTCAGATCCCGCACCGACTGCATGATCGGCTCGAAGTTCGAGCGCGCATCCAGCGCGTCGAACAATTGCGCGGTGTCCTCCAGCAGTCCATGCGACCTCGCGATCGCGATGCGGACATCCTCCTGCGGCGTGTCGGACAAGCGACCATGGCCTGACAGCAGGATCTTCGAATCCAGTCCCTTCAGGCGTTCCAGCGACTGGATGTAGTCGGCGATGCTGCCGGAGCCGAACACGCCGCCCATCACGCCGCCGGGCATGAGTGTGTCGGCAGCGAACAACAGGCCCTTGTTCTGGTCGAACAGCGTGATGCAGGCCGAGGTGTGCCCTGGCGTGTACATCACGTTGAGACGGAAATTGCCAAGGTCGATCAGATTGCCTTCCTCGAGCCAGATGTCGATGTTGATCGGCACGTTCGGCTCGTTGAACATCTTTCGCAGCATCGAAAAATCGTCGCGCAGCATGATCTTGTTGGCGGCAAGCCGATGGGCCGCGACGAAGGTGCGGCGCTCATTGAAGTGCCAGGCGGCGCCGATATGGTCGAGATGCTCGTGGCTCAGCACCACCATGTCGATCTTTTCAGGCGGGCACCCGGCGAAGTTCAGGCATTCCACCATCGCCAGGTAGTTCGAGGACAGGCCGACATCGATCAGGATGGTCCGCGCCGAGCCGCGCACGAGGTAGGCATTCGCCGCGCGGTTGGAGAAGCGGATCTGATAGACGTCGTCCGCCGCCTGGATCAGCGAGCAGGTGTCGTTCTTCATCAGGACCGGGAAGGCCGTCGGCTTGCGATCGCTCATGATTGCGCTGCCCTGTAGGTGACCGCGTTGGAGGCGCGCAGGCGTTTCGAGAGCGCATCCATCACCATCAGCGCAAACGCCGGCTGCTGGCTGACGAGATAGACGAAGCGAGCGTGGTTGATCCTCATCACCTTCGTGTTCGGCGCCGAGGCGATCGCGGTTGCCGAGCGTGCCGAGCCGTCGATCACGGCCATCTCGCCGAAGAACTCGCCCTTGCCGAGCTTGATGATGGTGGCCCTGGTTGCGCCGCTGACTTTGGCGATCTCGACCTCGCCGTCGAGCACGACGAAGAGCTCGCGGCCGGTCGATCCCTCCTCGAAGATGACGTCATCGACACCAAACTCGTTGATGCATTTCTCGATCGTCATGACACCCCTAAAAGCCCTGCTGGAGCCCTTCTGACGGGACGCGCCATGTTAACCGGACGCCAATGTCCGGCAAGCAACCCCTTCGGCTAACGCACGCGGTCTGCTGCGGGGCAGCATCGGCTTACAATTTGTTTTGCGCCCGCCACATCGGTTCCACTTTCCCGGCCCAATTCGGCCCCGGAAGAGTTCCTAAAATTTTGGTAAGCGGGTCCAGAGTAAGGATTTCGCAAGCAATGAAAGTTACCAAAAGGTCAATCGAGACTGGAGTATTTGAGCTGTGAGTGAAGCAATGCCCGAACAGGCCGGCCAGGACACTGGCGCCGTCGACGCTGCCGCGATCGCGCCGCAGGCCGTCGAGGCTGCTGCCGGCATCGAGGCCCCTTCGATCGCCCCCGACCACGAGGCGCCGCCCAAGGCCGACCTTGTCAAGCCGGACCTGGTCAAGCCGGATGTGCCTGAGGTCGTGCCGCCCCGGATCGTCGTGCCGAAGCTCGATGCCAAGCCCGAGTTCGAAGCCAAGGTTGAACCAAAGGCAGAGACCAAGCCCGAGCCGAAGCCCGGCAAGCTCATCGTGATGGGGCTGTCGGATCGCTCCTGGGACCGCGAGGACTTTGCCCCGCATGTGAAGCCGGAGGAGCCGCGTGAGACCGGTGGCAAGCGACGCCTGTCGGCGATGGCCGCAGTGGTGGCGATTGCCGCTTGCGTCGGCGCGATCAGCGGCGCGCTCGCGACCGCCGGCATGATGCACTTTGCCGCCAGCCCGGCCCCGGTCCAGGTTGCCGACACCAGCGCGCTGGAATCCTCGGTCGCCCGGATCGATGCCGATGTGGTCGCGCTCAAGGCCAATGTCGAGCACACCTCGAAGACCGGCCTTAGCCAGTTCAACCGGGCCAACGACCGCCTCGACAAGCTGGAGAAGGCGCAGGCCGAGCCGATGGCCAAGCTGGCAAAGCTGTCCGAAACCGTCGACAAGCTCCGTGCCACGCCGCCCGCAGCCCCCGCACAGGCCGCGGCCGCCGCGCCGGCTAAGGAAACCACCGGCTCGATCACCCCGGGCCACGTTGCGACTGCCGCGCCGACCGCGGCTCCCGCGCCTGCTGCCCCCAAGGTCGAGATCGCCCGGCTGCCGACGATCGAAGGCTGGACGCTGCGCGACGTCGCCAATGGCGGCGCGCTGATCGAAGGCCGGACAGGCCTCTACGAGGTTTATGCCGGCGATCCCGTTCCCGGCGTCGGCCGCGTCGATGCGATCCGTCGCCAGGACGGCCGCTGGGTGGTCGTCACCAGCAAGGGCCTGATCGTCGCGCGTTGAGCGTTGAATATCCGACTTCCGAAGAGGCGCTTCACCGTGATGTGAAGCGCCTTTTTTCTTGAATAGGCGGACGGGCGCGGTGTTACTGGAGGCATGAGCCGCGCGTTGCGAATTCTCATTGCTGTCGTCGTGCTATGCGGCGTGCCCGTTTCGCTTTTCGCAGCGGAGAACGCGCCACTCACGCGCGGCACGGCGATCATCGATCCGGATCTCCTGCGCAAGCTCGACCAGCACGACGCGCTCACGATCTCGCGCCTGCTGTGGCCGGAGCGGAACGCGGACTTTCCGCTCACGACTGATCTGCTGTTCTCGCAGGTGCCGCAGCTCAAGGAAATTCCGCCGGCGATTGATGCGGAGTTCGATCGCTACATCGCAGGGCACAAGGCGGCGTCGCCGAGCGAAACCATCGGCGTCGGCGAAGGCTTTGACGTCCAGCTGTTCGATCGGGCCAATCTGAAATCGCCTGACACGCGCTTCGTGCTGGCCGGCATCGTGAACCGCATGGATCGCGCCTATGTATCGGAAGACGCCTGCGGCGAGATCCGCCTGATCTATCGGCTGACGCGTTTCGAGACCAAGCCGGATGGCGGCAAGTCGGTGACGCGCCTGCCGATGACGCTGAATCTGGTGATGAAGGCAAGGGATGCGCGCCAGACCGATGGGAACGGAAGGCCGGTCAGTTGCGCCGAGGTCGCTCGGCGCTGGCTCGACAATGGCGATTGGCAGGCGCTGATCGGTAGCCACTTCGACCCTTACGATGCGATGCTTGATCGCATCGAGACCAACATCCAGATCTCGATCGCGCCGAAATCGGCGCTCCACGATTTCCGCACCGACTACCTGCTCAAGGTGTTCAAGTACGATCCCGCCACGAAGCAGTTCGTGGAGTCGACACTGGAGAACCAGATCGACCGTGACCGGATCCTGGCAAACGACGCACTCCGGCGCGACTTCAAAGACTGGATGCTGGAACCCGATCATCTTCGCGAGTTCGACCGCGGGACGGTGCTGATCCCGGAACAGTTCCTGGCCAGGGCCGCGGTCGTGCCGACGCCTGCCGGCCTCGATGCCTCTGAGCTGCAGCCCGAATTCGGCATGATGCAAGGCGAGGGCAAGGAGACGAACAAGGCGGATCCCGTCTTCACCGACAATGATGTGGTCGGCGCGCTGAAGCAGGCGGCTGCGCGCGGCATCGATATGCAGAACATCCGCTCGGTCGCGGGCTTCCAGCGACGCCTCAATGACGTCACCTGTGCCGGCTGCCACCAGACTCGCGGCATCGGCGGCTTCCATTTCCCGGGCGTCGACTGGCTCGCGGACAAGCCATCCAATTCCACCATCGTGCCGGCTTCGCCGCATTTCTTCGGCGACCAGGTCCGCCGCCGTGACATTCTGGCCGCATTTGCCGCGGGCAAACGCCCCGATTTCTCACGCGGATTTGCCAGCCGGCCGCAGACCCGCGGCAGCCACGAACTGGCCGGTACCGAATATGAGGACGGCTGGGGCGCGCATTGTTCCCTGCAAAATGCGGGATCGGGAACGCCAGACAGGAGTTTTACGTCATGGAGCTGTGCCGAAGGCCTGGCCTGTCAGGCTGCCGCAGCCTCGAGCCGCATCGGCATGTGCTTCATCAAGACGCGCTAAACCGATTTACTTCGCGTAATTCGTCATCCGTTTTCCCGGCAGCAGCTCATACGCCGGCTTCCATCCAGGCAGAGCGGCCATGCGGCTGAGCCAGGCGTGGATGGCGGGATGGCTCGTCGCGAAATCGAAGCCATGCTCGTCGCTCGGATAGTGCAGATAAGCCATCATCGAGATATCGGCGACTGTCGGCTTGCTGCCAATCGCGAAGGCATTGTGCTGCAGATGTCCGTCGAGAATGCCGAGAAAGTCCTCGAGCCTCCGGCGAAAATGCTTCAGCACCTGCGGATCGTTGTTCTCAGTGAAGGCCCGCATGAAACGATAGGTCGCCATGTAGCCGGTGAGCTTGTGGTTGTCCCAGAACAGCCAGCGCAGCAGCTCGAATTTCTCGTCCGCTGTCTCACCGCCGAAGCGGCCGTATTGATCGGCGAGCTTCAGCAGGATCGGCGCGGTCTGCGTCATCTTCACGCCGTCGACTTCGAGCACGGGAATCTCGCCCATCTCGTTCACGGCCTTGCGCCATTCCGCCGTGCGCGTGACGCCGCCGCCAAAATCGGTCCAGACCGGCTCGAACGTCTCGCCGCAAAGCGTCAGCATCAGCGCCAGCTTGTAGCTGTTGCCGGATTCCGGGAAGTAGTGCAGGCGGTAGCTGGGCATGGGGGCCTCACGAGGCGGATGTTGGCGATGAAGCTACATCCTCTCGCGTCGTCATTGCGAGCGTAGCGAAGCAATCCAGCAATGCATCCGCGGTGAAGCGAGCTGCCCCCCGTCGTCCCGGACAAGCGCAGCGAAGCGGAGCGCAGATCCGGGACCCATAGCCACAGACCATTGTTTGGCGAATACTCGTGGTCGCCACTGCTTGCTACAACTTCTCCCTGTGGTTATGGATCCCGGGTTCGCGCTATGCGCGCCCCGGGATGACAGCGGAAGATGCGGCGCCGCCCCTTATCCCACCGCCCCCGACGACCGCAGCTGCTCGATCGCCTTCTCGTCGTATCCCGCCCCGCGCAAGATCTCGTCACTGTGCTCGCCGACGGCGGGCGGCTTGCGCGGCTGCACCTTCTTCGCGCCGTCGATCCAGATCGGGCTGGAGATGGTGAGCATGGTGTCGTTCTCGAACGGCACCAGCACCTCGTTGTCGAGCATCTGCTGGTCGTTCGGAATGTCGTCGAGAATGCCGACGATGCCGAACACGAGGCCATTGCCGTCGAGGATCTTGCGCCATTCGGCGAGGTCTTTGGTGGCGAAGGTCGCGTCAAAAATCTTGATCAGCTCCACCGAGCGGGCGTGGCGGTCGGGCTTGGTGGCGAAGCGCGGATCGGCGATGAGGCCTTCGAGGCCGAGGCATTTGGCAAGCGTCGGCCACTGCCGCTCCTCGTTGAGCAGCGACAGGATCAGCCAGCGTCCGTCCTTGCACTGGTAGTGATTGGCGACCGCATTCAACGCGCGCTCGCGCGGGCGCCGCTCGCTGAACTTGGCGCCGCAGAGCTTTGCCTGCGCCAGCACGCTGGCGGCCCACACCCCGTTCGCCATCAGGTTGGAGGCGACATGCGAGCCCTTGCCGGTCTTCTCGCGCTGATAGAGCGCGGTGACGATGGCGCCGTAGAACGCCATGGCGCAGGGATGATCGCCCATGCCGGCGACCGAGCGGGCCGGGGTCGTGTCGATGTCGGCGCGGACGAGGTCCATCAGGCCGGAACGCGCCCAATAGGCGTTGCTGTCGAAGCCGGGCTTGTTGGCTTCCTCGCCCTTCTCGCCATAGCCGGTGAAGGAGGCGTAGATCAGCCGGTCGTTGAGATGAGCGAGGTGGTCATAGGTGATGCCGAGCTTGGCCCGCACCGGCGGCGGCATGTTGGTGATGAAGACGTCGGCTTCCTCGACGAGCTTGTAGAGCACCGCCTGCGCCTCCGGCTTGGACAGGTCGAGCGCGATGCTCTTCTTGTTGCGGGCTTCCAGCAGCCAGGCGAAATTGTGCTCGCCGGTCGGATAGCCCGGCAGATTGGGCAGATTGCGGTAGGGATCGCCGGCGCCGGGCGGCTCGATCTTGATGACGTCGGCGCCGAAATCCGACAGCACGGTCGCGGCCGCGGGCGCAGCGATGAAGCTCGCGCAGTCCAGAACCTTGAGCCCTGCAAAAATGCCCTTTTCCATCGCGGCGTTGCTCCCTCGCGCTCTTGTTGTTTCCCGCGCGCTGGAATGTTTTGCACGGGCCCGTCATGGGAGCATTAGACCGATGTTTCGGCGGGATGCAACGGCGTCGGGCGCAGGGCATCGCTGCGGTGCTCAGGACGTCTCCGCTACGGACCTGAATTCCTCCTCCGTCACCCTGAGGTGGCCGCAAAGCGGCCCTCGAAGGGCGACGGCCCCACTGCATCCGGGCCGTTCATCCTTCGAGGCCTCCGCTGCGCTCCGGCACCTCGGGATGACGGAATCGGCATTATGCGTTGTTGCGGGCGCTTCGTGCTGCGAGGCTCACTCCTCCCCTGCGAGCAGGGCAGCGTTGCCGCCGGCCGCCGCGGTGTTGATCGTCACGGTTTGCTCTGTGGCAAAGCGCGCGAGGTAATGCGGGCCACCGGCCTTCGGGCCGGTTCCGGACAGGCCGTTGCCGCCGAATGGCTGCACGCCGACCACGGCGCCGATCATGTTGCGGTTGACGTAGATGTTGCCGACCTGGACGCGGTCGATGATCGCCTCGATCGTATCGTCGATGCGCGAATGGACGCCGAGGGTGAGGCCGTAGCCGGTGCGCTCGATCGCCTGCAGGACACGTTCCAGGTTCTCGGCGGGATAGCGCACGACGTGGAGGATCGGGCCGAACACCTCCTCGGTGAGCTGGCCGGCGTCCTTGAGCTCGAAGATATGCGGAGCAACGAAGCAGCCTTCCGGCGCGGTGCCGGCAAAGTGCAGCCGCGCCTCCGTCTTCATCCGCACGATGTGCGCATCGAGGCGCTGCTTGGCTTCGTGGTCGATCACCGGGCCGACATGGGTCGCGACATCGCTGGGGGCGCCGATCCGGAGTTCACGAGCGGCGCCCGCGATCATCTCGATCATGCGGTCGGCGACGTCCTCCTGCACGAACAGCAGCCGCAGCGCCGAGCAGCGCTGGCCGGCGGAACGGAAGGCCGATGTGACGACATCGTCGGCGACCTGCTCGGGCAGTGCGGTCGCATCGGCGATCATGGCGTTGATGCCGCCGGTCTCCGCGATCAGCGGCACGATCGGCCCGTCCTTGGCGGCGAGCGTCCGGTTGATGCTGCGGGCAACCTCGGTCGAGCCGGTGAAGACAACGCCGGCGATATCAGGGTGCGCGGTCAGCACGGCGCCGATACGGCCATCACCGGTGACGAGATGCAGCGCGCTTCCCGGGATGCCGGCCTCGTGCAGCAGGGCTACGGCCTCGCGCGCGATGCGCGGTGTCTGCTCGGCGGGCTTTGCAACCACGCTGTTGCCGGCCATCAGTGCCGCCGTGACCTGACCGAGGAAGATCGCCAGCGGGAAATTCCAGGGCGAGATCGCCACGAACACGCCGCGGCCGCGCATGGCGAGCGCATTGCTCTCGCCGGTCGGGCCCGGCATGGCGGCCTCGGTCCCGAACAGCTTGCGGCCCTGCGCGGCATAATAGCGGCAGAAGTCGGTGGCTTCGCGCAGCTCCGACAGTGCATCGTCGAGCGTCTTGCCGCCTTCGGCTTGCAGCAGCGCGATGAAATGGGCGCTCCGGCTCTCCAGGAGATACGCGGCCTGCTCCAGCGCCGCCGCGCGCGTGGCCGCCGGAGTCCGGGTCCAGGCGGCAAAGCTCGCGTGTGCTGCGCTCACCGCCGCGTTGGCCTGATCCGGCGTTGCATCGGCGATGGGCTTGAGATCGGGTGCCTCGGCCTTGACGTCTGTCAGTAACTGGTTGAGCGCGGCGCGCGCGCCGAATTCGACGCCGCGCGAATTCCGCCGCTCCGGCGCGAAGAGATCGCCCGGCAACGGAATCCTGGGGTGGGCGGCCTGTTGCGGCCGGGCGACGGCGTCTGCCGGACGTTGCAGCAGTGCCGGGACCGGCACGCGATAATCGGCCGCCTGCGCCACGAAGGAGGAATTGGCGCCGTTCTCCAGCAGTCGCCGCACCAGATAGGCGAGCAGGTCGCGATGACTGCCGACCGGCGCATAGGTGCGGTAGGCGATGTCAGGATGATCCTTGGAGAGCTGCTCGTAGAGTGCTTCGCCCATGCCGTGCAGGCGCTGGAATTCGAAGCCGCCACTGCCCGCGGCAAGCTCCAGCACGGTCGCGACCGTCAGCGCGTTGTGGGTGGCGAATTGCGGGAAGATGCGCGGCCGTAAGCCGAGCAGCTTCGAAGCGCAGGCGACGTAGTTCATATCCGTCATCGCCTTGCGCGTGAACACGGGATAGCCGTCGAGCCCGCGCTCCTGCGCACGCTTGATCTCGGTGTCCCAATAGGCGCCCTTGACCAGCCGCACCATCAGCTTGCGGTCATGCGCGCGGGCAAGCGCGCCGACATAGTCGATCACCTCGCTTGCGCGCTTCTGATAGGCCTGGACCGCCAGGCCAAATCCGTCCCAGCCTTTGAGCGAGGGATCAGCAAGCGTTGCCGCTATTACGTCGAGCGACAGTTCCAGCCGGTCGGCTTCCTCGGCGTCGACAGTGAAGTTCAGGTCATGCGCCTTGGCGCGCTGCGCCAGATCGAGCAGCAGCGGGACCAGCTCGGCCATCACTCGGTCGCGGCTGGTTGCCTCGAAGCGCGGATGCAGCGCCGAGAGTTTTACGGAGATGCCGGGCCGGTCGGGCAGGGGATGGGGGCCTGCCGCCTTGCCGATGGTTTCGATCGCGCTGGCATAGGCGTCGAAATAGCGCTTCGCATCGGACGCCGTACGGGCGGCTTCGCCGAGCATGTCGAAGGAGTAGCGTAGCTTCTGGCCGGAGCGCGGCCGGCCCCGCTCGAGCGCCTGCTCGATGGTCTCACCTAGCACGAAATGATTGCCCATCAGCCGCATCGCCTGGCGCGTGGCGCTGCGCACCGCCGGCGCCCCGAGCCGCTTCACCAGCCGGCCGATGGTGCCGTCGGGCGTCTCGCCGGGCTGGATCACACGCGCCGACAGGCCGAGCGCCCAGGCCGACGCGTTGACCAGGAAGGCCGTGGACTTGGTCTCGTGGTGGATGAAGTCGCCTTCGCCGAGCTTGTCCTCGATGAACTGGTCGGCGGTGCGCGCATCGGGCACGCGCAGCAGCGCCTCGGCCAGCACCATCAGCGCCAGCCCTTCCTTGGTCGAGAGCGCAAACTCGCGCAGCATGTCCTCGACCCCGCCGAGGCGGTCGTCCCGCTTCCGGATCGCCTCGATCAGCCGCGTCGCCGTACGGTCGATCCGCACCTCCTGCGGCGGGCTGAGATGCACCGAGGGCAAGAGGCGCGCGGCAATCTCGGCGTCATCGGGCGCGTAAGGAGCGGTGAAGGGAGGCGGGATGTTCGGCATGGCGTGTCCAGTGGCTGAAATCCAGGATAATGCCCGCATTACCGTAGTTCGATAGACAAATTAGTCATTTTACCTTAGATAATGAAGGGATTCAGCGGAAAAGCCACGCAAAGTATGGAACTTGACCGAACCGACCGGAAAATCCTCTCGATTCTGCAGCAGGATGGGCGAATCGCCAATGTCGAACTCGCCGAACGCATCGGGCTGTCGCCGACCGCGATCGGCGAGCGGCTGAAGCGGTTGCAGCGCGAGGGCTTCGTCGAAGGCTACGGTGCGCGGCTCAACCCGCACCGTCTCGGCCTCGGGCTTCTGGTGTTCGTCGAGGTGCTCCTCGACAAGACCACGCCCGACAATTTCGAGCGCTTTGCGCGCGCAGTGAAGCTCGCGCCCGAGGTGCTGGAGTGTCACATGGTTGCAGGCGGCTTCGACTATCTGGTGAAGGCTCGGCTTGCAGACATGACCGCGTATCGTCGCTTCCTCGGCGAGACCTTGTTGTCGATGCCGGGCGTGCGCGAGACGCGAACCTATGCGGTGATGGAAGAGATCAAGCGCGACGCACCGTTGCCGGTGGACTAACGATGTGCCGTCGCGATTGTCATTGCTGTGGCGTTGATCAAGCGGTTTCCGCTGGAAAATAGCTCCCCCCGTGCAATCGCAACGCCTGTCGTCGAATGCACTGACCGTCTTCTAAAATTTTCTTGGCCCCGCTCCCGGATCAATCCGGGAGGCAGCAAAGGCTGGCGGGCTTATACTTTGAGGTTCTCTGCGGAGGTCTTGCCCCGGTTTGCGATCTCTTCGTATTCCACCGTCTGTCCCTCATTGAGGGTCGACAGGCCGGCTTTCTGCACTGCCGAGATATGCACGAACACGTCCTTGCCCCCCGACGCAGGCTGGATAAATCCATAACCCTTCGTCGGGTTGAACCACTTGACCGTACCTTTAGCCATCACGACTTCTCCGCGGGTCTTCCTCCGAGATCTCGAACCGCCAGTCCCCGCCAACCGGCCGGCTCGGTCCTAACAGGATACGCGGAATGTGGCGGGCTTGGTAGCTCAAACCACGTCGGCAATTCGCCGAATTCCGCTCAACTTCGCGGCGTTTTTGCCGGTTTTGCCCGTTTCGCGGTCAACCGGCTCACACGCCGCGCGCCATCCGTCAATAAGTTGCGGCCAGATAATCGACGATCTTGCCGACATCGGCATCGTCGATCGGTGCGCCGTAGACCTTGATCATCTTGGTCACCTCGGCTTGCCAGAAGCCCTTCTTGTCCTTCATCGGCGGCTGCGTCTTGACGTAATCGGCCGAATGGCAGGCGCTGCAATTGCCCTGCACGACCTCGAGATTGGGGCCGGGCTTGAAGGCGGCGACCTCGTTCGGGATCTGGTAGTTGACGGGCGCTGCGGTCACGGAGCCGAAGCCGGCGGCAAGTGCGATCGCGAGGAGAACGGTGCGCTGCATGATCATTCTCCTTCAGGCCACGCTGACGCGAACAGTTTCGACGACGTTGCGCAAATAACCCGCCGGATTCCAGCGTGGCGTATCCGGCTGGGTTTCGCCGCCGTTGCCGGTGGCGCGGACCTTGAGGTCGTAGGAGCCCGCCGCGAGCTTCACCGGCAGCTTCCATTCGCGGAAGGAGTATTTGCCGAGATCCTTGCCGAGCTTGGCGCTCGTCCAGGTCTTGCCGCCGTCGGTGGAGACCTCGACCTCCTTGATGCCCTTGCCGCCGTCGAAGGCGATGCCGCGCAGCGTCGCGCCTCCCGCCTTCAGCTTGGCGCCGTCGGGGACGTTGGTGATGAAGGAGCGGATGGTGAAGCGGTTGATCGGGATCGTCGCCTTGGGTGCGGTGCCTGGCTCGACCGCATTGTTCGGCGTGTCCGGAATGCGATAAGCCGACTTCATCCAGAAGCCGTCATAGACATTGTCGATGACGGTGATCTCGTTGAGGTGCTTGACCCAGTAGGTGCCGTAATAGCCGGGCACGATCAGGCGCAGCGGAAAGCCGTTGAGGAACGGCAGGTCCTCGCCGTTCATGCCATAGGCCAGCATCACCTCGCCGTCGGTGGCGTGATCGAGGTCGAGCGCCTTGACGAAATCAGGTGTCTTGTCGCTGACGGGACCGTCCATGCCGTTAAATGTGACCTGCTTGGCGCCGGCTTGCACGCCAGCCATTTCGAGCACCGCCTTCAGCGGCACGCCGCGCCAGCGCGCATTGCCCATTGCGCCATTGGCGAGCTGGCCACCGGCGACGCGCGGCTCGAAGAAGCCGCGGCTATTGCCGGAGCACTGGTTGACGGCGACGATCTCCGTCGCCTTCATCTTCTTGATGTCCTTGAGCGAGAGCTTCAGCGGCTTGTCGACCTTGCCCTTGACCTCCAGCGTGAACTTGTCGGGGTCGAGATTGTAGGGCAGGTCCGCGAGGTGATAGCGCACGAAGAACGCATTGTTCGGCGTGATCGGCCCGTCGTTGAACACCACGAATGGCGTCTCGAGCTGCGGCGGCCGGCTGGTCAGGCCGATCATCGGCCGCTTCTGCGGGTATTTCACCAGCGGCCGTTCGCCATTGGCGAAGGGCAGGGTGACGGTGTCGAGTGCCAGCGCTTTCGTTGAGTTCAGTGCGGCCGCGATTGCAGCAAGGCCCGCTCCTTTGAGCAGGTCGCGTCGATCAAACATTTGGTCTCCTCCCGGAGCTTTTCGTTGAGTCGCGGCCGTCGCCGCGATCCCGCGCCCATCTGTCGCAACGATCCCGATGAAGTCAATTCGTGCTTTCGCAGCAGGCCCATGCCGCTGCGTTGCAGCAAGCCGGTGTTACGCCGCGACGCGCTCACCGCCCGCGACGAGGGCGGACAATTGCCTTGTGTCCGCGACGATGCGTACGGCCATCGGCTCGTCGCGGCCGCGGATCGCGACCTCCTGCTGTGGCAGCGCGCCGTCGGCAAGGCCCGCGGTGCGACGGACTTCCTCCGAGACGATCGCCTCGCAGGCCAGGGCCTTGGTCATGTCCTGAAGGCGGGCGGCGACATTGACGGCGTCACCGAGCGCCGTGAAGACGATATGATCGCGATAGCCGATGTCGCCGATGATGACTTCGCCGCCGTGAATGCCGATGCCGAAGCGGATCGGCTGGCGCAAATCGTGGCTCAGGAGCTCGTTGAGCTCGTCGATATGCGTGGCGATGCTCGCGGCGGCCTTCAGCGCCTGCCGGCAGGCGGTCTGCGGATCGGCGGTGAGCCCGAACAGCGCCAGCATGCCGTCGCCGACGAACTGGTTGGGTTGACCGCCGTGCTCGATCACAGCCTGCGATACTGCGCCAAGGAAGCGGTTGACGATGAAGACGGTGTCGAACGGCAGCCGTTTTTCGGCGAGCTGCGTCGAGCCGCGCATGTCCACGAACAGACTGACGAGATAGCGCTCCTGGCCGATCCGCGCCGGCGTCGAGGCCTGCGCATTTCCCGTCAGCGTCGGCGTGAACAACTGGAAGAAAGAGAGGTCGGACGTGGGCCGCAACTGGCAGGCCAAACGAATCGATGGATCGGTGGTGCCGACGCGGGCCAGCACGAAGGCTTCGCGCTGGGACGGCTCGGGCAGATCGCCGTGATCGCCGATGACGCGGATGCGGCAGGTCGAGCAGCGGGCACGGCCGCCGCACATGCTGGCATGCGGCACATTGTAGCGCAGGCTCGCTTCCAGCACGGACAGGCCCTTGGGTACGCGCACCGTCTTGCCGTTGCCGTAGGACAGCGAGATCATGCCGCCACGCCGTTCGCGCAAGGCGCGTACGCCGCGCGCCAGCAGCGCCAGCCCGAGCAGGCCGAAATAACCGATGGTGAGGTCACCGGTGATGCGCTCGAGCGTATCGCCTTCGGCCGCGGTGCCGAACTGTCGGGCGAGATTGTGCGTTCGCCACTCGCCGTCGTCAGCGTCCGCCGCGACGCTGCGGCCGCCCTGGTAGACGCCGAGCAGCGCCAATGTCGGGATCAGCACGGCGGCGGCGAGCAGATAGGGCGCGGCGCGCGTGAAGAACGATTTGAGCCGGAACCAGAAATAGATCCCGATGCAGCCATGCACCCAGGCGATCACGAGCAGGGTCGTCATGGTCCAGAGCCGATTGGGCGAACCGACGAAGAAAACATAGAGCTCCTGGGGATAGAGCTTCTGGTGCCCAAAGAGCGTCTGGCCGAGGCGTACACCGATGACATGCGCCATGACGAGGGCGGGGACGCTCAGGCCGAGCACGAGCTGCAGGGGCTCGATCGTCTTCCAGCGGAACTGTCGGCGCTGGTATAGCGCGTAGACGCCGAGCCCCATATGCGTCAGCGCCGCCGTGTAGAACACGATCGCGACCGGCAGGAACTGCCAGAAGGCCATGTGGTAATAGATCCCGGCCTGCATGGCATCGACCGAGATGTTCCCGAGCGCGTGGTTGAGGAAATGGCTGACCACATAGGAAAACAGGATGACGCCGCAGACCAGCCGCACCTGCCGCAGGCCGATGCCGCGGACGAGTTCGGATAATCGTGCAGAAGCGATGGCCATAATTCGGTCGTCTCAGTTCAAGAAGGAGATCAGCCAGCGTAGCGCTTAATTCCGGGGGCGGACAGCTTCTACGATCACATGCGCGGCAAGCCGCCGGCGTAATTCGCTGTCGTCCCGGACAAGCGCGCCCTGAGCGCGCGCCGATCCGGGACCCATAACCACAGGATCGGGTTTGACGAAGATTCGCAGTTACCAGCCTGTGCAAAGACCACTCCCTGTGGCTATGGGTCCCGGGCTCGCGACTACGTCGCGCCCCGGGACGACGGTAGTAGTCCCCCCGCATTGACTCCCTCTCCCAAGTTGGGGAAAAGCGCGGCCGTGACGACAGCCCCTGACATTCCCGTGAAATCCCACGGCGCCGCGCGCCGGCCCCTCGTCATGGCCGTGCTCGTCATCGCCGCGATGACGGTGCTGCGCATCGTCTACGCCTCCGTGATCGAGCTGCGGACTGACGAGGCCTATTACTGGACCTGGTCGAAGGAGGGGGCGCTGAGCTTCCTCGATCATCCCCCTGGCATCGCCTGGCTCATCCGCTTCGGCACCGCGATCTTCGGCGACACCACGCTCGGCGTCCGCTTCGGCGGCATCGTCGCGATGCTGGTGACGCAGCTCCTGCTTGCCGACATCGTCCGCCGCCTCACCCATGATGCCCGCGCCATTATGTTCGCGGTGCTGATGCCGGAGGCAGCGCTCTACTACGGCCTGCTGATGGCCAAGGTCGCGCCTGACGTTGCCACGATCTCGTTTGCGGTGGCAATGATGTGGTCGCTGGTCAGGCTTGCGCAGAGCGGTGATGGACGCTGGTGGCTCGCTGCCGGCTTGTTCGCCGGGCTGTCGATGCTGTCGAAGTTCACTGCGATCATGTTCGCGCCGGCGGTGGCCGCCTTTTTGCTGGTGCCGAATTGGCGTTGGCGCTGGTTGCGCAGCCCTTATCCTTATCTCGCCGTTCTGATCGCGATCGCTGTGTTCTCGCCGGTTCTGATCTGGAACGCGCAACACGACTGGGCCTCGTTCCGATTCCAGGGCGTGCGTGCCACCGCCAATTATGGAATCTCGCTCCGCACCATCGGCGATTACATCGGCCTGCAATTCGGCCTTGTCGGCTTCGTCATGCTGCCGGTGGTGCTGTCAGGGCTCGTGATGACGGCGTGGCGCGGCTATCGCAAGCGCGAGCCGGTCGCGATCCTGTTGTCGACCGCGGTGCTGGTGCCGTTCTTCTATTTTCTCGTGAAATCGATGACGCTCAGGGTCGGCGATACCTGGCCGATGTTCATGTGGCCGGTTGGCTTTGCCGCCGCAGCCATTAACTTCACGATGCTGTCCCGTGAAGGCTGGTCAGCCCGGATGATCAAGTCGTCGCTGTTCTGGGCCAGGACGGCAGTCGTCTCGGGCATCGCGTTTGTCGTCATCGTGTTTTTCTATTACGTCGCCGCGCCCTGGAATTTCCTCGGCAAGATCGATCCGATCGGCGCCGAGGCCGGCTACGAGCAGGTCGCGGCGCGCGCGCAGGCTGCGCTGGACGAGACCGGCGCGACCTGGATCGCGGCCACGGACTATCGCACCTACGCCATGATGCGCTGGCTGTTCAGGGGCCGCGTGCCTGTCATAGAGATCAATGAGCGCGGCCGCTTCCAGGACTTTCGCGATCCCGGCATGGACCGGATCAAGGGGCACGCGGGCATCTATGTCGGGCGTGAGCCGGACAATCGGTCAACGCTGTGGGACAATATCCCCGCCAAGCGCGAGCCGCTCGGCCAAGTCGAACGCCGCTGGCGCGGTCTCGTGATCGATACCTACGCGCTGGACAAGCTCACTGGCTGGACGCCGGAGCTCTCGCCGCCAAAGGAATCGCCGCTGTTTCAGTGGCGCGTGCTGGCCCTCTTCTCCCTCTCCCCGCTCGCGGGGAGAGGGTTGGGGTGAGGGGAGTCTCAACGGGGGAGGTGACAGTTGGACTCGCGGAGAGTCCCCCTCACCCGGACCGCATCTGGCGATGCGCTCCGGCCTCTCCCCGCAAGCGCGGAGAGGCGAATAGCGCTACTCCTCGTCGTCTTTCTTCCGCAGCAGATCCGTCGCCAGGTCTGTCAGCTTCGGCTGCGGTAGCGCAGCAAACGGCAGCGGCCTCGTCACGTCGATCGCCGCCAGGCCCAGCCGCGCCGTCAGCAGTCCGTTGAGCATGCCTTCGCCGAGCCGCTGCGACAGCTTTGCCGCAATGCCATGGCCGAGCATCTGCTGCACGAGGCTGTCGCTCGCGGCGATGCCGCCGGTGATGGCGAGATGCGCGATGACGTGGCGGAGCAGGCGGATCATGCCGAGCGCGCCGGGGCGGCCGCCGTAGAGGTAAGCGAGCTGGCGGATCAGGCGGAGCGAAGCAACGAACACGAACATCACGTCGATCAGCGCGCGCGGCGAGACCGCCGTCACGATCGAGACGCGTTGTGCGGCCGACGACACCAGCCGCCGGGCCTCCGCATCCAGCGGCGACATCAATTCGCGCTCGGCGAGCCGGATCATGTCGGCGCCGTCGATGATCTCGCCGGCATGGCTCTCCAGCGTGGCGCGGGCGCGCGCGAGCTGGGGATTCTGGTGTGCGATCTTCAGCAGGTCCTGCACGATCACGCGGCTCTCCCTGCGGTCGTCACTGGCAAGGACGGCGGCTGCGCGCTGATGCAGCTTCTCAATCGTCGCAAGCCGCGCCAGCCCGAACGCCTCGCGCCCGATTACCACGGCGAGCGCAAGCGCGGTAACGAAGGCGAGGGCAAGGCCGACAAAGCCGAGGCTTTCGCTGCGCGCGAACAGATCCTCGATCAGATGGACGACGGCGAGCCCGACGCCGAGCAGCGTCAGTCCGGCGACACCGGACCAGAACAGCGTGCCCCAGGGAAAGCGGCGACGTGCCGGGAGCGCCGGTTCAATCGGCACCGGCAGTGCCAGTGGATCGGGCTCCGGCGTGATCTGGATGGTGGCGCGGCCGAGCCGGCTCGTCTCGTCGGCTTCCGTGACGACGACGCCGGGATCGTCGAGCCGGAACGTCGCCGGGCGCCGATGCTGGGATCGGTCGTTCATAGCAGCTTGTCTCCGATCAGGAACTGCAACGCACGGTCGAGGCGGATATGAGGCAGCGCGGGCTCTTCACTGCCCTCGCGCTCGAGCTTTGGCGGGCGGAAGCGCAGGAAGCGGAAATCGCTCTTCTCGGCCGCCGCCGTCGACAGTCCGCGAAACGCATCGGTGCCCTTGAACAGCGGCTCGGGATCCAGCGGCAGGTCGCCCGGAAAGGTCGCGACCTCGGTGTTGCCGTCGAAGAACTCGCCTCCGGCGCTTTCGCCCGCGGCGGGCGTTCCCAGGATCGACGGCAATTTGTCGCGGCCATGCGCGACCTGCGCTTCACGCGTGGCGCGGACGGCAGCGAGCGCCACGACATCGATCTCCGCGCCGGTATCTTCCGCGCGGGCCGCGGCGCGGGCGACCGCGCGGCGCAGCACGGCCTCGAGCCGATCGTGGCTGGAATGATGCAGATGGTCCGCTTTGGTCGCCGCGAACAGGATGCGGTCGATGCGCGGACGGAACAGGCTGGAGAGGAAGGTGCTGCGGCCGATGCGGAAGCAATCGAGGATGCCGGCGAGCGCGGCTTCGAGATCGTGCAGCGCTTCGGGTCCCGAGTTGAACGCGGCAAGCGCATCCGCCAGCACGATCTGTCGATCGAGCCGCGCAAAATGGTCGCGGAAGAATGGCCGCACCACGACGTCCTTGTAGGCCTCATAGCGGCGAACCATCATCGCCCATAGCGAGCCGTCCGGCGCCTGCCCGTCTGCGGGCACGTCGAGCGGTGCAAAGGTCAGCGCCGGCGTGTCGGCGAGATTGCCGGGCATCAGGAAGCGGCCGGGTGGCAGGAGGCTCATCGCAAAGCGCTCGTCGCGGCAGGCGCGCAAATAGGCGGTGAAGAGTTTTGCCGCCGTGAGCGTCGCCTGCTCGTCCTCGCGTGCCTCGGGCTTGAGCGCTGCGAGATGCGCGTGCCAGTCAGCCGCAAGATGCGCGCGCGGTGCCTCGCGCGACAGTGCCAGGCTTTCGGCGGACCATTGCTCATAGCTCTTCTGGAGCAGCGGCAGGTCGAGCAGCCATTCGCCGGGATAATCGACGATGTCGAGCGTCAGGGTGCGGTCGGCGCCGTTCTGGCGCTGATAGTCGATGACGAGGCGCAGCTCGCTGATGTCCACGGTCGAGTTCGGCCAGCGCCGCTCCTCGACCAGCGCCCGCAGATGGTTCTCATAGGCAAAGCGCGGCACGGCGTCGTCCGGCTGCGGCGCCAGATGCGCCCGCGCGATCCGGCCCGATGCATAAGCCTCAAACACCGGAAACCGGCCGCCGCGCGTCAGCCCGTGGATCAACGCGGTGATGAACACCGTCTTGCCGGACCGCGACAGGCCTGTGACCCCTAATCGTACCGTCGGATTGAAGAAGTGCTCGCCATAGTCGATCAGCGCCCGGGCCGACAGGCGCGCCTCCTCGACCATATCCTGGAAACTGAATGCCATATGAACGTGAGGGGGCTCGGGCAGGGGATACGCAAAATGGACTAGTCACAAAAGTGGCAACTACCTGACGAAAATCAAGCTTCATACTTCCACCGCGTTTCTCGGTAAATCAGCCGTTTGAACGTCGCGCCGATCGCGAAAGACCCATACGAGAGTGCATCGCCTCCGGACTGCCATGACCGTCTTCCGACTGAAACAGCTCGCATCGAGCTCCGTCTACGCCGCGGCCGACGTGATCGGCTGGGACTACGACCGCGCCGAGCTGATCGCCGACGGCGTCATCCACGCGATCGGCGTGCTCTGCGGTATCATCGCCGCGACGGTTCTGGTGGTGCTGACGGCGGTCTATGCGACTGCGACCGACATCGTCGGCGTCTCGATCTATGTCGCCGGCCTGCTCTCGATGCTGGTGCTGTCGGCGACCTATAATCTCTGGCCGGTCTCGCGGGCCAAATGGCTGCTGCGCCGGCTTGACCATTCGGCGATTTACCTGCTGATCGCGGCGACCTACACGCCGTTCATCCTGGAGGTGAAGGACAGCGTGTTCGCATTGGTGCTGCTTGCCGGCGTCTGGTGCGTCGCGATCCTCGGCATCGTGCTGAAGCTCTGCTGCCCCGGCCGGTTCGACCGCGTTTCGGTCGGCCTCTACCTCGCGATGGGCTGGAGCGGTATCATGCTCTACGACTCCGTGGTCAAGGCGCTGCCCGCTCTGGCGCTGGGTCTCGTGCTTGCGGGCGGCCTGCTCTACAGCTTTGGCGTGATCTTCCATGCCTGGCGGCGCCTGCGTTTCCAGAATGCGATCTGGCACGGCTTTGTCTTGGCCGGCGCGGCATGCCATTATACCGCGGTGCTCGACCTCGTGTTGAGCTGAGCAAGACCAATACGCGGTATAAGAAAAAGAGGAGACGTCGCATGCAGGTGACCGGCAAGGTTGTAGTCGTCACGGGCGGCGCAAATGGCATCGGCAAGGCGCTATGCGAGGCCTTTCACAAGGCCGGCGCGGCCAAGGTCGTCGTCGCGGACATGGATTCCGCCAATGCAAGGGCGGTCGCCGCCACGGTTGATGGCGCCGCCTTCAGATGCGACGTCGCGCAGGAAAAGGAGATCGCGCACGTCATCGAGGAGACCGAGCGGCAGTTCGGCCCGATCGACCTGTTCTGTTCCAATGCCGGCATCGGTGGCGGCTTTGATCCCATGTCGGTCAATGCCGGCGGGGCGTCGGACGAGCCCTGGCAGCGGAGCTGGGCGATCCACGTCATGGCGCATGTCTATGCGGCGCGGCATCTCGTGCCACGCATGAAGGCGCGCGGCGGCGGGTATTTCCTCAACACGATCTCAGCCGCGGGCTTGCTGTCGCAGGTCGGCAGCCCCGCTTATTCCACGACCAAGCATGCCGCGGTGGGCTTTGCCGAAAACCTCGCGATCTCGCACAAGGCCCACAACATCAAAGTCTCGATCCTCTGTCCGCAGGGCGTCGACACCAACATGCTGCGCTCGATTCCCAAGGGGCCGCAATCCGGTGACGGCGATCTCACGCCGGAGCAGGTCGCGAAAGACGTTCTTGCCGGCCTCGAGCAGGAGACGTTCCTGATCCTGCCGCACCCCCAGGTGCTCGGCTACATGCGCAAGAAGACCGAGAACTACGACCGCTGGATCGGCGGCATGGCCAAGATCCAGGCCAAGATGCGGGACGAGTTTGGGAAGTGACCGTTAGGTCATCCCGGGGCGATGCGAAGCATCGAACCTGGGATCTCGAGATTCCGGGTTCAGTCCGACGGACTGCCCCGGAATGACGAGAGTGAGGCTCGTAGCCTGGATTTCGTGTGCTCGATCCGGGATGCGCACTCTGGCGCTACAAATTCAGTGTCGTCCCGGGGCGCGCGCAGCGCGAGCCCGGGACCCATAGCCCAGGATGTGGTTTGGCGAAGACTCGTGGTTGGCAGCTTCGCGCCACACTGCTCCTTGGGGTTATGGCTCCCGGGCTCGCGCTGCGCGCGCCCCGGGACGACATTGGGGAGACGTCGTGCGTCGCCTAATGTTTCTGCCCGTACAGCACCGGCACGGCCGAATCCACGACCACCTCGACGAGGCTGGTGCCCGCGAACGCCATCCCGCGCTTGAGCGCGTCACCCAGCTCCGCCGCCTGGCTCACCCGCACCGCATGGCATCCCATGCCTTCGGCGAGCCTGACGAAGTCGATCCCGGGCAGCTCCAGCCCCGGCACGTTGCGCACCTGCATCACCTGGCTGAACGAGCGCATCGCGCCGTAGCCGGAATTGTTGATGACGACGATGGTGAGCGGCAGTTTTCGCTGCGCGGCGGTCCACAGGGCCTGGATCGAATACATCGCCGAGCCGTCGCCGATCAGGCAGACCGTCCGTTGCGTCGGCTTGCCCAGAGCCATGCCGACTGCTGCAGGCAGCGAGTAGCCGAGGCCGCCGCTTGCCATGGTGTAGAAACTGTCCTGACCGCGCATCGGCATGAATTTCTGCATCGCGGGCCGGTGCGAGGGCACTTCCTCGACCAGCGATGCGCCGTCAGGCATCGCCTGCGACAGCGAGTGCAGGAGGAATTCCACCGGCAGCGGGTGGGCGGCTTGCGGCGCCGGTGGCAGCGTACGGCCTTTTGGCGTGGCGCGTTTGCTCTCCGGCAAGAGGTCGAGCAGCAGGCTAAGCGCCGGCTTCATGGTGGCGATGATGCTGGTGCCGACCGGAGTGACCGCGGCCGCATCCGGATCGTCCGTGATCTGGAAGATGGTCGCGCCGCCGTCGAAGATGGCGGCGTGACCCTCGACATGGAAAGTGAACACCGGCGCGCCGATGACGACGACGAGATCGTGCTCGCGCAGCGCGTCGGACAATTGTGCCGGCGAGGCATGCAGGAAGCCGGCAAATTGCGGGTGACGCTCCGGGAATGAGCAGCGCGCCGAGAACGGGCTGACCCAGACGCTCGCCTTGGCCTTCTCGGCAACGCGCACCATCAGGTCGACCGCGCCGGCGCGGTCGACGCCGGGACCGACGACGAGGGCAGGGTGCTTGGCCGACCCGAGCGCTGCGACCACCGCCTTCATCGCGTCCGGCTCAGGTCCTATTTCGCGACTGACCTTGCGCGCTTCGATCGGAGCGGTCGCATGCGCCCAGTCGTCGATCGGGATCGACACGAAAGTCGGCCCGCACGGCGGCTGCATCGCGGTGTAATAGGCCCGCGCGATCGCAGCCGGCACATCCTCGGGCCGCGCCGGCTCCACGCTGTATTTGACGTAAGGCCGCGGAAACTCGGAGGCGCGTTCCGCATAGAGGAACGCCTGCAACGGCAGGATCGAGCGCGCCTGCTGGCCCGCGGTGATCACGAGCGGTGTCTGGTTGCGATGCGCGGTGTAGATATTGCCGAGCGCGTTGCCGACGCCGGCCGCCGAATGCAAATTGACGAAACCCGCATTGCGCGTCGCCTGGGCGTAGCCATCGGCCATGCCGACGGCGCTCGCTTCCTGGAGCGCCAGCACGTAGTCGATGTCGCCGGGCCAGTCGCTCAGGAACGGCAGCTCGGTCGATCCGGGATTGCCGAACACCTTGTCGATGCCGAAGGATCGGAGCAGGTCGAGGGTCGCCTGCTTGACAGTGACGGATTTGCTGCCGGTCTTGCCGTTCTTTGCCATGGTTTCCGTCCCCTGTTAGTTCCTCATCCTGAGGAGCGCGGAACGCGCGTCTCGAAGGATGAAGGCCCGGTCTGTGGCCTCGCCCTTCGAGACGCGCGCGAAGGGCGCGCTCCTCAGGGTGAGGGTCTAAGTTCCTACATCGCAGCTACGCTCGCAATGACGAGAAGGAAGCAGCGGCGGCTCACCACACCGCCGTGCCCTTCATCGTCGGCTGCCCTTCCGCGTTCGCGGTCCACAGCTCCATGCTGGCCTCGGTCTCGTTGGCGTTGATGGAGAATTCCGTGCCTTCGAACAGCGGCTGCAAGCCGCGATAGGTGAACTTCTTCGGGGGCTTGCCGCTACGCAATTTCGCGGCCATTTCAATGATGAACGCCGCCTGTAGTGGCCCGTGGAAGATCAGGCCCGGATAACCTTCGACCTTGGTCACGTAGTCGCGGTCGTAGTGGATGCGATGGCCGTTGAACGTCAGCGCCGAATAGCGGAACAGCAGGACCGGATCGGAGACATGGGTCTCGCGATGCTGCGCCTTCGGCGGCGGGGGCGGGGCCTTCGCCGTCGCAGGCGCGCTGCTCGTCATCTCGCGATAGACGATGTCCTGTCGCTCGCGAATGGCGACGCCGCGCGGCGAGGAGATGCTGTGCTCGACAGAAACGAAGCACAATGTGCCGGTCGAGCCGGTCTTCACCTGAACATCGGCGATGCGCGAGGTTCGCGTCGATTCATCGCCGACGCGAAGCGGCTGAAAGAACTCGATCTCGCCGCCCGCCCACATCCGGCGCGGCAGCGGCACCGGCGGCAGGAAGCCGCCGCGGGTCGGATGGCCGTCAGGGCCGAGCATCGACATCGGAAACACCGGCTGTGCCAGGCACCAGTGCACCGTGAACGGCGCGGCATCGCCCGTTTTGGGTTCGCCGACCTCCTGGAACAGCGTCGCGCGCAGGCCCTTGACGAGCTGCGCGGTGACGATGTCGGTTGCCTCCTGGCTGCGGCCGATCCATTGCCTTAAGTGATCGATGTCGAGCTTCTCGGTCATGACGCCTCGCTCTTTTATTTCCTGGATTGGGGACGTTCGCCGATGCCGGGCACCGCGCCGTAAGAGCGCGTCTCGCCGACGATGATCGGCGCCGGCGCGGGATAGCTGACGCGGCCGTTGGGCGTGTCGACCTCGATGCGGCGCAGATGCGGATGGTTGGTGAGGTCGGCCATGGTGTTGACCTCGGCAAACGCGATGTCTGCGTCCGACAGTCGCTTGAGCAACTCATCGCGTGTCATCTTGCCGAAGGCATCGGCCACCGTCTTGTCGGTGAAGTCGCGGTTGCGGACGCGCTCGACCATGTTGGCGACGCGCGGATCGGCGGGCAGGTCGGGCTGATCAAGAACCTTCACGCAGAGCGCCTTCCACTCGCGCTCGCTCTGGATCGAGATCAGGATGTCCTTGCCGTCCTTCGAGGTGAACACGCCATAGGGCGCGATCGAGGGATGACGGAGGCCCATGCGCTTCGGCGGATTGCCGGCTTCGGAGTTGAGCAGCGGCACGGTGCACCAGTCCGCCATCACGTCGAACATGGAGATGCGGATGTCGGCGCCGTTGCCGGTACGGCTCCGCGCGATCAGCGCCTCCAGGATCGCCGCATGCGCGGTCGCGCCGGTCGCGACGTCGACGATGGACATGCCGACGCGCGAGGCGCCGTCGGGGTTGCCGGTGATCGAGGCCAGTCCGCTCTCGGCCTGGATCAAGAGATCATAGGCCTTGCGATGCGCGTAGGGACCCTCGTCGCCGTAGCCGGTGATCGTGCAGGAGATCAGCTTCGGATAGTCTTTCAAAAGCCGCTCGCGCGAGAAGCCGAGCTTGTCCATCGAGCCCGGCTTGAGGTTCTGGATCAGCACGTCAGCGCTCGCGATCAGCTTCTCGAGCTCGGCGCAGCCCTCCTTGGTGGCGAGATCGACCACGGCCGACTGCTTGCCGCGGTTGAGCCAGACGAAATAGCTGCTCTGCCCCTTTGCCGCCGCGTCATAGCCGCGGGCGAAATCGCCTTCGGGCCGTTCGATCTTGATCACCTCCGCGCCAGCATCCGCCAGGCGGGACGAGCAGAACGGCGCCGCGACCGCCTGCTCGACCGCAATCACCCTGATCCCGTCAAGTGCTCCCATGGCGCGACCTCAGTACGAGCGCGGCATGCCGAGCACATGCTCGGCGACGAAGGACAGCACGAGGTTGGTCGAGATCGGCGCCACCTGATACAGCCGCGTCTCGCGGAACTTGCGCTCGACGTCGTATTCCTCGGCGAAGCCGAAGCCGCCATGAGTCTGGATGCAGGCGTTGGCCGCCTCCCAGGAGGCATCCGCCGCCAGCATCTTGGCCATGTTCGCTTCCGCGCCGCAGTCGAGCCCGGCCTCGTATTTGCGAGTCGCCTCCTTCACCATCAGTTCGGCCGCGCGCATCGAGGCGTAAGCCTTGGCGATCGGGAACTGGATGCCCTGGTTCTGACCGATCGGCCGGCCGAACACCGCGCGCTCCTTGGCGTAGTTCGTGGCCTTCGCGATGAACCACTTTGCATCGCCGATGCATTCGGCTGCGATCAGGATGCGCTCGGCATTCATGCCGGAGAGGATGTAGCGGAACCCCTTGCCTTCCTCGCCGATCAAATTCTCGGCCGGCACCTTCATGTCGGTAAAGAACACTTCGGTGGTCGCGTGGTTCATCATGGTGCGAATCGGGCGGATCTCCAGGCCCTTGCCCTTCGCCTCCCGCATGTCGACGATGAACACGGAGAGCCCGTCGGTGCGCTTCTTGACCTGCTCCTTCGGTGTGGTGCGCGCCAGCAGGACCATCAGGTCGGAATGCTCGGCGCGGCTGGTCCAGATCTTCTGGCCGTTGACGATGTAGCTGTCGTTGCCTTCCTTGCGGGCAAAGGTCTTTAGCGAGGAGGTGTCGGTGCCGCTGGTCGGCTCGGTGACACCGAAAGCCTGGAGCCGCAATTCACCGCTCGCGATCTTCGGCAGGTACTTTGCTTTCTGCTCGGCGCTGCCGTGCCGCAGCACCGTCCCCATCGTGTACATCTGGGCATGGCAGCCGCCACCGTTGCAGCCCGCGCGCTGGATCTCTTCGAGGATGGCTGCCGCAGCGGAGAGCTTCAGGCCGGCGCCGCCATATTCCTCGGGGATCAGCACCGAAAGATAACCCGCCTGCGTCAGCGCATCGACGAAGGCCTTGGGATAGGCCATCTCGCGATCGAGCTTGCGCCAGTATTCGCCGGGAAACTGCGCGCACAACTTTGCAACGGCTTCGCGGATGTCGGCGTGATCTTCGGTGTGGTGTTCTTGACTCATCGCGTTTCCCGTTGATAGCGGCAGTTAAGATAACGCCGGCCAATCCCCCCGGCGTTGTGAAAACAACGCCAGCCCCCTATGCTCATTTGCTATAGCGTATGGAGTAGCCTTCCAGGATTGGCAAGCGTGGATTTCCGACAGCTCAGGACCTTCAGTTGCGTGGCGGAGCTCGGCAGCCTCTCCAAGGCCTCCGACACGTTGCGCGTGGCGCAGCCGGCGCTCAGCCGCCAGATCAAGCTTCTGGAACATGAGCTGCGCACGGAGCTGTTCACCCGCAACGGCCGCGGCATGGTGCTGACGGAGGCCGGCCGTCTCCTGCTGGCGCGCACCTCCGGCATCGTGCGGCAGGTCGACCAGATCCGCGACGATATCCAGTCGGCCAAGGGGCCGCCGTCCGGCCAGGTCGTGCTCGGCCTGGTTCCGACCGTGAGCTGTGTGCTCTCCGCGCGCTTTGCGCGGCGCTGCGTCGAAAAGTTTCCGGGCATCTCGCTGCGCATCGTCGAGAGCTATAGCGGCCATCTCGTCGAGTGGCTGCACCGTGGCGAGATGGACCTCGCCATCCTCTATGGGCGCTCGGCCGATTTGCATCTCCACGTACAGAGCCTCGGCCGTGACAACATCGTCGCGGTGGGCCCGCGCGGCTGCGGGCTGGCGCGCAAGAAGAACGTCGACATCGGCTGGCTGCTGCGGCAGCGGCTGGTGCTGCCCAGTCATTCGCACGGTCTCCGTGCGCTGATCGAGCACGCGGCCGCCCAACGTAAGATCAAGCTCAACGTCCAGCTCGAGGCGGATTCGTTTCGCGTGCTGACGAGCCTGGTCGAGGAGGGGCTCGGTTTTGCGCTGCTGCCGCCATCGTCGGTCCACGGCGAGGTCGCCGAGGGGCGGCTGGAAACCACGGCTGTTTCGAAGCCGATGACGCGCGAGCTCATTTTCGCTTCTCCGATCGACCGTCCGGCCTCGACGGCTTCGCTCGCCGTCACGGCGCTCCTGCGCGACGAGGTCGCGGCCTGCCGCAAGGACGGCCTGTGGGACATCAGGCTTGCCTGACGGCCGACGCCTTCTTCGCCTCGCCCCGCTTGCGGGGAGAGGCCGACGCGCGAAGCGCGGCGGGTGAGGGGGAGTCTCCGCGAGTCGGCTATCATCGTTCCCGCGGAGGCTCCCCCCTTACCCCAACCCTCTCCCCGCAAGCGGGGCGAGGGAGCACACCGACGCCTCGGCTGCGGTTTAGGACACAAGCACGCGGTCGGCCCTTCGCATCCTTTGCGACCTGTCATGCCGGATTTTTATAGCTGGGCTTCGGCGTCCGATCCTCATCCTGAGGAGCGCGCTCTTGCGCGCGTCTCGAAGGATGAAGGCCCGGCCGGTGGCCTCGCCCTTCGAGACGCCTGCTGCGCAGGCTCCTCAGGGTGAGGGGAAGCGTTGAGCGAGTCGCTCCTGGGACTCACCCCGGAATCCGCACCGGTAGTGACTCATATCCCTTGATGAAGCTCGAATAGATCCGCTTCGGCTCGCCGACCACCTCGATCCGGTCGAACCGCTTCAGCATCTCTTCCCAGACGATCCGGAGCTGCAACTCGGCGAGGCGCATGCCGACGCAGCGGTGGATGCCGAAGCCGAAGGAGAGATGCGTGCGCGGCCGCGGGCGGTCGATGATGAACTCGTTCGGCTTCTCGAACATCTCCTCGTCGCGGTTGCCCGAGACGTACCACATCACGACACGGTCGCCCTTCCTGATGTGCTTGCCGCCGATCTCGGTGTCCTGGAGCGCGGTCCGCCGCATATGCGCCAGCGGCGTCTGCCAGCGGATCACCTCCGGCACCATGGAATCGATCAGCGCCGGATTCTTCCGCAGCATCTCGTATTGGTCCGGGTTCTCGTTCAGCGCCAGCACCGAGCCGGTCATGGTGTTGCGCGTGGTGTCGTTGCCCCCGACGATGAGCAGGATGATGTTGCCCATCAGGTTGTCGGGGTCCATGAAGCGGGTGGCGTCGTTATGGGCCATCAGCGACAGCAGGTCGTTGCGCGGCGCGGAATTGACGCGCTCGTTCCAGAGCTTCGACATATAGGCGTAGCACTCGTCCATCTCGCGGCGGCGCTCTTCGGCGGACGCAACGATGCCGCTCTTGGGCAGCGCGGTCGAGACGTCCGACCAGCGCGTCAGCTTGCGCCGCTCCTCCCAGGGGAAGTCGAACAGGGTCGCGAGCATCTGCGTCGTCAGCTCGATCGAGACACGCTCGACGAAGTTGAACGTCTCGTTGCGGGGCAGATTGTCGAGCACGGTCTGCGAGCGCTGGCGGATCAGCTTGGCCAGCTCGTCCAGATGCGCCGGCGTGAACATCGGTGACACCGTCTTGCGCTGCGCCGAATGACGCGGCTGGTCCATGGCGATGAAGCTCGGCCAGTCATAGCCTTCCGGCACGTCGCGGATCGAGATGCCGCCGAGCGTCGAGTCGGAGGAGAAGACGCCGTGGTTGGTGTCGACATGCATGATGTCATTGTACTTCACCACCGACCAGTAGGGCTCGATCGGTGCGTTGGTGCAGTAGTGCACCGGCTCTTCCTTGCGCAGTCGCTCGAACCACGGCCACAAGGTGTCGTCCTGGAACAGCCTGGGCGCGCCGGGGTGGAATTGCGCCAGCGGCGTCGCATAGGCCTCTTCACGGGCCCTGCGCATGCGTTCGGCCTTGTCCACTTTAACCGGCGTTTGGATGTTCATCTATTGGCTCCAGTGTTTTGGTCTTTGCCTCTCCCCGCGTGCGGGGAGAGGCCGGAATTCGAGCGAAGCTTGAATTCCGGGTGAGGGGGGACTCTCCGCGATTCGGCTCTCACCGTCCCTGTGGAGACTCCCCCTCACCCCAACCCTCTCCCCGCAAGCGGGGAGAGGGAGTTCTCACGCATCACGCCGCAATCTTGACCGGCAGCGTTTCCAAACCCTTTACAAAGCTCGAATAGACCCGCTTGGGCTCGCCGACCACGTCGATATGGTCGAATCGCTTCAGGATCTCTTCCCAGATAATCTTGAGCTGGAGTTCGGCAAGCCGCAAGCCGACGCAGCGATGGATGCCGAAGCCGAAGGAGAGATGCGTGCGCGGGCGGGCGCGATCGATGATGAAATCGTACGGCTGCTCGATCGCCTCCTCGTCGCGATTGCCCGAGACGTACCACATCACGACCTTGTCACCTTTCTTGATCTGCTTGCCCCGGAACTCGAAGTCGGACAGCGCCGTGCGCCGCATATGCGCCAGCGGCGTCTGCCAGCGGATCACTTCCGGCACGAAGCTGTCGAGCAGCGCGGGGTTTTCGCGCAGCTTGCGATACTGATCCGGATGCTGGCTCAGCGCGTAGATCGAGCCTGACATGGTGTTGCGGGTGGTGTCATTGCCGCCGACGATCAAAAGGACGAGATTGCCGAGGAAGTTCTTCGCATCCATGTCGCGCGTCGCAGCGCCATGCGCCATCATGGAGAGCAGGTCGCTCTTCGGCGGCTGCTCGATGCGCTCCTTCCACAGCCGCGAAAAGTAGGCCGCGCATTCCGTCAGTTCGGCCTGCCGCTCGTCTTCGGTGGCGACAAGGCCGTCTGGCCCGGGAATGGTGGTCGCGATATCCGACCAGCGTGTCAGCTTGCGGCGGTCATCCCAGGGGAAATCGAACAGCACCGCGAGCATCTGCGTGGTGAGCTCGATCGAGACGCGGTCGACCCAGTCGAACACCTCGCCGCGCGGCAAATTGTCGAGGCACTCGGCCGACCGCTTGCGGATGTTGATTGCGAGATTGTCCAGATGCGTCGGCGTGAACATCGGCGCCACGGTCTTGCGCTGCGCCGCGTGGCGCGGCGGGTCCATCGAGATGAAGCTCTCGCGGCGCAGATCCGGATCGATGTCGCGGATGGTGATGCCGCCGAGCGAGGAAGCCGAGGAGAACACCGAATGGTTGGTCTCGATCTCCATGATGTCGTTGTAGCGTGTCACCGACCAGTACGGCCCGAACATCGAGTCCTTGCAGTAATGCACGGGATCTTCGCGGCGCAGGCGGTCGAAATAGGGCCAGAACGTATCGGTCCTGAACAATTCTGGATCGCCCGGATCGAATTGCTCGATCGGCAATGACGATGCGCGCGCGCGCAAGGCGTCGAGCTTTTCCGCGCTCTCGATGGTCCCATGCATGACCGTTCTCCCTGGCGTGAACCGCGCGTTCTCGTTGAATTCTGCGCTGCGGTATTTGATTTGCAATTACAGCCGGTTGTCTGCGCCGGAGCAAGTGAGAGTTTTGCCACATCCAACCTTCGCGAGAGTGCCGGACGGTCGTCGCGCGGCAGTGTGAACGTGATCCCGCGCACGCCGTTTGGCGGGGAATCGTGCAAGAAATCAACCGGAATCGGGGTAAATCGAACCCGGCCATCTTGGGGATCGACTAACCTCTGATCTATAGTTTGATCACAATAGGCCAGCACCCAGAGGTTGCCGCCGTGAACGACTTGCAATGGGCCCCCGTCGGGCCGCCCCAACCGGTCCCGCCGCCGCTGCCGCCCACGCGGGTCGATTTCACAGGCAACCGCTCCGAGTTCCGCAAAATGGTCACCAAGGGCGCCATGCTCGAGCTCGTGACCTTCGGCTTCTACCGGTTCTGGCTCGTCACCGACATCCGCCGTCATCTGTGGTCGCACACCGCGATCGACGGCGATGCCGCCGAATACACGGGCCGCGGCAAGGAGCTCCTGATCGGCTTCCTGTTCGCGCTCGCGATCCTGGTGCCGATCTATCTTGCTTATTTCCTCGTCGGTATCGAGTTCGAGCGCTGGCAGGGCTTTGCCTCGACGCCGCTCTTCATCAGCTTCTACGCCTTCGGCCAGTTCGCGATTTTTCGCGCGCGACGCTATCGTCTGACCCGCACGGTCTGGCGCGGCGTGCGCTTCTGGATGGACGGATCGGGCTGGGCCTATTCGCTCCGCGCCATGCTCTGGGGCCTGCTGGTGTTCCTGACCCTTGGCCTGGCGCTGCCCTGGCGCGCGGCTTCGCTCGAGCGCTACAAGATGCAGCACACCCATTACGGCGATCTGTGTGGCGACTTCGAAGGTGACGGCTGGACGTTCTTCAAGCGCGGCTGGTGGCTGTGGCTCCTGAGCCCGATCGCGCTCGTGATCTTCCCGCTCGCGCCGTTCTTCTATGCCGAGTTCAAGGCACGCGAATGGCGCTGGTGGCTCGACAGTATCCGCATCGGCGGCGTGAGCCTGTCCTCTGATTTGCCGCACAACGTGTTCTACGGTCTCTACTGGAAGGTGGTCGGTTGGTGGATGCTGCTCTCGATCCTTTTCGGCGCCTATCTCGGCGGCGCGATTATGCTCGTCGTCAAGCTGAGCGGCCTTCCGGCCGAGCAGGTGTTCGGGCCCGCCAATGCCTCCAAGAGCATCCCGATGCTGGTGATGACTGTCATCGGCTATTTCGCCCTGGCGCTTGCGCTTAATATCGTCATGCGGGTCTATCTCCAGCGCGATCTCTGGGCCAAGGTGCTGGAAACCGTCGAGGTGCATGACATCGCAGCCGCTGCGGACGTGCGCGGCAGCGGCGAGCTCGCCAGCGCGCTCGGCGAAGGTTTTGCCGATGGGCTCGATGTTGCGGGATTCTGAACCGTGAGTGACGTGCCCGCTGAGGCCGTAGCGCAGTCCGCCAAGCCGACGATCTTCTTCGACGGCGTGTCCAGCCGCAGGCGGCAGGTGACGCTGACGCTCGGCGAGGCGCTCGAGATCCTCGAAGAGGGGGGAACGCCGGTTCGCTGGGCCTATGCCGACATCCGCCGGGCCGACAGCCCGGTCGGTATTTTGCGCCTTGCCTGCACAACCGCGCCGCCGCTGGCGCGACTCGAAATCCGCGATACTGCGCTGGCCGCTGAGGTGACCGCCCGCTGCACGCGCCTCGACGAGCACCAGACCACACGCCGCGGCATTGCCAAGATCGTCGGCTGGTCGGTGGCCGCCGCCGTTTCGATCGTTTGCGTCGTGCTGTTCGGCGTGCCGCTCGCCGCCGACCGTCTCGCGCCGCTGGTGCCCAAGCCGGTCGAAAGACGCATCGGCGATGCCGCCGAAGTCCAGATCAAAACCATCTTCGGCCGCGGCGTGTGCGAAGACCCCGCGGGCAAGGCCGCGTTCACGAAACTCGTCAATCGCCTGCGCGATGCTGCGGGCCTCGACGACGACGCCATGACGGCGGGCGTGCTGCCGACCTTGGTGCCGAACGCGTTTGCGCTGCCAGGCGGCAAGGTGTTCGTGCTGAAGGGCTTGCTCGACAAGGCCGAAAACCCCGACGAGCTCGCCGGTGTCCTCGCGCACGAGCTCGGCCATCTCAAGCATCACGACAATATGCGCGGCCTCATCTACAACGGCGGCACTTCGTTCCTGATCGGCCTGTTGTTCGGCGACGTCACCGGCTCAAGCGCCGTGATCTTCGCCTCGCGCAGCGTGGTCGAAGCCTCCTATTCGCGCGAGGCGGAGACCTATGCCGATACCTTCGCGATCGAGATCATGAACGCACTCGGCCGCTCGCCGAAGCCGGCGGCCGAACTGATGTTCCGCATCACCGGCAAGGAAGGCGGCTCTGGTTTCACGACCATCCTCGCCAGCCACCCACTGACCGAGGATCGCCTTGCCCGCATGACGAGGGAAGATCGCCCCGCAAGCGGTCCGCCGCTGTTGACGGATAAGGAGTGGCAGGCGCTGAAGGGCATTTGCGGCAGCGGGAAGATTTGAGCTTGCCGCCTATCTCGTCCCGTAGGCGCGGTCGCCGGCATCGCCAAGGCCCGGCAAGATGAAACCGTTCTCGTCGAGCCCTTCATCGATCGCCGCGGTCCAGATCGGCACGTCCGGATGCAGCCCGCGCAGCCGCTCGAGTCCTTCCGGCGCGGCGATCAGGCAGGCGAGACGAATATCTTTCGCGCCGCGCTCCTTCAGCCGGTCGATCGCGGCGACGGCCGTGTTGGCAGTCGCGACCACCGGGGTCACGACGATCGCGAGGCGCTCGCTGAGATCGTGCGGCGATTTGAAGAAATACTCGACCGCCGCAAAACTGTGTGGCTCGCGATAGAGCCCGATATGTGCGACGCGCGCGGTCGGCACCAGATCCATCATGCCGTCGACGAACGTCGTGCCGGCGCGCAGCATCGGCACGAACACCAGCTTCTTGCCGGCGATCTTGGCCGAGTGCATCCGCGCCAGCGGCGTGTCGACGACGACGTCGGTGAGCGGCAGGTCGCGCGTCACCTCGTAGCACAGGAGCATGCCGATCTCCTTGATCAGCTCCCGGAACGATTTCGTCGAGATGGATTTGTCCCGCACCAGGGTCAGCTTGTGCTGCACCAGCGGATGATCGACGATCGTGACGCCTTCCATGATCGGACGCTCCTGAAATTCACCAAGTGCAATAAGGTGGCTTGCGGATCATGCGCTAGAAAACCGTGCCGTCGCTGATCACCTTGAGCGGCGGCGCGCCGTCGGGGCGGCGCGCGAAGGCGATGGCCCGGCCCGCTGCCCAGGTGCCACCTTCCAGAATGCTGGCGAGCGGTAATGACTCGGAGGCGCGGCCGAGCCTGGCGCGGATGCGATCTGCCAAAAGATCGAGCAGCGCTACAGTCAGCGCGCGCCACTCGACGACGAGCAGCGAGTCCACCGCATGCGCGCGCTTGGCATCGCCGGCGTCGCGCAGGCGCAGCACCTCATGGTCGACGAACAGGCCGCCGTTGCGGTATTCGGCGAGCCCGGTCAGCCTGTCGATGTCGGTGACCGCAAACCCGGCGCGCTGGAGCGGTTCGATCAGCGAATAGCTCAGCCATTGCGATAGCTTGTGCAGGGGGGACGAGGCCCGTGGTCGCGTCGTCCGTCTCGATGGCCGGATGGCGCCAGCAATCGCCGAGCGGAATTCCGGCAAGCGCGAGTCGCGACGGCCAGATCGGCCCGAGCTGGTTCAACACAGCGGAGAGAATGGCCGGCGCGGCGATGGCGCCGCCCGTCGCCTGCGCCGCGATGTGATCGAACAAGCCGCCGGGCCGCGGCGTATCTTGCAGGCCGAAGACCTCCACACGCTCCGCCACCAGCCGGCCCAGGCGCTGTAACAGATCAGTGCGTCCTTCGAGGCCGAGCAGCGGATTGGCATCCGTGACCTGGAAGGCGGATGCGAGCGCGGCGAGGGGCAATTGCGCGAGCACGTCCGCATCGACCCTGAACGGCGCACTGGCATCGCGCGAAAAGAGGCCGCTTGCGAACATGTCGAGGCTTGCGATCGCAAGGCCCTCGGATCGGCCGATGCCTTCCCTTGTCACTGCGTCGCGGTATCGCCACGTCGCGCCCGCGCCGGCATCGAGCAGCACGCTGACGATGGCGAGGTCGAACTCCGCGCGCGCCCGCGCCGCGCGGTCGGGCCAGGTCACAGCGTCGGCAAGCCGCGCCCAGCGATCGACGCCGCCGAGCACGAAGTGCCGCCACCGCGCGTGAAAGGGAATGTCCAGCGTCGGATAGGCCTTGCGCGTTACCGCGAGCACGGCATCGGCAACGCCGTTCATGCGGTCGAGATCGATCGTGAAGTGCTGGAGCCCGTCGCGAAGGCCGAGCTCGAGCATCTGCCCGGCACGCGCGCGAACCGCCTTTGCGGTGAGCAGCGAACGTGCCTGCGATTCCAAAGCGTCCGCCATCGCGTGATCAGTACTTTTCCAGCGAGCGCCCGACCACGCCGTTCACGTCCTCTTCCGGCGCAATGTCGGTCGAGTAATAGCCGGCGGCCTTCTTCGCGGCGATCTCGACATAGGCATCGGCCGGGATCAGCTCCGGCGGGATCGGCACGCGCTCGACGATGTCGATGCCTTGCGAGGTGAGCGCGTCATATTTCATGTCGCTCATCGACAGGAAGCGGTCGATGCGCTTCAGGCCGAGCCAGTGGATCGTGTCCGGCATCAATTGCTGGAAGCGAGCATCCTGGACGCCTGCGACGCATTCGGTGCGCTCGAAATAGGCCGCGGCCGCGTCACCATCCTCCTGGCGCTTGCGCGCATTGTAGACCAGGAATTTCGTGACCTCGCCGAGCGCGCGTCCTTCCTTGCGGTTGTAGACGACGAGCCCGAGCCCGCCCTCCTGCGCGCCGCGCGCGGATTCCTCGATGCCGTGGATCAGGTAGGGCCGGCAGGTGCAGATGTCGGAGCCGAACACGTCGGAGCCGTTGCATTCGTCATGCACGCGGCAGGTGATCTTGGTGCGGTGGTCCGGCAGCTTGGTGACGTCGCCGAACATGTAGACGGTGGTGCCGCCGATCGGCGGCAGAAACACCTTCATGTCCGGCCGCGTCACGAGTTCGGGGAACATGCCGGCGGTCTGCTCGAACAGCGTACGCCGCAACTCGGTCTCGCTGGTGCCGAAGCGATGCGCGAGACCGGGCAGGTGCCAGACCGGATCGATCGCGATCTTCACCACCGACACGCTGCCGTTAGCGTGCACGACCTCGCCGTCGGCACGCAGGCGTTTTGCTCCAAGCGCCTCGCGGATCTCGGGCAGGTCCAGCCGCGCGCGCGTCACCGCGATGCTCGGCCTGATGTCGGCGCCCTCGGCGATCTCCTGGCGGAAATTTTCGGCGACGAGATGCCCCCAGGGATCGAGCGCGACGATCTTGTCGGGATCGCTCCACTGCGGAAACGGCCCGATGGTCGCGGCCGGGAAGGTGTTGGTGAGGTCGGGGCGCCGGATCGGATCGAGCGCGCCGGCTGAGACGGCGAGGGCCCGGTACATCGCGTAGGATCCGCCATGGCTGCCGATCACGTTGCGATCCTGCGCGCGCGACACCGTGCCGATGACCGGACCGCGGGAGCGCGCGTCTGCGGCGCCCCAGTGGATCGGAAAGGCGGCCTTCCTGCCCGGCTCCGGATGGGAGGTGAGGCGGATGTGGTCAGTACGGTTCGCGCGGCTCATGACCAAACTCCCAAAAAGCCAACGGCCCGCCGCTCGGACGGGCCTGGCTCGGTCGCGTTGCCGGTTGAGGAACGTCGGCGACGCAAGCTCAATCCAACATATTGTAGCGCCCAGCCACGACAGACAAGTTAATGGCGTCGCACAGCAAGGCCGTTCGTTGCCGATGCCGTTCATATAGGTATCGGCGTGCCCGCCCTGAATGGTGCAAAAGCGCCGCTCTGGGCTGCGGTTCCCCGAGGGGGCGGCGGACTATATGTATGGAATTATTCGTGTTTTTTTTAAGGGAGCTAGCCGAGCCTCTAGCGTCCACCCCTCTCAACAGGTGACTGGATAAAACCTGCACATTCAGACATATCGACCGGATCGGCTCTGTCCCGGAGACCCCCAATGCCCGCCGCAAGCTACATCGATCCCCGCAACGGAAAGCTCTATCCGCTGGACCAGCCGCGCTGGTGCTCGGACGAGCGCACGCCGCTTCTGGTGACGCCGGGGACAGGCATGTCGCGCGAGGAGATCGAGCCTCGCACGCGATCGCTCTGGCGCTACAGGGCGGCGCTGCCGGTCGAGATCAAGAATCCGATCACGCTCGGCGAGGGCTGCACGCCGCTTGTGCAGCAGGATTGGGGCGACCTGCGGCCGTTGTTCAAGCTCGAATGGTTCAATCCGACCGGCAGCTTCAAGGATCGCGGTTCGTCGGTGATGCTGTCCTTCCTGCGGCAGATCGGTGTCGACGCCATTCTGGAAGACAGCTCCGGCAATGGCGGCTCGTCGATGGCCGGGCTCGGTGCCGCCGGCGGCATGCGCGTGAAGATCTTGGCGCCGGCCTCGACGTCGCCGGCGAAGATCGCGCAGGTGCGCGCTTACGGCGCCACGGTGCAGCTCGTGGAAGGGCCGCGCGAGGAATCGGAGGCCGAAGCCATCCGCCAGTCGAGCCAGACTTTTTACGCCAGTCACAACTGGCAGCCGTTCTTTCTCGAGGGCACAAAATCGCTCGCCTACGAAATCTGGGAGGACCTCGGCTTCCGCGCGCCGGACAATGTCATCGTTCCAGTCGGCGCCGGCAGCAGCCTGCTCGGTTGCGCCTTCGGCTTTCGCGAGTTGCTCAAGGCCGGCCAGATCGCGAAGCTGCCGCGCCTGTTCGCGGCGCAGCCACTGAATTGCTCGCCGATCGATGCGAGCTTCAAGGCCGGTGTCGATACGCCGGTGCCGCGCGAGGTGAACAAGACCATCGCTGAAGGCACCGCCATCAAAAATCCCCTGCGCCTGCGCGAGATCATCGGCGCGCTGCGCGAGAGTGGCGGCGGCACCGTGGCGCTGACCGAGGACGAGATCGTTGCTGCCCTGCGCCGCCTTGCGCGTCAGGGCCTGTTCGCCGAGCCGACCAGCGCCAGCGCGGCCGCCGCGCTGGACAAACTCTCTGGCGCCGGGGCCATCAAGGCGAACGAGACCACGGTGGCGGTCCTCACCGGCACGGGCCTCAAGGCCGCAACCGCCGTTGCCGAGCTCGTGCAATAGGGCGGCGAGTTGTAGTTCGTAGGATGGGTAGAGCGAAGCGAAACCCATCACGTCCATCACCGCGGAGAGAGTGCGATGGGTTTCGCCGCGCTCTACCCATCCTACTGATTTCCTCTCACGCTAAACGTTTCGATGCCTATGGCTCGCAGCTCAGGACGACCGGACTAACTACTCCGTCAGATTGTTCACGCGCTTCACAAAGGCGCGCACGTCGGCGAGCACGTCGGGCAGCACTGCCTTGACCTCCTGCACGGTCATGCCGGGCTTGATGCGGGGGTCGTAGAGCAGGTTGAGGATGTATTGGTCGTAGACGTCGAAATAGCCCATCGAGACGTTGTCGTTGAACATCGTCCACGGCACGCTCGCGGTGTCGTTGATCGGACCGAGCGATTGCAGCAGCTCCTCATAGGCGCAATCGAGGAAGGTGAAATCGCCTTTGTCGACCGTGAGGATGACGTCGGAATGCTCGATCTCGAAATTGTCGTTCTTGCGGAAGCCGGACAGGCATTGCGGATCGAGCGAGGTGCGGATCTCGCGCGCCTTCTCGGCGCCGTAGAAGCTCGCGATGGTGCGGTAGAGATCGCGGTCGCGCACCAGCTTCACCCGCACATTCGCCGCCTCGCCGGTGGTGGTCATGGCGATGTCGAGATGCTGCACGCGCGTGCCGATGTCGGCCACGACTCTTGCGAGCTGCGTCTTGCGATCGGCGCGGTCGCTTTCGGCGAACACGCGCACCGGCCCGTCGAACTTGCGGATGCGGTCAACGCGGCCGGCGAGGTGATATTCGGCGCCGAACGCGGTCTTCAGAAAGCCCTCGACGATCTCGCCGTCGGTGAAGCTCTTTTTCTCGGAGCGCTGCCGCGAGGCGATCGCCGGCAATTCGCCGGCGGCAGCCATGGCAGCGATGTCAGGCACACATGTGAGCGCTGCGAACGCGAGTAGAGCGGTGCGAAGGAGAGGCGAGGACGGGTTCAATACGCTCATCGTTGCGCAACGCTGCCGCATTCGGAAGCGACGCACAAGACCGCAAATTCGCGCGCCCTGCGGGTTCCCGCCGCAGTTGCCGGGCTAATTGTTGAGCACGATCACGGTGGTGCCCACCGAAACGCGGCCGTAGAGGTCGGTGACGTCGTCATTGGTCATGCGGAAGCACCCCGAGGACACCGCCTGGCCGATCGTCTCCGGCTCGTTGGAGCCGTGGATGCGGTAGAGCGTCGAGCCCAGATACATGGCGCGCGCGCCGAGCGGATTCTCGATGCCGCCCCTCATGTGACGCGGCAGGTCCGGCCGGCGCGCCAGCATCTGCGACGGCGGCGTCCAGTCTGGCCATTCCTTCTTGGCGGTGATCTTGTGGACCCCGCCCCAACGGAAGCCGTCGCGGCCAACGCCGATGCCGTAGCGCAGCGCCTGGCCGTTCTGGAGCACCAGATAAAGGCGGCGCTCCCTGGTGTTCACCACGACCGTGCCGGGCGCGTAATTGCCATAATACATCACGGTGGCGCGGGGGATCGGGTTGGCGCCGGAGCGGAAGAAGTTCGGGCCACCGCCCATGATGTCGCGCGAGTCGAACTCCTCGGCGAGGGCGCCGGCCGCCGTGGCTGACAGCAGTGCGATGGCGGCGATCGGCGCGGCAAAAAACCGGATCATTGTTTCCCCCCAAAAATAAATCGCTTCAACGAAAGCCAGAGGCCATATTTGCGGGCATTCCGCAAGCCACGGCCCCGTGAGCGCCGTCATTCCCCGCGGTTGGCGTTACCAAATCGGCAACCATGCCAATTTGCCGAAAAGCGTTAGCCAAACCGGCGCATTGTCGCGCGGGGCAGGGCCGCAATGCCCGCTCTTGCTTTGACGATGGCCGCGAACAATGATTGGTCGGACGGATATCTGGACATTGCCAGTTGCAGGAGCTGAAGAATGAACGGTGCGGAAAGCCTGGTGCGGACGATGGTCAAGGGTGGGGTCGATGTCTGCTTCACCAACCCAGGCACCTCCGAAATGCATTTTGTCGCAGCGCTCGACCGCGTGCCGGGCATGCGCTGCGTGCTCGGCCTGTTCGAAGGCGTGGTGACCGGCGCCGCCGACGGCTATTTCCGCATGAAGGGCACGCCGGCCTCGACCCTGCTGCATCTCGGCCCCGGCCTCGCCAATGGCCTTGCCAACCTGCACAACGCCAAGAAGGCGAACTCTGGCATCGTCAACATCGTCGGCCAGCACGCGGTCTACCACATCGGCTACAACGCGCCGCTGACCTCGGACATCGAGGGCCTTGCCCGTCCGATGTCGTCCTGGGTCCGCACCTCGCCGGATGCCAAATCGGTTGCCGCCGACGGCGCTGCGGCGATTGCCGCCGCCAGGAGCGCCCCGCCGCAGATCGCGACCCTGATCCTGCCCGCCGACACCGCCTGGAACGAGGCCGACGGTATTGCCGAGGTGCCGGCCGAGCAGCAGCGCGCCAGCTATTCGCCGCAGGCGGTCGAGCAGGCCGCCAGGATTTTGCACGGTGACGGCGAGGGCACGCTGCTGCTGATGACCGGCAGCGCGCTGAGCGAGCAGGGCTTGGCGCTGGCCGAGCACATCGCGAACAAGACCGGCTGCACCGTGATGGGCCCGACCTTCCGTCCCAAGATGGCACGCGGCCGCGGCCGCTACTCGATCGACCGCATCCACTACGTGATCGAGAACGCGCTGCCGATGCTGGCGAAGTTCCGCCACATCGTGCTGGTCGAGTCCGACGATCCCGTGGCGTTCTTCGCCTATCCGAACAAGCCGAGCATGCTCAAGCCCGAGGGCTGCGAGGTGCACCACATGACCTCCTGGGGCGAGAACTCGGTCGCGGCGCTGGAAGCACTCGCCGGCGCGGTCAAGGCAAGCGCAAAGGACGTCAAGCCGCAGGCCTTGCAGGAGCTGGTCAAGCCGACCGGCGCGCTGACCTTCGCCTCGATCGCGCAGGCGATCGCGTGCGCGATCCCGGAGAATGCGATCCTGGTCGACGAGTCCCTGACCACCGGCCGCGGCTTCTTTCCGCCGACGGCGGCGGCCGCCCCGCACGACTGGCTCCAGAACATGGGCGGCTCGATCGGCTTCTCCACCCCGCTCTCGATCGGCGCCGCGATCGCCTGTCCGGACCGCAAGGTGATCTGCATGGTCGGCGACGGCAGCGCGATGTACACGATCCAGTCGCTGTGGACGCAGGCTAGAGAGAACCTCAACATCGTCACCATCGTGTTCGCGAACCGCATCTACCAAATCCTGCGCGGCGAGTTCGACAATGTCGGCGCCGGCGAGCCCGGCCAGCGCGCCAACGACATGCTGCGCCTCGACCGGCCGACGCTCGATTTCGTCGCGCTGGCGAAGGGCATGGGCGTGCCCGGCCGCGCCGTCACCAACGCCGACGAATTCAACAAGGCGCTGGCCGAAGCCGTCGCCGAGCCGGGGCCGCGATTGATCGAAGTCCAGATGTAGGGGAGCAGTCTACAGGGCGCCGAAGGCCGGGGGCACGATGCAGACCGAGCTGAACAAGGTGATCGCGGCGCTCCAGGACTTATACGCCCACGAAGGATTCCTGTTCGAGAACGACAGCGGCGAGCGGGCGGTCACCCACCGCTTCGCTGTCTATCTCGAGCGGCAGTACCGGGGCTGGTCGGTCGACTGCAACTACGACCGGCTCGGCGAGCGCACGCTGCTTCTGCCGCACGGCTCCATCATCTCGACCGACGATCATCTGGGAAAGTCGATCTATCCGGATGTCGTCGTGCATCAGCGCGAGATCCCGAAGAACCTGCTCGCTGTGGAGATCCGCAAGGCAAGCAATCACACCTCGCTCGAGCACGACCAGCACAAGCTGATGGCGATGACCGATGCGGATATCTGGTTCGCCTATTGGATCGGCGTGCTGCTGGTGCTGGACAAGCACAATGTGACGGCGTCGGAAATCTATGCCGGCGGCATTGTCGATCAGCCGCTATCGCTCTGGTTCGCGGCACGACTCGCCGAGTGCGGCCTCGGAGCCGCGCATTAAACTGGGACGTGACGGGTTGAAGTCGAATCAAGTTCGGTCGACAGCAGCACTCTCTCCGTTCCCTCCCCCCTTGTGGGGGAGGGGCAGGGAGGGGGGTGCCACACGGGGATTCTTTCCATCGCACACCCGCCCTCGGTGCATCATCAACAACCGAAACCTTTTCCTGGGCTACCCCCCTCCCTAGCCCTCCCCCACAAGGGGGGAGGGAACGCACCTCCGTCGGGGCACTAGGCGAGCCTCATCTCGTCAGGCCCCAGCGACTATGACAAAGACCGCCCGCATCGAGCGGGCGGCCTTTGCGTCATCGACCGTCGCAAGCTTAGTGCAGGGGATCGCCCTGTCCGAGCGCGTAGGCTACGAGGTCCTTCAGCGCGAAGCTGGAGCCCGTCACCGGCGCCCAATTCGGGTCGAGGGACAGCACGGAGGATGCGTCGCCGAACATCATGCCCAGGAAAACCTCGGCCACGATGCGACCGCCGACCGGCCCAAGCTGCGGCGTGTTGATGGGGCCAGGCGCGCCGGTAGCCGGGATCGTGACGGGGGTCTGGAATTGCCGCGCCTCCGCCAGGATGTAGGCCCAAAGCGGGCAATTGTCGGCAAACACGCCGTTCGCGATGGTCGCGATCTTGGTCTGCGGATCGCCCGTGCCGGGCTCATCGACGGCCTTGCCAATGACGATCTGGTCGTCCGTCAGCGGCGTCAGATGCATTGCCCTGGCGACGGCCTGGCCGGACGGCAGGCCGAGCCGCCAACCGCGCTCGAGATTGCGCAGCGCCAGCGACGATGGATTGGACGCGACTTCCGGCGGCAGTTTGCGCAGCGGGTCGACCAGCGCGGTGTCGATGCGATAGGCGAACTGAAGCCGCTTCTTGTTGTCGGCATTGGTATCGTCGTCCTCGACACCATAGGCCCGCGTGTCGAGATCGATGAAGCGGCCCCAGTCGATGGCGCGCCCCGGGCCCATCGCGCGGAAACCGGTCAGCGCGTTTTTGTCAGGATTGTTGGGATCGGGGAATATCTGCAACAGCATGTTGGCCGCATCGTTCAGCCGATAGCCGGGGCGGATCATGGAGTGCCCGAGCCGATAGGCCGCGACCGAAAACTCGACTGGCATGAACGGAAAAGTCTTCCAGTGATAGAAGGCGAGCTTGCTGCGATCGTAGCGGCCGGCGGTCCTCAGCCCGTCGAGTACGCTGGCGTGGACGATGCGCGGCAGGAAGTCGTTCAGCACGACGTATTGATAATGGAAACGGACGCGCTGCTGCACGTCTTCGAACGACAGGCTGTCATTGTCGTCAACCATGCGGTTGTGAAAGCGCAGCATCAAGGCCTGGAACTGCGAGACGATGCTGTTCTCGTCGTTGCGGGGATCGCCGATCAGCGCGCGGCCCTTGAAGCGTGGCAGGTCGCTGGCATCGGGCACGCCGGTGCCGGTCAGTGTCTCGCCGAGCAGGAGCTTGATGCCGTCATACATGAAGGGCTGGTCGTTCGGACCGCGGCCGTAGAGATTGTCGAGGTCGAGCGCCGGCGTACGGAAGTCGACGAGCCCATCCGGATCCTGCTGCTTGGTCAGCGAACTCACCGGATCGAAGGTGATGTCGTGGTCGATGAACTGGCCGAAGTAAGTGTAGAGCGCGGGAATACCGCTCTCCTCCGCGTCCGGTCCGTCCTTCGGCGGATCGAAGCTGGCGACCATCTTGTCTGCCAGCGCCGAAAGGTTTGCGATGGCGTCGGCGTCGGTCGGTCCGAACTTCGCCGGTGTGACGTTGCGGAACATACGGCCGAAGCGGCCTTGCGAAAGCGGCGAACGCGTTGCGTTCAGACCGCGCGGGACAATGCTGTGGCGGCTGCTCATTGAAAACACCTCCCTGAAAAGTTACGACGGAAACGAATAGAGCTAAGGTTGATCGAAACAGGGTATGCATTTTAGGCTAGATCGGGCGATGCGACGGCCGCAAGCCGTTGCTTCACACAGCGCTCGGCTTCGACGTGTTCCGGAAGAGAGCGATGCCAACAAGCTGCGGCCGCGCTTTGCAAATTTTTCGCGGAGCGACGACGGATAACATTCTCGTCATCGACAGGTGCAAGCGATTTTGAGGGCGTCGATTCGCCGGGCCATCGGTGAACCGGATGGTCTTCACGTAAAAATTGTGGCGGCGCGCGCGTCATGCGCGCACGCCGCCGCGTCGTCAGTAGTGGCGCTGCTGCGAGAACGCGTAGCGCGGATTGATGCCGCAATAGGCCGATGTGCCGGAGGCGGTGGCGAGGCACTGCTGATAGCTCGCGAACTGGCAGTTGCCGGGATAGCCCCAGATACGGCCTTGCAGGCAGTATCTGTCATTTTCCGCGTGGGCTTGAGCCGCCGGGAATGTCGCGGCGATCAGGGCTGAGAATGATGCGAGCGTGAGAATGGTGCGACGCATTTCAATCTCCTTCGAAAAATGAGTGGATGGGCATGTCAGCCGAGCCTTGGTGTTCCGAGAACTGGCGTTCAAAGGAGCTCGACCGATGCGGGATCATGTGTGTCTTGGATCGGCTCGGTGCGTTGCGCTGGTGATGCGGCCCATCATGACGCAGCCCGTGGCCGGCGATGTGATCTCGGCCACAGTTCGCGGCTGGGCACCACCCTATCGTGGGCAGACTTGCACGTGTCGATCCCGGAGGCCTACGCTTCGTCTCATTCGGATCAGGAAATTTGGAGATTCTGATGCAAAGGTCATACTTGCTGGCTGTGACAGCAGCGCTGGCGCTTATCACACAAACGCCGCTCGCGCTGGCCCAGACTGCGCCAGCCGCCGGCGGAACCACGGCGCCTGCAGCGACAACCACCGCGCCGGCTGCGACGACGCCAGCGCCGGGCGCGACCAACTCCACTCCGTCACCCGATCCGAAGAAGAGCACGTCGAAGAAGCCGGCGAAGAAGAAGATGACCCGGCAGCAGGAGATCGAGCATTCAGTCGATACCGGCACCGTTCCGGCACGCTACCGCAGCTCGGTGCCCAAGCAGTACCAGCAATATATTCCGTTCGATAAGCAGTGACCGATCGCAGGGCGGCGCGACGTGATCAGCCGTTGCGCCGCCGGTGCCATCGAAAGACGGCCTTGGCCAGGGGCTATCGCCTATGACGGTTGAGAAGCTGCCGAACGTGCTCGGCCTGCATGGTTCTCGCGGCGATGCGAAGCATCGTCCGCTACGCCCGCCTATCGCGGGCTCCTCACCATGAGGGTTTGATATCTCGCCGCGAGCCGCAACCTCATCCTGAGGGCCCGCCGTACGCGGGCGTCTCGAAGGATGGCCGCAGGCGAGCTTCCAGCCACGTCTTTCTTCATATGCGATAGCCCTGGCCAGGGGGCCCGACCACACATCCGCTGTGGCGGTCTGCAAGAGCGGTGCTAGAGTAGGCCAAAGCCCCGGGGGGAGTAATGAACGATGACGTGAAGGATGCTGGCCTTGTGGCGATGATCAGCAGCATCCTGGGAGGCAACAAGCGCGCAGACAGCGTTGCATCACCGCCGCCTGCTGAAGTTCCACCAATAGCGCCGACGAACGGATTCGAGGCTGTTGCGGCGTCCATCCCCGAAGCGCCATCGATCAGGCACGAGGATGCGTCCAACGTCGCGCCGGCCGCTGTGACGCCGGTCGAGCAGCCGGCGAAAATTGCCACGACGCCGGACGGCAAGCGATTGCTGCCTGCGGAGGCGATTGCCGATCTCGTGCTCCGAGAGTTGCGCAAGATCGAGGATTTTCCGGCGACCGGCGCCTCGGTCACGGTCTATGGCTACCGGCATTGGAACGCCATGATCACCTTCGCGCCGTTCTCGACCACATTCCAGAATGCAACACGGTTCCGCCAGGCCATGCCGGATCTTGTTTTCAAGCTCCGTCGTTTCGTCGAACTTGAGATATAGTCCGGGGTCAAATCACCGTCGGCTGCCTCGCGCGATTCCCGTTGATGAATCGCGGGGTGAAGGCGCAGCGGTCACCCGAAACAGTTCGATAGGATTTTCGAATTGAGCGTTGCCTTTACCAAGGAAGAGAGCGCCGAAACCGCGTCCGAGACGCTGTTGCCGGATCGCCCGATCTCTCCGCATCCAAACCTCGTGACGGAAGCAGGCTTGCAAGCCTTACAGACGCAGCTTCAGGAAGCGCGTGAAGCCTATGAGGCCGCGCAGCGGATCGAGGACGTCAACGAGAAGCGCCGTCAGTCGGCGGTGCCCTTGCGCGACGCCCGCTATTTGGCTGAACGGCTGCGCACGGCGCAGGTCATTCCCGATCCGGAGGCGACCGGCACAGTCGCCTTCGGCAGCACAGTGACCTTCAGCCGTGCCGACGGCCGCGTGCAAACCTACCGCATTGTCGGCGAGGACGAAGCCGATCCAAAGGCCGGCTCGATCTCGTTCGTAGCCCCAGTCGCGAAGTCGCTGATGGGGAAGGCGGTCGGCGACGTCGTCGGTTCAGGCGCGCAGGAGATCGAGATTTTGTCGATTGGGTAGGGGCGCGCAGGGCGAGGCGAGGATTGCTATCGACAGGAGCAATCTCATTCGCCTAAAGCATGATCCATACGTTTCCGTTGTCTTGTCCTGGTATCGATGGTCTCCGCTGTGACCGCGCAACAAAGCCCGATGGTTGGATGAGACGGTTTCTGTCGGGAGCGTTGCCGTTTTACGCGCTGGCCGGATTGGCCATGTGCATGTACCTCGTCTTGTACAAGACGAACCTCTTCGACTTGAACGCCACCGTCGAGGGTGCGACCGGTTCATGGTGGTTTCCGGTCTTCATGTTCGTCTGCGTGCTCCTGGAGTCGGTCTTCCCGTATTTTGGCTATTTTCCCGGAACCGCCCTCATTTTGATGTCCGTGGCGCTCAATCCGAAGCCCGCGGACGTCTCCGTTTTTATCGTGGCGTGGCTGGCCATCATCGTGGGTGCCGTTCTGAGTTACGGACAGGCTCGTTTTTTCAGACCGTTCTTGCAGCGGGTTGCCTCAAAAGCGGCACTGAGCCGATGCGAGTCCCTTTTCGACGCCTATGGTGCTTACGCGCGCGTTGCTTTGTTCGTTCATCCCAACGCTTGCGCGATGTATTTCACGGCACTCGGACTTCTCGGCCGGAACCTGGCGCGAGAACTTGCCCATCTTTGCGTGGGTGCAGCGGCCTCTGTGGGTATTCTGTTCGTCGTCGTGACCAGACTTGTGTCGTCCGTAGGCGCCACCGATGATGGAGAATTGCAGGTGCTGCTGGCGGCAGGGCTGGTCGCCATCGGGACCCTCGTCGGTCTCTACGCGGCCTGGCGGCCGGATCGGGCCGCTTAAGCCTGATCGGTCATTGCGACGGGAGATCGGCCTGGCAGGAAAGGTCGCGGGGCTCAGCCGGCGTGGGCCTCTCCCTGGATGATGGCATCGTGCCGCTGTTTTGCCCGACGAGTCAATCGAGTTCGGAAAAGGCGTAACCCATTGATCCGGCTCGCGCCGGCTACTGTGCATGGGGTTGTTTTCGACATTTTTGATCAGACAGCCTCAAAGGCCGTCAGGCGTCGACGATCGCCGCAACCGGAATGGTTCAGGAGGATGAATGGTGGGCGCACAAGGGATCGAACCTTGGACCTCTCCCGTGTGAACCACAATCCGTAGACCCGAGCCAACCAAATCCGGCCATAGTTGAGATGTAAAAACCCCTTTAATTAATGGGGGTTATGGCCTTGTGCGGCCATAAGTGCCCATAGGTGGCCTTGCTACATTTTGTATGCCCCCGTTGTGCCCGCCGTGGATTTTCCCTCGGGGCACAAAAAACGGGGGGAGGTCTGAGACCCGGTTCTGTTTGGGTCTGTGGATCCTCCCTGCGCGGGCACACGGCAAGGGGAAGGTCTGAGCTCCGGTTCTGTTCGAGGGCTGACGCCCTTCTTGCGGGGCACACCGGGCACAGAGAGAGGGAAGGAAGCATGACGGAGCCGGCCAACCAGCTGACACTCACCGATGCGGTGATCCGCAACGCAACGCTGCCGCCGGGTAAGGCGCAGCATTATCTCCACGACGACAAGCTGCCCGGCCTCGCCTTGCGCTTGCGCGCCACCGGCGGCCGGACCTGGGTCTACCTCTTCACCAAACCGGGGGTGAGGGGGACCCAGCGCAAGACCCTCGGCGCGTGGCCTAAATATAATGAGAAGGCCGCGCGCAGGGCCGCCACCATCGCCGCAGGCGAGGTCGTCAAGGGCTTGGACCCGAATGACGCGAAGCGCGAGGCGAGGCGGCAACAGGCAGCCGAGAAGCAGCGCACCACGCTAGCGACCCTCATTGTTGAAGATGGTCCCTACCAGACGTCCTTGACCGAACGTCAAGTCGTCAACTGGAAGCCAGCAATGTCGGCGCTGCGGCGCGGGCTTAAGGATCACGTCGAGAGCGGCGTGGGGGACCTGACGCGACGGCAGATCATGGCTGCGGTCGACAAGATTGCCAAGACCGGCAAGCGGGGTGCAGCCAAGGACTTGCGCAAGCACGTGCATACCTTGCTCGAATGGTGCGTCGGCGAGGGCTATGTCGAGCACAACGTGCTCGCCGGCTATCGCGCGCCCAAGGAAACCCGCGCGCAAAGGGTCGGACGCCGAACGAAGGGTCGCGCGCTGACCGATGAGGAAATCATCAAGGTCTGGGATGCATCCGGCAAGCTCGGGGCTTTCGGTCTCCTGGCACGGATGTGCCTGCTCGGTGGGCCGCGGCGCAGTGAGCCTACCATGATCGAATGGCGGAAGCACATCATGGATGACCGGATCACCTTCGATGCGGCGTGGACCAAGATGGGGCTGCACCACGATGTGCCGCGTACTCACCTGGTTGACGAGGTGCTCACGGCCGCAAAACATTTCCAGCGAGCAACCTCCGACTATGTCTTCCCGTCACCAAAGACCGGCGGCCAGATGTCCGGCTTCACCAAGATGGTCAACCGACTGGTCAAGGAAGCGAGCGTCGCCAAGTTCACCATGCATGACTTAAGGCGCAGCTTGCGCACCATCATGTCACGCTGTGGCTACGACAACGAAATCCAGCGCCTGTGTGTTGGGCAAAAGCCAAGCGGAATCGATCAGGTCTACAATCACGACGAACAGTGGATCATCCGCAAGATGGCGTTCGAAGCGGCTCACGACTACATTGCGGAGTTGGTCGGCGCGAAACGGGTCGGCAAAGTCGTGCGGCTGCAACGGACGAACCCGCTTGACCCGATCAAGGCCGAGCTCCTCGGGCGTCTCCGTGAGCATTATGCGGCTGAGGCGTCTTAATGGTTTTGTCGCGCTGGACCAGATAGTCACGCACCGCATCGACACGATAGAGTGGCCGGCCATCGACGTAGCGCCATTTCAGCGGGTGGTTCGGATCGCGCCGCCACTGCTCCAGCGCCCCGGGCGTGCGCCGGATGACCGCAGCAGCCTCTAATGCCGTCAAATTAGAGCTGCCCGGCAGCGTATCGATATCGAAGGTCGCGGGCGGCGGCATGCCACGATTCTTGCGGCGGCGCTTCGTGGTACTCAGCATTTTCCGACTACCAGGCGTCCCTAATGCCTCCATCTGGGTCTTTTCGTCCTCGCCGCCCATACCTCCGCCCCGTACCATCATCGGTCTGAGGCAATAAGATCGCAGGCTTCTCCAGCAAGAAAGAAATCTAGAGCCCATTTATGGCTGCTGGGTAGCTGTGGCGTACAAATAGGACGAATCGAGATGGTCTCTTAGCTCGCGGTCTAACGTCCCCTTGGACACCCGTCGCACGCCGCCTGACCCCGTAGCCGATTCAAGAGCAATAGTTTATTCCCAAGGCTGACCACCGAGTCGGCGAAAAAGCCCGAAAATCGTGCTCGAAGCGGACGGCTGCGGCGGGCGCGAATGAGAGCGAGAACCGGCCAATTAGATTGTCCGAGGACGCGACAGTATGAACGTCACTGATCCAGAAGTTGAAAGGGGCGATAGCGGCGACCCCGACTGGGGGATCATCCTTCTCGTGCTTACGGCGGCGGGACTGATAGTGTGCGCGTGTGTCGCCGCTACACAGCTCGCACAGCTAAAGGATTATTTCGTTTATATAGCCGAATATACGGCCGCCAACTTTGGCAGCCGACTAATCCTGCAATTTTGGCTCGGAATATTTCTTTACCTTTTGTTTGCAGGACTTCACTGTCGCCTCTTGATAGTAGCAGTTCCATATAATTCGCGCGCGAAATTGTTTATCGATCACGCAGCGCGCGCAATTGCGGCCGTAGCTCCAACTCTCGCCTTTGCTTTCCTCGTTTTAAGCGCGGCTTTTTCTACCACGAGCGTTGCTTGGGTGATGTGGATCGCCTTTCTCGTACTTGTCCTCAGTGCCGTTCTCCAAGTTCGAATTTTCGTCACATGTTGGCAGCGGGCGCTCAAAGGTCAAACCAGTACCAGAACAAACCGACTCGGCCTTCTGTTGATGGCAATATCAATCGTCTCCGCCTCTACAATCTATTTCTGGATGTTGAAGGACGTGATCGGCGCCGCAACCTTCATGGGAGGCTTCGGAGTTATCTTGCTCTTTTTGATCTGCATTTCGCTGGCGTTGCTTGCCTTCGGTTTTCTTAGGAGGCGTAGGTTGAGCATTGTGGGTTGGTCGACCTTCATCATTGTTGCGAGCCACGTTTTTGCATCCAAACCACCAGAATTTTCTCATACAATTGCTCAGCTATCTCAGTCTAAGGCTGGCTCTATCGACCGCGCCGTACATTTGAGAGGCGTGCCGAGCCTTCCGAAGGCATTCAATGACTGGATTCATCCACGGCTTGATCGCTGGAACCACGCGCAACGCGAATATCAGCTAACCCCCACGGATGTTCGAAAATTCCCAGTCTTTATTGTGGCCGCCCAAGGAGGCGGATTATACGCGGCGTATCACACGGCCCTGTCCCTAGCGCGTCTCTACGACTACTGCCCTCAGTTGAAGGATCATGTATTCGCGATTAGTGCCGTGTCGGGCGGAAGCTTTGGATCGGCAATGTTCACCGAACTCCTTCGGAGATCGGTCACGCCACGCACCGAGTGTTCTTACGCCGAGACAGCACCGGGGCTGTTAGAGCAATCTGTTCGAAGTTTCTTCTCAAACGATTTTGTGAGTCCGGTTATCGCATCTGGGCTCTTTTTCGATTTTCCTAGGCTCTTGATTCCTCAACTTCGCTTTACTAACGATCGCGCTCGCATTCTAGAATTGGCGTTTGAGCGCGCAATTGGAGCTTCAACACCGTTCTACTCAAGCTGGTCGCCTGAGGCTGGTATTCCTGCCTTATTCTTCAACACCACAAGTTCAAACTACGGCGTCCCTGTTATCATATCGCAGGTGTTCCTTAGGGAGCGCCAAAATTTCTTATTCGAAACAGCTGACGCCAAGTCGGCTGAAGAGCCTCTTGAAAAGAAACTAGCGGAGGCTCTTATCGCTAACGCGTACAACCGACCCTCATACTTCAACCTGTTGGAATACCAGCCTGATCTGGAGCTCAATAAGAGTACCGCTGCTGTTCTAAGTGCTCGTTTCCCGTACGTCACCCCACCGGGGATTTTGTATCGTAGAAGTCGTGAAGCAGCGGATGTCACGTTGCGCGAAACGGATGGATTGCAATTGATCGATGGCGGATTTTGGGACAACAGCGGCATCGGTGCCGCTAATGAAATCATACGCCAGCTGAAGGACTCTGATGAGATCAAGAAGCTAATGGCTAACGTTGAGTTCCATCTAATATCATTTGGTCACACCAGGTTAGTATTACAAAAGGGCGGTTCGCGAAGCATTCAATCGGAGCTCACTGCGCCCATTGCGACCTTTGAAGCTGTGAGAGAGGCGCGGCTATTCATACCGTCAGATGCGAAGGACGCCGGCTTTAAAGCGGTCCATGCCTACGAGCTTTTTGACCCTGAATTTGAAGCGCCTTTATCCTGGACCCTGTCGAAACGAGTCCGCCAACAGATTGAGGCTCGGAGCGGAGGGAACGTTGCTCCTTCGGTCTGTTGTAGACTCAAATTCTTTCCAAAATCGATGAGCGTCTGGATTCCAAATCCCAGCAGTCTCGGTCCACAATTTGAAGCAACGAGATCCGAAAATCGCGATACCAAATTCTTTGAATCCGTTGCACCCAATCAACAGGAATTTCGGACCATCATTGACCTCGTTAACGGTACGGCCGATGAGGAGGATAACTGAGGAGCGTCCAGCAAGGAAAACGGCCGACTAAACATGCTAGAAGTTAGC
>NZ_LGHL01000380.1 GCF_001908205.1 Bradyrhizobium sp. NAS80.1
GCCATTTCCGTTCCGATGGAATCGGAACGGGGCTCTAGATTCTTGTTTTGACGCGTTTTCTTTACGCGAACCGGTATCCACTTCGCTCGAAAACGCTCTAAATTAGTTGCAGGAACGACACATCGGCTCGGCTGCCCGCGCCGGCCGGTCGGCCTGCGGTTGACATCCGTTCATCCTTCCTGCGATGTTACATTATAACATCGCGACGTCAGGGAATTGGCGCCTCGCGATGTGGGGTGCGTTGGATGAAGTGGTTCCGCTCGAATATCAGGCACGGCGCTCGGCTCGCACTGTTAGCGATGCTGGTGCAGTTCGCGCTGACATTCGGCCACAGCCACTGGTTCGCCCAGGCCGCCCCCCTCGCCCAATCCTCGCTCCAACGGACGGACAGCACCAAGAGCATTGCTCCAACCGACCGCGCAACGGTCAAGAAGCAATCGCCCGCGGGCCCTGAGCGGGAGCAGCCGGGCGAGGACAATTGCGCGATCTGCGCCGTCGTCGCGATGGCAGGCACGGTCTTGTTCGCGACGCCGCCTCTGCTGCAGCTGCCGCAGGCGATCGAGCTGCTCTACCGCACCACCGACGCCGAATTCATCCATCTGAAATCGGCCGGCACGGCGTTCCAGCCCCGCGCTCCTCCCGCGTCCTGACTTCCAACGCTTGATCACGCCCGGTTCGCCGCGCCAGAGGCGCGGACGATCGCCAGGGAGCAGTTGAAGTCGAAACCGTCGCGCCGCGACGGCAGGCCGCCTCCGATCAACAAACATCTTCCGGACGGCGCCTGACTGGAATCAGGGCATGTCATTCAAATTGCGACGCGCGCAGCGTCTGAGCGGAGCCAGCCTGCTCCTGCTCGGCGCCGCCGCCACCTCAGCGCTGGCTGAGGACAAGTCGGCCACCGAGATCCCCGCTGTCACCGTGACGGCCCCGAGCCCCATCGTGCACAGAGCGGTGGTGCCGTCTCGCAACCCGGGCCGCGCCACGCGAACTGCCCGGGCGCGAAGTCACCAACGTGCGGCCGAAGCCACGCC
>NZ_LGHL01000381.1 GCF_001908205.1 Bradyrhizobium sp. NAS80.1
CCCAAGTACCGGATCGACACAAAGGATCAGATTGAACGAGCTCGAAAGCTTGCTATTCCATCGGGCGAGCACGCCCGAGCGATATTGTTCAAACCAGAAGGCGAAAAAGGAATCAGACTACATCTCGATCGCATCACACCACATCTCGGCAGGCTCAGAGATTTCGCTGTTGTCGGAGTTACTGAAAAGGAGATTGGAGATTCAATCCTGACGCGGATGGCGAATGTTGCTCGGCTTCGAAAAGCGCTCGATAAACATTATCCCGACCTGCCCATACACATCTTCGGAAGTTTAGATACGATTTCAACCTACCTTTTCTTCTTAGCGGGAGCCGACGTATTTGATGGGCTCACTTGGCTTCGATACGCATTTTCAGAAGGCGACACGCTCTATCGTCATTCGTATGGAGCCCTTAAATTGCCGATCAGCATCAATTCAGACATCGTAGAAGGTCGCTGCTGGTCCAACAACTACCAGTATATGAGGCAGATGCGCCTTAACATGCTTAAGCACATCAACGATGGCAGCTTTGAGCACTTTGGCAAACACGACGACCTTATAAGAAGCGCCTATCAAGAAATGTGCGCTGAAATTGCGGGAGACTAAAAAATGGGTGGTGGCGGCGGCGGAAACGTCTTCCAACATAGAACTCCGGAGCAACTAGCCAAACAGGTTCGAAAGGCAGAAGATGAAACCGCCGTAAAGGCTTTTGAGGCAGACCTAAGCTCCTTGCTCGGCGAGCTACTCGCTTCTGCCAATAGTCGTGACGTCGGCCTTGTTCAGAATCGTCTCTCAGAAATAAAAGACGAACTCAGCGACGCCCTGGAGACTTCCGCGGATTTGCTATTCGGCGGGTCCGTCGCAAAGCACACGTATGTTGATGGGATTAGCGACATAGATTCACTCTTAGTGTTCAGCCAATCGGATTTTGCGAGCGACAAGCCTTCTGTTGCGCTGAAGAAAGTCAGCGACATTATAAGGGGTGCAGTCCCCTCCTCCGCTGAGGTCGGAGCTGGACGCCTCGCCGTGACAATCGAGTACGACGATGCGATGCAGATTCAGTTGCTTCCCGCATTTCACACCAATAGCGGACTGAAGGTCCCTTCCTTTCTGCGCGACGACTGGTCTCATATCGCGCCTGAAAAATTCCAGAAGGCACTAACTGCACGAAACGAAGAGTGCGGTGGTAAGCTTGTCCCTACAATCAAGTTGGCAAAAGCGATCATTGGCACCTTGCCTGAGACGCAGCGCCTTTCGGGATACCACGTCGAGAGTCTAGCTATAGCTGCCTTTAGAGAATACGAGGGCACAAAAACGACGGCGGCGATGCTCCCCGTGTTCTTTGAGCGGGCCCGTGACCTAGTGCTTACACCGATACGGGACAGCACCGGTCAATCGGTTCACGTTGACGGCTACCTCGGCGACGCAAACGGCCCCCAGCGCATCGCCTCGAGCCACATTTTAGGAAGAATTGCAAAGCGGATGCGAAACGCAAGCGCTCACATGTCCCACGATCAGTGGAAGGCAATCTTTGGATTAGCTGATGAATGAATCTCCTCTAAGATCGCAAATCGAGCAAATGCAGCGGAGAGCAGATCAGCTTTGTAGCGCACACGCTGCGTTGCGAGATCGCTTCGCGCGAACGCAATATATCAGTGATGTCGCAGTGCTCTTGCTGGCAGCGTGGACGACATGCATGGGATTTGTCGACCCCCATCTCACGCCTTGGCTCACTCCCCCTCATTTCGAGGCACAGCTTTGGATCGGACTACTTGGTGCGCTCACCTTCGCGCTGACGCTCATTCAATTCAAAGCAGATTGGCGAGGACGTAGCGAGGCGCATCAGCGCAGCTTTACAAATGTATGCCGAGGTGAAACGGGA
>NZ_LGHL01000382.1 GCF_001908205.1 Bradyrhizobium sp. NAS80.1
CGAACCGAACCGCCAAACGATTGTAGCGAGACATGGTTTTCGTCCTGATAAGGGTTTTGCGTTACCCGCTATCGGCCGATTGCCACGGCGCTTCCGGTCTACCCCTCAGGAGCGATTGCAGAAGCCGCCCGCAGGTCCATCCCTCGCGGTGTGCGGGCAGGATGGGGCAGGGGGTGCGGCGTTAAGTGAGCCGTGCGACGGGCCTTGAGGCCCGTCGCTGGCGCGGAGTTAACCCCACTGCTTGCGGCTGAGTTGATCCGTCTCCGTCGCAAATGTCTTGTCGTATCGAGACGAAGATGGGTTGTTACGCGGATCGTTGATCCGCTCTTTCAGTTGGGCGTCGGTCATGCCGCTGCTGCCGCCACCACCCATCGCCGGCCGCGTCTCGCCGTTGGAGCCGCGTAGCCACTCGATCAGCGTGTTGGCCGCAACGCTGTCGGCCGCAGAGGCGGCGAGGAAGCTCGCGACCTCTTCCGGCAGCGCCTGGTTCGCCTTGGCGCCATCTGCCCAGGCGATGTTGTCGGTCACGCGCTTGGAGCCCGCCGCGATCTTTTCGTCGTCGCTCGCGTTCGCCATGTCCGGCGGCGCCATGCCCTTCAGCACCGCCTTGGGGTCGATCGGCGCGGCGACGAGACCGCCATCGATCAACCCTTCCAGCAGCGGGCCCATCGTTGCCTTGAACTGCTTGTCGGTGATGCCGGCCTTGTGGAAGATGTCGCGCGTCTTGCCCCACACCGGGTCCTTGTCGAGATTGGCGACATAGGGCTTGAGCTTGTCGCTCGCATCGAGCGCGTATCCGTCCGCCTTCTCGGGCACCGCGCCGGCCTCGCCCTGCTTAGTGCGGAAGCCGTTGACGGCCGTGAACAGCTTGTCGATCGTCTCCTTGTCGGAGCCGCCGGCGAAATGGTCGGGCAGCCCGTCGGGACGATAGGGCGAGGGAGCCCCACCACCGCCGCCGGACTGCCCGCCACCGGCGCCACCGTCACCGGATCCCCCGGCGCCATTGTTCGATCCGCCCGCGCCGCCACCGGCGCCGCCGCCGTCACCAGCGCCGCCGTTCCCGC
>NZ_LGHL01000383.1 GCF_001908205.1 Bradyrhizobium sp. NAS80.1
GGCCCACGTCCACCGCCGTCCGGCCCGCGTGTCGTGACGATCGCGATACGCCCCTCCTCCTCGGGCCGGAGTGAGGCGACAGATACGCCATTTCCGAAATTCGGCAAAGCGGAATATATTTGGCGGCGCCAGTTGACCGACGGTTTGGGTGTTTTGCCCGGCGGGCAACGCAAGCCCTTGTAGATGGGGTAACGGGCCGCGATCACGCCGGCGCCGGCATCGCCCATCGCCTGCCGCACGCGATGGCCGTCAGACACCGGAACGAAGACGACGATCTTGCAATGCTTCATCGCGGCCTCCTCGCAGTGCATGCGCAGCCGCGGCTAGTCCTCGCTCGAGGCCGCCGAGCGATTGCGCAGATAGGCCTGCGACAACAGGAAAAATAATGCGCGCTCGCCATGATATTTGGCGGACGGCCGGGTGCGCTCGAAGCCATCGGCAAATATCTTGCCGGACTGGTCGCACACCTGCCATCGCCAGCCAAACCGCTTACGCCTGGTGAGGATCACTTCGAACATGCCGACGGGCTTGGTCCCCTGCTCCTGCCGGTCTTGCAAGGCATACACACCTGCTCCGGCGTCCCCCGCTAGATGGATGCCCGACATATAACCCAAGAGGATGGAAAGAGAATAAAATTGATTATCGGAAATTCGTATCTTGCACCGGCAATCACGATGTCGCGACGCCTCTGGAATAAGGCGCTGCTGCCGGTGTTGGCTCAGGCTTCAAAGCGCAGCCTCGGCGCGCTGACACAGGTATTCAAAGCCGAACACAGAGCGTGAGCATCTGTTCACTTGCACACACAATCGAAGAGGTAACAGGAGATAGCACGATCGTGCGCCAGATGAGAATTATTGTGCCGGACGTGAAGTCCAACGCCTGACCGCATGCGGCATCGCCGCGGAGGCGCTAAAGCGCGATGAGATTGGGATGAATCGTCATCGCGCTTTAGGTTATTGTTTGAGCATGATCTTTTCGGAAAACCGCTTCACACTTTTCCGGATCA
>NZ_LGHL01000384.1 GCF_001908205.1 Bradyrhizobium sp. NAS80.1
AAATTGACTGCATAGGGTTGCTCCTCCGAATCGTGGGAGCCTCAAACGGCGCCCACTCCTTGGCACTCTCGTGCCCGTGGAGGAGCCGTCCACAGCATCAACAGCCGACATAGCAGGATGACGAGCACGAAGGAGGCCGCCAGCTGAAGCGGCCTTACTCACTCTTGAATTCCGCGATTTTTCGATCTTGGCTCCATAGCTCTACGTCGTACCCGTCAGCCAAGGCTCTAGCGCGCTTCTTGGCTTCGGCTTCGTCCTTGCAAACTAGTTGGACGATGAACTCGATATGCCCGTCGAGGCCCATGATATGTGCGCGGTACTTTTGCATCTTCTGACCTCCCTTTCGCAAACGAGAGGCCACCAACTGAGGCGGACCTATTCTTTTGGGGATTGCAGGCCCGGCGACGTCATCCATCTGTCTAAATGAGAAACGGTTTCGAGCTGGCGCAGTTTGCTTTCTAGAAGATCACGCGCTGCAGCCTGTCGTCTCACGGCACTCTCCTTTCCCTGCATCAATTGGGCGGGAGCGCAACCGGCGTTCTCATCACCGACCCGAGCACGTGCCCTGCGGTGATGGAGCGGAACCGGTGTGACGCTCGCCATGAGCCATTCAAAATGAAAGAGGCCGCCAACTGAGGCGGCCTTACAATTGCGAAACCAAGAGGGTGACACACGCGATCAGCGTTGCCGTACTAAGGGTCACCACGACGAGTGCTCGTTCACTGTTGGCTTCTAGCTCTTTGTCATCCATCTGGATTAACGCAGGCCAGCAGATTTGGTTCGACTGCTACGTGGGAGCCCTTAGGCCCGGTGAATTTAACCATTCATCTATGCGGGCGGTAGCATCGGCTTGGCGAGCGTTCTCCAAGAGGTTTCCTTCTCTCTGCCTGGTGGCAGTTGTTCGGCTCTCTCCCTCGCTCGTCGAGCTTCTTCAATAAGGCGTTCGCCTAGCGTCCTATCCTGTTTGAGCCGGTGGCGTTTCATTTGAACGTCCTCCCGACTGAAAACGCGCGAAAGAAGCTTACCTTCAGAAAGCAGGAACCTTACATCAAGCGTTCCTCTGACGGAACATCCTCGTTCCAGTGCGAAACTCACCCCAGCTCGACTAGCGCACAGGGCAATTCGAGAACCTGAACGTCGCGGCGACGTGACGACGTCCGCAGTGGGTCCAGAAGCGGAAGTCTGGGGTTGCCAAGTCGGTCCGCTCTGTCTTCGATTGTGTTGCAAAACTCGTTTCTGACTTGGGGCGAGCTTGGCTTTTGAGTTTCGGCGGTTTCTTTTGGTGCGGGGTGCCGGCGGTTTCCGTTTTGCTTGTGCATT
>NZ_LGHL01000385.1 GCF_001908205.1 Bradyrhizobium sp. NAS80.1
CCRAAGTGAGCATCATCGCGCAGTTCGGACGGCGTCGGCGCATTCAGCTCAACAAATGACGCAAGACCCCCAAAGGTGTCCGCACGCGCTCTGGCAGAGGGCGCGGGCCCAAAGTGAGCATCATCGCGCAGTTCGAACGGCGTCGGCACATTCAGATCAACAAATGACGCAAGACCCCCAAAGGTGTCTGAACGCGCCCTGGCAGAGGGCGCGGGCCCAAAGTGGGCATCATCGCGCAGTTCGAACGGCGTCGGCGCATTCAGATCAACAAATGACGCAAGACCGCCGTAGGTGTCTGAGGCAGCCCTACCAATTGATGGTGACGCGGGTTCTCGCGTCTCCAGTCTCAACCGAGCCCAAGCTCCCTGGCTCGCGGTGGTTTGGGTTGCGGGAAGCGACCGCGGCGTGCTGGACCCCACAGCGCATAGCCCGACTGGCAAAGCCGACTGCTCACGGGTTTGCAGGCCAAGGGCTTGGTTCGCTTCGACGAGTTTTAAGTAGCTCCGAAGATGTGACAAATCAGGACTGTATATGCCTCTCGTCAGTTTGAATGCTTCCACATCGTTGTGCAGCATTAACTGCTCCTCGTTAGAGCCATTGAGTCGGCCAGCTATGCTCTTCCCGCCATTTTCTTTAAGCCACGTACTCAGGGAACGAAGATCTGTAGCCCGCTTGTAGCAAGATTCCCTTAGCTTCGCAGTCGGGGTTTTAAGATCTTTCAAGGCTTGGCCAAGCGCACCATCGATCAGGGCGGCGTCTTCGGGATGAGGAGCCAGGTAACGAGGACGACCAACGCCACGGCATTCGAGTCCTTTGGTTTCTTCACACCCGGGCAAGACCGCCCTGAGATAATTCAAAGTCGATTTAAGCCGATTCCGAGGGTCCCGCCCCTCGCTCCTGTACGCCGAAATTTCATCATCTAGTGGACCGCCTCGCAATAGAGAAGCCAAGGTGCCCTTATTATTATCTTGGAGCCACCGAGCAAACGTTCTAAATCCGGAAAGAGCTTTAGTGATGACGCCTGAGGCAACGTTGCCTTCCTCAGCATTTACCCGGAACCTTGCCAAGAGATCCGCGTCTTCGGCAGGGAGCTCCTCCATTATCTGCTCTCGCGACGGAAGGCTTCCAGGCGCAACCTTGTTCAGCTGCCAAACGACAGCAATGCGCCCACCATCCCTGAGATAGTCCTGCACATCAGCAACAAAAGAACCATGCCCAGGAGAATCAGGGTTAAACCGGCCGGATATCGGACTCCGATTTTCTTGGCGAAGCCAGCGACTTAAATGGTGCAGATCACTCACCATTCTCTTGAAGTTCCTCAACTCCGCCTTCGAATGAAGGGCCGCTTTCTTGAAGGTGGAAACAAGCTCCTCGTCCTCGGCAAAGGGCTCGGAGCGGTTGCGCTTGGCGCTTACGCGGACCTCCGCCGGCTGCGGCCCTCTACTTTTCGGCCGTGGGCCAGGTCCGTGCGCCACCGCCTCCGCGGCACCGAACGGGACGCAACCGGGGCCGCTCCGGACCTCTCCGCCATGCTCCTCAGACGAAGTGGGTTGCGACTGGCCCAACTGCTGCTCAAAGCTCGCTTGCAGCCTTGCGTCGGCGGCCCGTTGCTCTAGCGGCAAATCCGTATTCTTCGAGAAACCTAGCATAAACGGGCTCAACTGCCGAGGATTGAACTGCGAACCATCCATACCTATCTCCACTCGAAAATATAAGGTGCGGAGTGCCTTGACCTTTCGTCTGCTACCCTCAGGCGACGATCACCGTCCGCATCGGGCTTTGTACTAGGTAAACGAACTTACGAAAGGCTGACCAGTCAGCAAGAAAGGGTTTAGAGACCTCCATTTCCTCATACGCCCGTCTGGCTGGGTGAGGAGGAAAGGTGACTAGCGATGTTCCTGGTTCTGTTGAATTTCTGAGAAGGTCGGGGCTGCCACCTTGAGCCGGTAGGTTCGGGTGCTGATTGCAAAAGGAGAGGAATGCTGCGTATTTCGCAAAAACGGGACAGCAGTTTCGCTACCTGACGGACGGCAGTTTCGCTAAATCCCGGACAGCGTGGCGGGCGCTGGCTTTTGGTTGCCTGGTTGTTGAAGTCAGTTGGTATTCGTTTCGCTGTTTTCGACGTCGGTCAAGGGGCGCGCAGCTTTTTTCCTTCGCATGCTGTCGCCTTTGAGGGCGATACGGTGGGAGTTGTGGATGATCCGGTCGAGGATAGCATCTGCGATGGTTGGCTCGCCGACCATGTCGCGCCATTGGGCAGCGGGCAGCTTGGGCGGCAATCATGGACCTCCTCCGAATTGATGGACACCTGTAGTGGGCTCGAAGAGCCAGGAGGTGTCGGATGGAAGGACGTCAACGTCGGTCGTTTGCGGACGACTACAAGCGGCAAGCGGTTGATCTCATAGCGTCGAGCGGACGCTCG
>NZ_LGHL01000386.1 GCF_001908205.1 Bradyrhizobium sp. NAS80.1
CAGGCCAAGGGCGAGCTGCCCAGCATCACCTATTGCGAGGATGCCTATTCCTGCGCGCAAGGCGCCGATGCGCTCGTCGTCGTCACCGAATGGGTGCAGTTCCGCGGCCTGGATCTCGACCGGTTGAAGGCGACCCTGGCCCAGCCCGTCGTCGTCGACCTCCGCAACATCTACCGCCCCGAAGACATGGCCGCGGCCGGCTTTACCTATGAGAGCGTCGGCCGACCGCCGGTGCAGGGCTGATTGCCACATATGATTGTCATACCCCGCGAAGGCGGGGTATCCAGTACGCCGTGATCTTCGGAATGGCCGGGATCTGACATGACTGGATCGTTCGCCCCGGCGCGCAATAGCGCGCAAGACGGACGATGACGGACCGAGACTTTTGCCCCGCAGCTTCGACACGCCCCTCCCGATCGATGCCGTGCTCGACGATTTGTCGCGCACGCTCGAGACGCATAACGCCGCCGTGCTGGTGGCCCCTCCTGGCGCCGGCAAGACCACGCGCGTGCCGCTGGCGCTGCTGGATGCGCCCTGGGCCGCGGGCAAGAAGATCATCGTGCTTGAGCCGCGGCGCATCGCCGCGCGGGCCAGCGCCGACCGGATGGCCAAGTCGCTCGGCGAGCGCGCCGGCGAGACCGTCGGCTATCGCGTTCGCTTCGGCTCGAAGATATCGCGCGCCACGCGCATCGAGGTCGTGACCGAAGGTATCTTCACCCGCCAGATCCTCGACGATCCAGAGCTTTCGGACGTCGCCGCGATCCTGTTCGACGAATTCCACGAGCGCTCGCTCGATGCCGACCTCGGCCTCGCGCTGGCGCGCGATGCGCAACTCGGCCTGCGCGAGGACCTGCGCATCCTCGTGATGTCGGCCACGCTCGATGGTGCGTGCGTCGCAAAGCTGCTTGGGGAAGCGCCCGTCGTCGAAAGCGAGGGCCGCGCCTTTCCCGTCGAGACCCGTTATCTCGGCCGCAAGGCGGACGCACCGGTGGAGCGGCAGATGGCCGATGCGATCGCTTCGGCTCTTCGTGTGGACAGCGGTTCGGTGCTGGCCTTCCTGCCGGGCGCGGCCGAAATCCGACGCACCCAGAATTTCCTTGGGGAACGCGTGCAGGACGCCAGCATCGAGATCGTGCCGTTGTTCGGCGCGCTCGATGCCGCCGTCCAGGATCGCGCCATTGCGCCGGCGCCGAGGGGCACGCGCAAGGTGGTGCTGGCGACCTCGATCGCGGAGACCTCGCTCACCATCGAAGGCGTGCGCATCGTGGTCGATTCCGGCCTCGCCCGCGTGCCGCGCTACGAGCCGGACATTGGCCTGACCCGGCTCGAGACCGTGCGCGCCGC
>NZ_LGHL01000387.1 GCF_001908205.1 Bradyrhizobium sp. NAS80.1
CGTCGTCTAAGTTGAAGCCACGTGCTAGCTTAAGCGCTAGAACCGCCTTGGACGAATAACTTCTTCTATCGCGCTCAAGCGCCTTGGCGTTTTCACACAGCCAAGACCCGGAGCGGACCAAGCATACTAACGGGGATGGTTCCTCCGGCCTAAAGTTGTCTTTCGATAGCTGCCTTGTCGATGATCGACCACACCGCCTTTATTTTCCGCTCGTCGAACTCATAGAATACGTTCTCGGCGAAGGAGACCTTCCGCCCATTAACTTCAAGGCCGAGGAAACTTCCTTTTGGCGTGCAGTTAAATCCGAGCCTGCTCGCGATGCGCGGGGGCTCACAGACTAGGAATTGAATGTCGAAATGAAGGTCCGGGATCTCACGAAAATCTCTCTCCAGCATTTCGCGATAACCACACAGCCGAATCCGTTCGCCGTTGTAGTGCACCTCAGCATGAACGAATTGCTCCAGCGCAGCCCAATCCTGCCTGTTCAGACAGTCGATGTATTCACGATAGGTGGTGGAAAGAGTGGTGTCGACCATACTTGCCTCCGGCGGCGGCTTCATTCTGCCAGTCGTCGGCGCAGAGCGCTCGCCGTCGAGCATGGCTCGTTCGCTCATGCATCTTGTAAATCAACGACCAACTTGGGGCCAGTGGTGTATTCTGGAGATCAAACGAGGATGTCCGGAAGTGGCCCTTCGCGACAATTTGCGGCGCAGGGACATGTCCGCAGTTGGGGTTAGACCGGAAGTCTTGGGCTGAGGCTCAAACCGGCGCTTTTGCCACATCTGCGACATCAGCGCATTTTTGCTGTAACGCGCAATACCCGCGCGGGACCAGTCATCAACTTTCGCGAGCCATCTCTATTTTCTATTTCTTTTTGCCG
>NZ_LGHL01000388.1 GCF_001908205.1 Bradyrhizobium sp. NAS80.1
GCCGATGGCGGTCGGCGTCGACCTGCGCGGCGAATCCTATGGCCTGCTGATCGACCAGATCGGCGAGGTGCTGCGCCTGCCCGAGGACGGCAAGGAAGACAACCCCGTCAATCTCGACCCCCGCATGGCCAAGCTCGCCGGCGGCGTCCACCGCCTCGACGGTCAGCTCATGGTCGTCCTCGACGTCGATCGCGTCCTCGAGCTTGCGCCCGAGATGATGGCGGCCTGATACGGCGGCACTGCCGCGGACGGACTTGCAATTGGAGGTGCCCCCGCAAAGGGGGCAGGAAGCAGAGGTTCACATGCGAACTTGTCTCGTCGTTGACGATTCCAGCGTCATCCGCAAGGTTGCGCGCCGGATCCTGGAAGGCCTCGACTTCCAGATTCTCGAAGCCGAGGACGGTGAGAAGGCGCTGGAAGCCTGCAAGCGCGGACTTCCCGACGCAGTGCTGCTCGACTGGAACATGCCGGTCATGGACGGCTACGAGTTCCTCGGCCATCTGCGCCGCATGCCCGGCGGCGACCAGCCCAAGGTGGTGTTCTGCACCACCGAGAACGATGTCGCGCACATCGCGCGCGCGCTGCACGCCGGCGCCAACGAGTACATCATGAAGCCCTTCGACAAGGACATCGTGACTGCGAAGTTCCAGGAAGTCGGCCTGATCTGAGCCGGCACCCGGAGGCTGAACGGATCCTTCGGCGTTTGTTTTCAACTGAACCGTTCCAGTCTGAGTTGGTGAGTAATGAGTGTTGCGTTCGTAGGGAAGTCGGCTGCGAGCCCGCCGCGCGAAGCCGGGCCGGTGCGGGTGATGGTGGTCGACGACTCTGTTGTCATCCGCGGCCTGATCTCGCGCTGGATCGGCGCCGAGCACGACATGGAGGTCGCTGCCTCGCTGCGCACAGGGCTCGAGGCGGTCAACCAGCTCGAACGCATCAACCCCGACGTCGCCGTGCTCGACATTGAAATGCCCGAGCTCGACGGCCTCTCGGCGCTGCCGCAATTGCTGGCAAAGAAGCGCGACCTCATCATTATCATGGCCTCGACACTGACTCGCCGCAACGCGGAGATCAGCTTCAAGGCGCTGTCGCTCGGCGCGGCCGACTACATCCCGAAGCCCGAGTCGACACGCGAGGCGTCCGCGGCCGACATCTTCCATCACGACCTGATCCAGAAGATCCGTCACCTCGGTGCACGGCTGCGCCGGAAGCCCGCGGTTGCGAGCCCGTCGCTGGCGCCCGCGAGCCC
>NZ_LGHL01000389.1 GCF_001908205.1 Bradyrhizobium sp. NAS80.1
GAGAAACTCTCCGGTTTCTGCCGCGGCGGGTACTCGACGTAGTTTGGCTATACCGTCCAAAAGCCGGATGATCCTGGGATCGCATGGGCCGGCAGCGCGCCACCCAGCTGAGCTTTGGGTCTAGGAGCGCATTTTGGATTTCGGCGCGAATTACCGGTTTTGATCTAAATCAATACCGTTGGCTCGCGCTCCACCAACGGCGCCCGCTTCGGGTCACGAATGTCGTCTGCTGCGATAGACGGCGGCCTGATGATTTCCGCTATGCCCCGTTAGCGACCAGGGTCGTATGGCTGTGCATATGTCGCGAAGGGCCAACAACGGACCTGTGCGCCGCAGTAACAGCATGATCGTTCGATCATCTCATCGACACGCGCCAACAACGAAGCCGGCAAGACAAGATTGAGTGTTCCTTCTGTCGTGAGGTAGTGCGACCACGCAAGACTCAGTGGATGCTCGCGTTCAGCCCCCCTGGTTCAGAAAGCTGGGCCCTCGCCGTTTCTGCCATAGGTAATCCTCGGCGTTTGAAATGTACCGTCGGCCTGCTTCTTGGCGGCGGCGACAAAGATCTTGGTGCCTGGCAGGATTTCGTCCCGCTTCCCCATTTCGTACGTCACCACCACCGTTTGCGGCGTCACGACAAGTTTCTTCTCGCCGTCTTTGTACTTGACCGACAGCACCGGTCCGTCCACGCCGGTCACGGCGTGCTCGACGTTGCCGTTGGTCATCTTGCTTTTCGGCACGAGATCCCAGTCGTAGTGTCCCTCACCAGTGCCGCGCATCGATTCGGGGAAGATATGGACCTCGATCGCCTTTTGACTCCCGTCCTCCTGCATCATCCCCGCTGAGCCGACGAACATCCCCGGCTTAATATCGCTCATTTTGGCTGGAACGATTGCGACGAACAGCGGGCTGTCGGTGACTGTCAGCTTCACTTCCGATCCGTCGCGGGTCTTCACGACAAAAACCGGGCCGTCGATGCGCTCGACCATGCCGCGGATGCGCGTCGTGTCCTGGGCGGATGCAGGTAGTGCAAAGCAGAAGAGGGCGAGGCTTACGGCTGCGAGCACACGGAGGAATTTGTCGACCATGATGACCTCACAGATTTTTTGGGCAGCGTTATTTCTCTAACCCCAACGGCGGCGCAGTATTCCGGCCGAAAATCATGCAAACCGCAGGTAATGTCGCAGGCGGTGAAGCTCCTGACCGCCGCATCGTTGGGCCCGCATCCCTGAGTGTCAGGACGGCAGGATGACGGCCGTGCCTGTGGTCTGCGTATCGAAGAGCCGGTAAGCCTCCTCTGCCTGCTCAAGCTTCCAGCGGTGCGTGAAGAGCCGGTCCACGTCCACGCGCTGGTCCGCGACGAACTCGGCGCACTCGGCCTGCCCCTGCTTCGAGAATGTCCAGGAGCCGACCAGCGTCACCTGCCGCCGCAAGCGAGGCATAAACAACGCGCGGAGTTGTGGGGCTGGTCATACGGACGCGGGCGTCAAATGTGCAGTCGTCGAGCGGTTCAACTTCGGGGGAGCAGCGGAAATCGCCTGATCAGGCCGCACATGCGCCGCGCGAAGCGCTTGGCCACAAGACTGCAAGCGCGAGCAGCAGCGGTTCGTTATGGCAGAAGGCCGATGCGCTGCGGGATCTCGATCCAGCCTATGTCTCAGATGGGTCATTCTCGACCGACTCTGCGGGTTTCGGCCGCCGTTCGAGGTCTGCTCTTCTCCGAAACCGACCACCTTTACTGCGCGGCAGCGAAATGACGCGAAGGGCCAACAGGCGACATTTGGAATGAAAGAGGACGCCAATTGAGGCGGCCTTACTCCGAGGGCAGGACGGTGGGGGTGCATCAAGTCCCGCATCTGCTGCAAGAAGTCCTGCATCTGCTGCGAG
>NZ_LGHL01000039.1 GCF_001908205.1 Bradyrhizobium sp. NAS80.1
TTCTCGGGCATGCCAGTGACGTTCGTGGACGCTACGGCCGCAAGGGTACTCTTGATCCGCAAGTCGCGGCGAAAATCGAGGCGCTCGAACCGCCCGTGATCAAGCAGATGGGAGAGATCCTGCTCGCTGCAAAGAACCGGGCAGAAAATCGCGAGCTCACGGTACTGAAGCGTATTAGTTTCAGAGTTCGCGATCCAGTTCTGAATGGCGCGCCCGGAATCGACGGGATATCTTGACGGAGCGGCCAAGGGGACTCGGCGCCCGGGCATTCGACCGCACCGACGATTGCATGAAGGCGGCCAGAAGCGATCCCTCACCGCTCGCGGAAAGCCCTTGTCACCTGATCCGCCAGCGGCTTGGTCAGATAGGACAGGACTGTTCTGTCGGCCGTCTTGATGAATGACTCCACCACCATTCCGGGAACGAGTTTCACGTCGCCAAGACGAGCAATCTCCGCGGGAGCAATCCCGATACGGGCCGAGTAATAGGACTGCCCGGTTCGCTGGTCCGTCGTCGTATTCGCAGCGATGCGGTTGACGACGCCGTCGATCTCCGGCGTGGTGCGTGCATTGAAGGCGGTGAAGCGCAGCCCCGCGGTCTGCCCGAGCGCCAGCTGGTCGATGTCCTGCGGCTGAATCTTGACCTCGACGTCGAGCGTATCGTTCACCGGCACGATCAGCATCATGTCCTCGCCCGGCTTGACCACGCCGCCCACGGTGTGCACGCTCAGTTCGTGCACGATTCCGTCTTGCGGCGCGCGGATATCGATCCGCTCCAACTGATCCACGGCCGCTATCTTGCGCTCCCCGTTTTCGCCGATCTTGGAATCGATCTCACGCAGCTCCTTCGATACGTCGCTGGCGAGATCCTGATCGACCTGGAAGATCTGCAACCGGATCTCCGCCATCTTGCCGCGCGACTGCGCGATGGACGCGATCAGTTGCGCGCGCTCCCCGCCAAGGCGCGCCGCGTCGCGTTCAAGTGACGTGAGACGCGCCATCTGGATCAGGTGCTTGTCCCAGAGGTCCTTGACGCCCTTGAGCTCCTCCTGGACCAGATCGATCTCGCGCCCCTTGGACTCCTGTTGCGACTCGAGCCCCCGCACCTCTTCCTCAAGCTGGACAATGCGCTGCTGAAGCTGCTCCTTCTGCCCCGCTCGCGCCGCCCGGCGCATGTTGAAGAGCTTGCGCTCACCATCCATCACCTGAAGGACATAGGGTGTCGATTGGCGATTCAGGAAGGCCTCGGGCATCTTCATCGCCTCGAGCCCGTCGCGTTCGCTTTGCAGGCGTGCGGCACGGGCGGAGAGCTCGTCGAGCGCCTTCTCCACGATCCCGAGATTGGCACGGAGCTGGGTCTCGTCCAGGCGCACGACCACGTCGCCGGCATGAACGATGGACCCGTCATGCACGTTCAGGGCACCGACAACGCCGCCCGTGGGGTGCTGCACCTTCTTGACGTTCGAATCGACGACGATCGAGCCTTGTGCAACCAGCGCCCCAGAAATCTCAGTCGTCGCCGCCCACCCGCCGAAGCCAAGAAAGACCGCCACCAGTCCCGCTGCCCCGAGGAGCGAATGCCGGTGGATCGACTTCCCTGCGTCGAACCCGTGTCCAATCTCGATCGCGGTCATTTCTGGCCTCCCATCACTACAACTCGTGAAGGCCCGGGCTGAGGCTCCCGCTTCAGGACCTGTGACAGGACTTCATCCTTCGGACCGAAGGCCTGCTGACGACCGTTTGCGAGTGCCAGCACAAAATTCACCCCGGCCAGAGCTGACGGGCGATGAGCAACGACGATGACGATTCCGCCCCGCTCCCTGACACCGAGAATGGCCGCGGTCAGGGCCTCATCTCCCTCTGAATCGAGGTTGGCGTTCGGCTCGTCGAGCACAACCAGGAACGGGTCGCCATAGAGCGCGCGCGCCAGTGCCACACGCTGCTGCTGTCCCGCAGACAAGCTGCGCCCTTGTTCGCCGACCTGTGTATCGTAGCCCTGCGGCAGGCGCACGATCAGTTCGTGAACGCCAGCGGCCATTGCGGCATCGACAATCCTGTCCGGGGGGCGCGCTCGGATCGAAGCGGGCAATGTTCTCGGCGATCGTACCCTCGATCAGTTCAACGGTCTGCGGCAGAAAGCCGATGTGCTTGCCAAGGGTTTCCGGGATCCACTGGTCCAGCGCCGCTGAATCGAGGCGAATGCTGCCTCTCACTGGAGGCCACAGGCCGACCAGAGCGCGGGCAAGCGACGACTTCCCTGAAGCGCTCGGTCCGATGATGCCAAGTCCGCTACCGCTCTTCAGCGTGAAGGTAACGTCCTGCACCACTGTGCGCTGCGACTGCGGCAGCGCGACGGTAACCCCCTCCGCCGAAATGTTCTTTGTGGGGGCGGGCAGCGGTGTCGGCTCGGGCTGTACGGGCAGCAGGGCGAACAGCTTCTCCAGGCGCTGTCTGGCCTGATGCGCAGCGACGAGCCCCTTCCACTGCGAGATCGCAAGATCAACCGGTGCCAGCGCCCGCGTCGACAGGATCGACGAGGCGATGATGATGCCCGCGGTCGCCTGCTGGTTGATGACAAGGTAGGCGCCGACCGCGAGAACCACTGACTGCAGCATCATGCGAAACACACGCCCCATCGAGCCGAGCCCGTCGATGACATCGCTCGCGCGCAGCTGCCCCACCACATATTTGTGGTTGGCCTCCTGCCAGCGATCGAGCAGACGGCCCGTCATGCCGAGCGCCGTAATCGCCTCGGCATTGCGGCGGCTCAATTCCGCCAGACGCGTGCGCTCGCCGCCGACCTGCGCCGCCTCCCGCACCCGTCCCCGCGAATAGACCTCCGTCAGCAATGTCAGCGCGATGAGAATGATCGCGCCCGCAAGAACGGTCACCCCGAGCCAGACATGGAATGCGAAGCAGATGGCCAGATAGAACGGCAGCCAGGGCAAATCGAAGAATGCGGTCAGCCCGCGTCCGGACAGATAGCCGCGAATCGCGTCGAGATCGCGGACGGGCGCAATTCCCTCCCCGCTCCGCGGCGCCTGCAGCGGCAAGCGCGAGACCATGCAATACACGCGATCCGTCAACGCCTGATCGAAACGGACCGCGATACGGCTTAAGAGGCGGCCGCGCAATGCGTCCATGAATCCCTGAAACAGATAAAGCACAATCACCAGCGACAGCAGACCAATCAGGGTCGGCACGCTGCGGCTCGGCAACACCCGGTCGTAGACCTCCAGCATGAAGAACGAGCCCGTCAGCGCCAGGATATTGATCGCCGCGCTGAACAAGCCGAACACGACAAAGGCATGCCGACATGCAGCCAATGCCTGCCCCAGCTCGGACTTTGCCGACGGGTTCTGAACCTTGCTGGACATCACACGCGTTCCGTTACAAACGAAGGATTGGAAGAAAGAGGCGCATTGCTGCGCCTCCTTCGTTGGTGTCATTCCATTTGGCTGGGTTAAGCGAAGTGGAAGTCGTCGACCGTCAGGCTGGCCTTGGACACACCGGTCAGCGTGAGCTTCGAGCCGTCGGCGTAGGAAATGTCGACGCCGTTCCCCGAGTCGTGGACCGCGCCGGAGGCCATCAGCGCCTCGAAGTCGGCGAAGACGTTGTGGTCGAGTTCGATCACGTCGTGATCCGTTCCTTGCGCCTGGAAGTCGGACACCTTGTCGTGACCGTCGCCGATCTTGAAGACGAAGGTGTCGCTGCCGAGGCCGCCGGAGAGCTGGTCGTTCCCCGCACCGCCGATGATGGTTTCATTGCCGTCACCGCCATTGATCTTGTCGTTGCCGACGCCGCCATTGAGCACGCTGTTGCCAGCGCCGCCGAACAGGTTGTCGTTGCCGGCATCGCCGTTCAGCACGCTGTTGCCGGAGCCGCCGTTGATGGTGTCGTTGCCGTCACCGCCATTGACGATCTTGTCGCCGCTCTCGAGCGTGACCATATCGTTGCCGGTGCCGGCATCGATGACGTCATTTCCGGATGACGCGACGATGATGTCGTTGCCGTCGCCCGCGGTGATGTGGTCCGCGGCGGTGGTGTCGGACAGGACGTCCGAACCATTGGTGCCGCTGACCGCATGCAGGCCATCGAGGGTCAGCACGAACTGGCCGGCGGAGTGGCCGCCGTCATTGTCCGCCGCCGTGTAGCTGATGGTCACGGTGGCCTGCTGCCCATCGCCCAGCGACGAGAAGATATCACCGCCGTCATACACGAGCTGGCCGTCGACAATGTGGAAGGCCGAGGTCGCCGCATCGGTGCTGACGTTGACGCCGTCCACGCCGGTGACGGTGAAGCCGGTCAGGTGCGGCTGGCCGTCCTCGACGTCGGTATCGTTGTGCACGAGATCGAACGTCGCGGTGTCACGCAGCTGGACTTCTCCGGTGTCGGCGACGGTCACCGGCAGGTCGTTCACCGAGTTGACGGTCACAGCAACGACGGTGTCGATCGAGGTGTGACCATCGCTCACGGTGACGATGAAGCTGTCAGCACCGTGATAGTTCGCGGTCGGCGTGTAGATCCAGTTGCCGTTCGCATCAATGGTGACGTTGCCGTTGGCGGCGCCATCGCCCTTGATGACGTAGGACAACCGATCGCCGTCCACGTCGGTAGCGACCACCTGGCCGGTGACAGGCTTGTCTTCGTCGGTGGTCACCGGAGCGACCGGCGTAACCATCGGAGCGTGGTCAACCGGAATTACATCGAACGAGGCGTGGGCCACCGCCGCGCCGCCCTGGCCGTCCGAGATCGTGTACTGGAACGACGCCTCACCGGTGAAGCCGCTAGTCGGCGTGAAGTGAATGCCGTCCTGGTCGAGCGTCACGGTGCCACCGGCAGCCGAACCAACACCGGTGATGGTGAGCAGGTCCTGATCGACGTCCGTGTCGTTGGCGAGCAGATCGGCAGTCTTGATCAAGAACGATGGGCTGTTTTGCACCACGTCTGGAAGCGTGTCGGCTACTGCGACCGGCGCAGTATTCACCAACCGAAGCGAGACGTTGTCGAGCTCAGCACCGTTATTGCCGCTCGCATTCCCGGTGCCCTGGAAGATGAGCTGGTTGGCGACGCCGCCGTTCACGATATCACCACCGGTCACATAGACCGTGATCTCCTGCCAGGTCTGGCCGTTCGGAGCTGTCGGCTGGCCCGCCGCTGCGCCCGCAGCGATCGTGCCGGTCGCCGAATCCCACCCCGGAGACGTGCTGTAGACGAGCTTGCCGCCCCAAAACACGTTCATGCCTTGGTCGGAATGCGACGCATCCCCGTCCGCGAGCCAGAAGGTCAGCTTGTAGGTCTTGCCGGCGTCGACGCCCTGAACCGTTTGGGCAAGCTTGATGTTCGTGCCTGCGGAGCTACCGACCGTATCGACATAGTATTTGCCGTCCTCGGCATCGATCGGGTTGTTTGTCGTGTCCTGGGCATGCGAGGCATGCAGTTCGATTTTCTGGGTGATATTGAGATCGGTCCAGCCTGCGATAACGGCGGGCTTGTCGTTCCTGTAACCCCAGGTGGCCGAGTCGTTGACGCCGGTCAGGTCCTCGAAGCTGCCATTGATGATCAGATTGGGATTCTCATCAATCTTGATCATCGAGACGTTGTCGAGCGCTACGCCCGCACCGTTCGAGCTTGCTGTGATGCTCTCGAACGCCAGTTTGTTTGATCCATCGCCGGCACCGCCGACCACATCGATAGTGATTTCCTGCCATGCGGCCTGCGGCGTACCCGTGTAGATGATCACACCGCCCCACCAAACCTGGATGGTGTCATTGGTCTGCGCGGTGTCGGTGTCCGCAATGGAGAACTTGAGCTGATAGGTTGCGCCCTCCTCGATACCGGCGACAGTCTGGACCAGCTTGGCGTTTTTGTTCGCGCCTTCCATGTCGAACCAATAGGTTCCTTCCTTGGCGCTGATGCCACCGACCGTATCCTTGTGGACCTCAGCACGCGTGTCGGCCACGTTGACCCATCCGGCGATGACGCCGGCCGGGCTTGTGTTACGGTAACCCCAGCTCGCCACGTCGTTGGCGCCGGTCAGATCCTCGAAGCCGCCATTGACGATCAGATTGACCGGCGGCGGTGGCAACGGCGCATCGACCGTCACATGTTGGGTCGCGACGTCCGTGCCGCCGTGCCCGTCGCTCACCAGGTAGGTGAAAGTGTCCGTTCCGGTGAAGCCGTCGTTCGCCGTGTACTCAAAGGTGCCGTCGGCTTTGACCACGACGGTGCCGTGAGCTGCAGCATCCTTAAGAGCGAAGGTCAGGATATCGGCATCGGGGTCCGTAGCCGTGAGCTTGCCGGTGATGACGGTGTCAGCGCGACCATCGACGGTGCCATCCACGGCATCCGGCGCATGATTTTCCAGAGGCGCGTCGGCCTCGGCGATCTTGATGAAATGCACGTCGTCGAGTGCTGCACCGTAGGTGTTCAGACTCGTGCCCGTCGCGATGAACTCCAGCTTGTTCGAACCGTCGCCCGATCCACCGATCACCGTGAAGGTGAAGGTCTGCCACGGGTTGGTTGCCACGCCCTCATAGACGAGCTGACCAGCGAAATACACCTGGATGCCGTCATCGCTCACGGCCGTATCGGCATCTGCCAGCGAGAATGAGAGCTGGTAGGTTGCGCCTTTCTCGACGTGACCGATCGTCTGAACGAGATGGGTGTTGGTGTTGTAACCATCCATATCGATGAAGATGCTGCCGTCCTTGGCGACGACGCCGTTCGGCGAGTCCCAATGCTGCTCGACGCGGTGGCCATTGACATCTGTCCAGCCCGCGATGATGCCGTTGGCGTTGCGGTAGCCCCAGTCACCGGAGTTGGGGCCATTGTTGCCGGTGGAGATCGAGATGTCCTCAAAGCTGCCGTTGACGATCAGATCCGTGCCGATCACGATCCCTGGCATGACGTTGAAGTTGACGGTCGCTTCGTCCACACCGCCGTGTCCATCGTTCACGACATAGGTAAAACTGTCCGCACCGAGGTAACCAACGTTCGGTGTGTACACATACGAACCATCCGCCTTGAACGTGAGGGTGCCGTGCTGCGTCGTATCGCCGAGGATGAACGACAGCGCATCGCTGTCGGCGTCCGTTGCGGTCACTTTCCCGGAGATAGCGATGTCCTGGCTGACCAGAACGCTCGCATCGACGGCGTCCGGCGCTGCGTTGTTCGGCGACGGCATGCTCGGATCAGCGAGCTTGACCAGATGCACGTCGGTGAGCGAAGCGTCGAAGACGCTCGAATCTGCGCCTGCGCCTTCGAAAACAAGCTGGTTCGAGCCGTCACCGGAGCCGCCGGTGACGATGAAGTGCATCTTGGTTGCACCTTCCGGAGTGCCTTCATAGATCACCTGGTTGTTCCAGAGCACCTTGACGCCGGTATCCTCCCCACCGGCGAGATCGGCGAGCGTGAAGCTCAGGCGGTAGATCGCGCCGTTTTCGGCATTCTCGACCTGCTCGATGAGGTGGCCGTTGCCGATGCCGTCATTGGCGACGAGATCAGTGCCGACCGCGATGGTCGAAGCAGTCGCAAGTGCGGGAGCCTTGTTCGCCACATATTCAAGATCCGGCAGAGCGGCTGCAACTGCGGCATCGGTCCCGATGGTCGCATGCAACGACAGTTCGGAGCCGGTCCATGTCACGCCATCCGCGAAAGTGATGAAGGCCGGCAGATCGGTGCCGCGAATCACCACCGCGTCATTGGCATTGGCTCGGATGATCAAATAGGCGTTGTCTTCGGTGACGGTGACGGTGACGTCCGTCGACTTGATGTCGCCGAACGTGATGGTGGTGGTGTCGTTGAGCGAGACCAGATCGATGCCGTCGCCGCTGTTGAACAGCACCTGGTCGCCATTGCCGGTCGCCACGATGACGTCGTTGCCGGCGCTGCCGTCGAGCACGTTCGCGCCCGCGCCGCCCGACAGGTAATCGGTGCCTGAGCCGCCGACCAGATGATCGTTGCCCGCGCCGCCGAACAGCAGGTCGTTGCCGCCATCGCCATAAAGCGTGTCGTTACCGGTGGTGGAGCGAACGATATCGTCGCCCCGCATGGCATAAATCATGTCATCGCCGGCGGTGTCGTTCACGACATTCCATTCCGGCGTGCCGTAGATGACCTTGATGCCGTTGATCGCCTCCTCGTTCGGGCGGGCTCCCTGCATGTTGTCGACGAAAACGGCATCAACGCCCATGTCGATGAGATTCTGGATGTCGGCCTGCGACGACCCGTTGAGCGTCCAGGCCACCACCTTGAGGCCGTCGGCATGAGCCTGCGCAACGTCCGCCGCCGTGAAGGAGCCGATAGAAGGCGCCCAGAAATCCGCGTAGGTCGCGTAGTTCGCGAGCTGAGCGGACGTCGCGCTACCGGTGAGTTGCAGCAACTGAAAATCCACACCGTATTGAACCATGATGGTGTCGTGGAGCTGCTGCAGGTTGGTTGCGCTGAAGCTCTGGATGACGATCAGGCTTGGGTCGGTGAAACCATGTTCGATGAACGTTTTGACCACGGCCTCGCTGGTCGCGTAGTCGGTGCTTTTGGTTTCGGGAACGATGCCGATGTCGCGGCCGGTCTCGAGCGAGTACTGCTTCACGAGATCGATCACCTGACCGAAGGTCAGGAGCGCCGGGTTCATGGCCAGCGCTTCCGCGTAGGTCACGTTGGCAAAACCACCTGCAATGTTGTCGTGGCTGACGACGAGCACGCCGTCCTTGGTCAGATACAGATCCGGCTCAACGAAATCCGCACCCCAGTTCATGCCCCATGTGTAGGATTCCAGCGTTGAATCCGGGTAGGGATCGCCGCCGCCACGATGACCGTAAAGGGTGATGTCAGACATGCTCATTCTCCAACAGTGTGATGCTTACGATGTTGATGGGTCGGCTAATCGCGGGGCGAGCGCGCGTGCTGCACCGACGACGAAGGTCGCGAAGGGATGGGGAGAAGCCGCGCGCACGGCATGCCTGCGCGCCACGTCGGCGATTTCGATGATGTCGAGGGTGCAGCGTCGGGACGACACATCGCGCGCGCGGCAAGAGCGATTGCCCGCACTCAAACGTCTCGGGCTTTTTCTGTCGCCAAATATTCATCTGAACACCCGTCGAGCCTCCTACGAAGCTGAAATCGACACGATCATGTTCATATGAACATTCGCTATGTTCGTTTACATGATTAACATGACGTGCACGCGACACCTCGGCCCTCGCGGCAAGGGACAT
>NZ_LGHL01000390.1 GCF_001908205.1 Bradyrhizobium sp. NAS80.1
TCATCTGCTTCATTTAACGAGGACGCCATGCAGACCGATAACGGCCAGCCGTTTCCGAAATACCGATCGAGCGCCGACGTTCACGCGCTCAAGATCCAATCCATCACAGTCAACCCCGACAACGGGCAAGAGATCGTCACGTTTGCTGACGGCTACTACGGCCCGTTGACGCTGCCGGCAGGTGCGCTCGCCGACATCAGCGCCGACGTCGAGGGCTCCTATCTCGTTGCCGAAGGGCCAGATTGGGCGGTCATCCCCGGTGCCCGCTTCGAAGCTCACTTCAAGCGCGTCGACTGACGACCAGGGCGGTGACGGGCCGCCCATAGGACACCATGGCTCGCAAAGCATCGCGCAGCATCCGCGCCACCTTCGCGGATGCACGGCAGGATATTGCCGCGAAACAAGAGGTGTTTGACCCAGCGCCCCGCGAGGCGCGCGACGGGATCGAGGCCGGCATGTGGGACGGTGCGCCGTTCGACAAACTGCCGCCGGCCTGTCCCGTCGTGCCGCTCGGCGTGCAGGGCAAGCTGTCGTTCTTCATCGACGCGCTCGGCCAGTTCATGTCCTTCGACGGCATGAAGCCGGCGGATCTGATCAGCCTGTTCCGCACCACGCCGAACTACACATATTGGGCATGGCCGCGCAAAAAGCTGACCTCGACCGATCACGACACCG
>NZ_LGHL01000391.1 GCF_001908205.1 Bradyrhizobium sp. NAS80.1
CGCCCTCCTTGTTTGAGGCTCTGCCCAGTCCATCCGGGCAACCCTCGTTGCAACATCGAGGGTGAGTCGCCTCATTTTGTGGAGGGGACATACAGTCTAGCCGACATTCAACACCGTCTAGTACCAGTAGCGCGAAGCCAGTCCCTATGGTTTGATAAGCTGAGACAGATCAACCAACGGTTTTTGTGGCTGGCGAGCGACTTCGAGCCAGCGATTGGCAGAGGTGATGCTGGCGACAGATGTTGCGGGCTCTTTGCCACTGATCGGAGCCGAACGAGGTGATCGGATGAGGAGGCGGGACTTTATCGGAGGGATTGTTTCCAGCTCGGTTCTACTGACCCGTGCCTCCAGAGCGCGGCCATCGGCAAATCCAAGACGGATTGCCATCGTGGCACCTTGGCACTCGATAGAGGAGCTCAGGAGAAACCCAGTTTATCGCGCATTTCTTGATGAGCTTGCGCGTTTGGGCTTTGTCGAGGGAGAAAATCTGATCGTTGATCGCTACTCAGGAGACGGCAAGCTGGACAGCTATCCTGAGTTGGCCCGAACGGTTGTGAGCAAAAATCCAGAGGCGATCTTAACCGGCGCGGGTCCCATGACGCTCGCCCTCAAATCAGCGACACAAAGCATTCCGATAGTCACGATCATAGGAGACCCCGTGGTTTGGGGGCTTGCGGCAAGTCTGGCGCGACCGGGTGCAAATGTGACCGGCGTTACCGTCGATGCTGGGATAGAACTTCATGGAAAACGCCTGGGCCTTTTACGAGAGATAAGGCCTGAGGCATCACGCATAGCCTACGTTGCATCTTCGTCGGCATGGAAGCAGCCTCAAGCCGCCATGGTTCGAGAGGCGGCACAAGCATCAAAGCTTTCGCTATCACACCTAGACCTCGGGACTAGCTTGAACGACGCGGCCTATGAGAAGGCATTCGCATCGACCGACTGGACGAAGGCAGATGTGCTGCTTGTTTCAGATGAGCCGGAGCATCTATCCCATATGAGAACCCTGGTTGAGTTAGCAACGGGCGCTCGAAGCCCAACCTGCTATCCTTTTCGCGATCTTGTTTTGGCCGGAGGGCTCATGGCGTACTATCGAGATTTGCTTGATGCGTTTCGGCAGCTAGCCGCTCAGATGGGCCAGATATTATCTGGTCAGACCCCCGCAGAAATGCCGTTCCGGCAGCCAACCAATTTCCGCCTTTCGGTCAACATCAAAGCCGCGCAGAAGATTGGATTGGTTCTGCCGCAGACAATTCTCGTCAGCGCCGACGAGGTGATCGAATAGGCTTTCCTGTTGCGGTGCATGAGTCCGGAGTTGGCCCTTCGCGTCATTTCGTTGCCGCGCAGTAAGCTGGTCGGTTTCGGAGAAGAGCAGACATCGAACGGTGGCCGAAACCCGCAGAGTCGGTCG
>NZ_LGHL01000392.1 GCF_001908205.1 Bradyrhizobium sp. NAS80.1
GGGGTGGGTCCTCGCGCGCCGGCGCGCGCGCGCGACCCTCAAAATCCGCGCGGCCCCTCCCCTCCCGGGGGGTAGTCCCTCACACTCACGGGGCGATCGAAGGGAAAAAAATCGCGACTAAGAATTCCCCTGCGCGGGGTGCGAGGGCGCCGGCCCGCGATCGGGTCTCAGGGCGCGGGTCTCACGGCTGCCTTTGGTGCGACGGGCCATTCGCGGCTGACGATGAATTGTTCTGCACCGGCTGCGTCGAGAAACTTGCGGTCGTCGAGATCGCTGCGGACGGGGCGCGATGATGGACTGGCGCATTCCGCACGAATTCGATCTGCCTGTTGGCACCACGCTGCCGCAGCTCGCCGGCGCCGAGATCAACCCGATGCAGCTCGATCCGCCCGGGCCGGTCGGCGAGGCCTACATGTTCGGCACCGAGGCCATCGAATTCATCATGGGCCCGGTCGGATCGGCAAAGACCACCTGCTCTATCTTCAAGATCCTCGTGTCATCGCTTCGCATGCCGGTCTGCAAGGACGGCATCATTCGCTCGCGCGGCTGCGTCGTGCACGCGAACCTGCGCGCGCTGTACCGCACGGCGGTGCCGAGCCTGCAGCAGTTCTTCAAGCCGGGCACGCCGGGCGTCGAGTACGCCGGCGGACAGGATCGGCCGCTGCAGATCACGCTGCGGTTTCAGACGCCGAACGGCCGCAAGCTGCAGATCATCATCGACGGCTTCGGCATCACCAAAGACACGATGGAGGAGCTGCTGCGCGGCTACCAGTGCAACTTCGGTTGGTGCATTGAAGCCGATCAGCTCGACGCCGAGGTGCCACCGTTCATCTACAGCCGCGTTGCGCAGGGCCGCTATCCCGGCAAGGGCATGTTGGAAGATCCCGAGGCCGACGTGCCCGGCACGGTGTGGGGCGATCTCAACGCGCCGCTGATCACCAACTACATCTACACCGACTTCGTCGAGGCTCCGCGCCCCGGCTACAAGCTGCACCTGCAGCCCGGCGGGCTTGAGGACAATGCGGAGAACCGCAAGTTTGTCTCGAAGGAGAGCTATCAGAAGCTCGCCGCGACACTGCCTCCCGACAAGAAGCGGCGCATGGTCGACAGCAAGTTCGGCATCGAGGGCGACGGCGCGATCGTCTATCCCGAGTATGATCAGCGCATTCACTGTTCGAGCGAAGTGCTGAAGCCGCTGGATTTGCCGCTGCTGATCGGCAGCGACGCCGGCGGCTCGCCCGCGCTGGTGATCGGCCAGTTCACGCCGAAGGGACAAATGCGCTGGCTCGACGAGCTGGTGTCGAAACCCGGCACCGGTCCCGGCCGCTTCGCCGAATATCTCGTCGATCTCCTGCAGTCGAAATATCGCGGCCTTCCAGTCGCGCACGCATGGGGTGATCCCTCTGCCTTCCACGGCGCCGATCGGCAGCATGGGGAGCTATCGTTCATGGAGATCCTGGGCAAGGCGATCAGCGTCAACTTCCTGCCGACTGTCACCAACGATCCGAGCGCGCGGCAGGAGAGCGTGTCGTGGTTTCTGCGCCGCGGCGTCGACGAGCAAGGCTTCCCGTACTTCCAGCACTGCAAGTCGATGAAGGTTGTGCAGGGCGGCTTCCTCGGCGGCTTCAAGATCGTGAAGAACATCCACGACAGCAGCGACCGGGTTGCTTTCGTCAAGAACAGCTTCAGCCACGTGCACGAGGGCGGGCAGTATCTCTGCTACGGCGTCCGCGGCCATGCGGGCGTCATCAACGACGCAGCTCGAGCTGGGCGGCCCGGCAACGTGGTGCCGATCTCGACGGGGCGCGGCCCGGTGAAGGATTTCAACCTCAATGATCGGTAGCAAATCTGCCGCCGGCCGCGCTAAATGGCTCCATGACGACCTTGCTGCTGCGATCGATTGGACCCCGCGACTATACCGTACTGGAGGGCGAGCAGCGCATTGGCCGCATCCGCTGGGCCAAGGAGCGCAGCCCAGGCGTCTGGCTCTGGCATATCCAAGTCCACATTCCCGGAGCGCCATTCGGAAGCGCCAAGGATCTCGACGAGGCCAAGGCGGCGTTCAAGGCGGCATGGGCGGCGATGAAGCTCAAGCACTCGGCCGACGACTTCGCGCGGGCCTTCAAGGCGATGAACATCAGGGGCGACGGCTAGCCGCTCACTCAAGCCCTCCAGACGACGTTGGCCCGCCCGGTTCCAATGCGCCCATTCGTCGCAGCAGATGTCCAAATCGGAAGCTGCTCGGTGTGGTTGTGGGTAGTAGGCTGGTGCGGGGAGCCTTTGGAATGCCGTCGTTCTTTTTTTTTGATCTTCATCTTTGTCGTCATCGTCGCCGGGCTGGTTTGGTTTTTTATCTGGTACCGTCGGGAAACACGCAACAGCGAATGGCAGACGTTCGCGCCAGCTACCTATAAGTATCGCCGCTTTCGAAATGGGAAGTGGGAATACAAAGACATGACGCCCGAAGAGGCTGAGCGACACCAACTTGATAACGCCTGGTAGGCTCTCCGATGAGCCTCCGCGTCGCTTCGCCCGCTCCACTCCCTGACGTGATGGACCTCTTCGCTGCCTCGGTGCCGATGAAACCCATCAACGTCAAGGCGGCGATCGTCCAGGCCGCGCGATCGGAAAGCTTCGCGTTCTACGCCGGCGCCGGCGCGATCGCCGCGGCAATGCTCTACCCACTGCCGGCAGAAAAGCCCGGTGAACGGCTGGTCGAGCTGGCCTTTGTTTGTCGGCCGGAGCTAGCGCAGCACCTCCGCGCACTCCTGCGGCTCGCTCACTTAACGCGGGACCAGCTCGCGAATGATGGCCCGGTTCGCGTTCGGGCCCATGTCCGTTCCGGCCACCTCCCCGGCTCGCGCTTAGCGGCGCTGTTGGGCATGCGGATGGTCGGGACTTTTGGCGGCTTCGAGCGCTTCGAATTCGAGGGCTCGCCACATGAATGCATTCGTCCAGGGCGTCAAGACGCTGTTCACGGGGCCGGACACCTCCGCCCAAGATAAGGCGGCAGCCGAGGCCAAGCAGGAACAGCAGATCTCGCTGGCGCG
>NZ_LGHL01000393.1 GCF_001908205.1 Bradyrhizobium sp. NAS80.1
GCTTTGGTCCGCTGTGGGTCTTGGCTGTGTGAAAACGCCAAGGCGCTTGAGCGCGATAGAAGAAGTTAGTCGTCCAACGCGGTTCTAGCGCTTAAGCTCGTACGCGGCTTCAACTTAAACGACGAACTGAAGAATGTAATTCTAGCCGTGTTTCGATCATTCGCGTTTTTACACAGCCAGGGTCATTCGCGACGAACTCCACCGATCATGACCGATATCCGATGTCCGCTTCGTCTCGCTTGCGACCGAAACGGCGTGGCACCGCAATATGTCGCGAAGGGCCAGAAGCGGAACTGCTGGGCAGCCGAACGCTTTCATTAAAAACCATCAATGTACGCACGCGCTAGGGATATATCGCCAGCAGTGACGGCCAAGATGCCGATCACGTTGACTTCTTGAGGCGCTTCGCAGTCCGGGTACTTCCGCATGTCCATCATCATCGAGGCGACCGCTTCGCGTATCTTGCCGACTGTGAGAAGCGCGAGCGCTCTCTCCTTGCTCCGCTGCACAAATTGAGCTCGTGTCATTGGCGCTGGGACACGGGCAAGGTGCGCCTGTTCGCTTGCCATTGGCCATCCCCTTGGCTGTGGCCCGACGTTCAATTTCAATGACTTTCGCTTTAGGCGTGTGTGAGCTATTTCACACGGGATGATTTTTTTTAGCGCAGCTGTTCCGTGGAAGTCTCCGCGAAGCAATGTCAGATTTGGGTCTAGGCTGTGTGAAAACGCCGAGGCGCTTGATGGCGATAGAATAAGTTATTCGTCCACTTCCCTCTTACCGCCCGAACTCGCAAGCGCGCTCAACTTAAAGCACGAAAT
>NZ_LGHL01000394.1 GCF_001908205.1 Bradyrhizobium sp. NAS80.1
GAGGGACCAATGATCAACAACAAGCCGATGTTCGCGCCGGAGATCGCCGAGCGCCTGGGCATCACCAAGGAGCGGTTCTACCTCAATCGCCAGAAGTACCACATGATCGACAAGATGCCGCGGCCGATGAACTCGACCGGCCGCCCGGCCTACGATCGCGCCAGCATGGAAGCCTGGTTCTCGCGTCACCATCCGCTGCGCCAGCAGCGCCCGGCGAACGACATCACCGCGCCGCTGCAGCCGCACAACGACGAGGAGTGGCGCGACTTCCTCCACAAACACTATGCGCAGCCGGCGGAGTAGCCGGCAGTTCAACCAAGAGGAGACCTAATGGCCTACATCTCTGTGTCGATCGACGTCACGTCAGCAGCTAATCAGATTGAGCCCGATGCCTGGGGCGAACTGTTCAACGCGCTGGGCGAACGGCTCGAAGGCGAGCCCGAGCGCATCGTCGAGCGCATGGGCCGCGACGTCGGCGACGAGCTGGACGACAACGGCAAGGCCTTTCTCAAGGCCTGCCGCGACTACTTCAATGAGCAGTTCCCGGGCGAGTGAGGCTGATGGCACACTGGCTGATTGCGAAAGAGATTGCGGAGGCTGACGCGGCCCGCGCGGAGATCAAGGAGAAGGGCACGTATTGGGCCGGAGACGAGATCTCAACGTTGCGCCGGCGTGTTGCGTCTCTCCGCAAGCAGCTCGACGAGGAACGGGAAAAGTCCCGAGAGCGCACTTGACACAGCCCGGCCGACGTGCCGGGCTTTTCACTTCCGCTAACGGTTGAGGGACCGATGGCAAAAATCGAATTGCCCTATGTGGCGTGGCGGCAGGGGCGGCCGCGTTTCGTGCCGGGCGCCCGCGAGCGCGCGCTAGGCTACAAGGGGCAGGATCTCAAGCATGAGACCGGCGAGTGGTACTCGCTCGACGAGGCACACGCCTTCGCGATCGCCCGGCGCGACGAGATCCGCGCGCAGCGCAAGACCGGCCGCAAGCTGAAGTCGCCGCCGGTGCCGAAGGGCAGGGCCGTTTCGGATTTGTGGGAAACCTACATCAAGAGCGACAAGCACAAGTCGCTCGCCGCCTCCTCCCAAAAAACCTACGGCAAATGGGTGAAGCCGCTCAAGGCCGAGCCGCTTTGGCACGCGCCGGTTGGTAGCGTTGATCCGGTCGTGCTGAAGGGCCTGCACGAGAAGGTCAAGAAGGAGCGCGGCCTGCCGATGGCGAACGGCACGCTTGCGGTCATCTCGGCGATGCTGGCCTGGGGCCGGCTGCACAACTGGTTGCCGCGCGATCGCAACGGGCAACCGATGGCGAACCCGGCAACGAACCTCGATCTGGAAAGCCCGGAGCCGCGACTGCGCGTCGGGACCGATATCGAGATCCGCACGCTGGTCGAGGCGAGCGATCTGGTGGAGATCGACGGCGTGCCGATGAGCGCGATCGGCGACGCCGTGTTGACGGGACTGTTCACGGGTCAGCGCAAGAAGGACATTCTGGAATTCGTGCCGGGTGCGCAATCGTCGACGCGCGTCGAGCTCGTCCAGAGCAAGACCGGTGCGCGGGTCTCGATCCCGATGGCGCCGCGCCTGGTGCAGCGGCTCGCGGCCGGCAAGGTCCGCCGTGCGCAAGCCGACTACCGCGTGGTGCTCAGTAACATTATCGTCAACGAGGGCACGGGCCTCGCCTACAACGGCGGCACCTTCACCGACCACTTCGCTCAGGTCCGCGCCGTGGCTATCGCCGGCGTCGTCGACGAGGAGGCAACGCGCATCGCGCGCGAGATCCACGCCGCCGAGCAGCGCAACACCGAGCCGCCGACCATCTGGAAGCTCGCACCGTGTCCGAGCCTTGCCGGCTTCACGTTCCCGGATCTGCGCGACACCGCCGTCACGTGGTACGCCCGCGCCGGCTCGACCGTGCCGGAGATCGCGTCGATCACCGGCCACTCGCTGGCCTCGATCTACCAGATCCTTAAGCACTACCTCGCGCTCGACGGCGAGCTGGCCGACAACGCAGTCAAAAAGCTGGTCGAGTGGATGGAGCGGGAAGGGCTTGCGGTCTGATCGCCGCGAGCCAACATCAACTCTTGTTTAAGCCGGACTGCTCTTCTAGGAACATGTTCCGCATCGCGGTCCTTATTCTTGCCGCACGCTGATGCGGGAATAATGGGTCAGCTAGCTCTGCTGCTGAATTTCACCCGCCCGGCACCAGCCGGGCCGACAGCAGCAGGGAGGCGGAACCCTGCCGATACCGCGATCGACAGATCTCTATCATCTCGCGCGCCTGTGGATCGAACTCACACGCCAACTTCACAAGGTCTCCGCGCCGGATCTGCAAACCCGGTTCGGATCTCGCGCGAGCTTGCTGCTGATCGGCGGCGCAGTCTATCTCGGAACCGTCGAGGACCGGCCGATGACCGCGATGAAGATCGCCGCCTTCGTCGGCATGCCGCACCCCACCGTCATCCGCCGGCTGCGCGTGCTGTGTCGCTTGGGCACGATCGAGAGAGTTGGCAAGACCTACCGCACGACGGCAAAGCAGCTCGATCGGATCTCGCGCCGTGACCTTGATGCGATGATAAGGCTCGTGCGCCGCGCCAGCGAAGCCCTCTCGCGTTAACCATCGCAGCATTTTCCCGTGCGACTTTTAGGCCGTTCGATTTGGACGCACACGGCGGCGCGACTTCCGCGTGTATGTGCTTTGATAACCATCTAAGGGCGGCGACGC
>NZ_LGHL01000395.1 GCF_001908205.1 Bradyrhizobium sp. NAS80.1
TAGTGAGAACGATAGCAGGCGTTCCGCCCTTTATCGCTACGTCACCAATCTCTCTGATACCGGCGAATACGGTTTCGATCTCCTGCAAATGGCGGCCGTCGTTTACTTGAAAAAACTAGACGAACTGCATGACGCCCGAGGTGTGAGCCTCGCGGCAGATCGATCTTTGGCCGAGTGGTTAGAAGCACGCAGTGCACAACTTGAGGCCTAACTAGAGCAGAAGGAAGGAACTGCATGGCAGACAATATCTCCAATGCAAACCGCTTAGCGCGCGACCAAAGGCCCACCGCCGCACTGACAGCAATCGGCATGAATGCTCTGAAGCCGATCATGCACTTCCAGGTCTCAATGCTGAGGATGTGGGCCAACAGCATCGAGAGGTTCGCCGGCAACTACGAAAAGGGGCTGGCAGAAACTACGACCACTGGCGAGCAACCGTCAGACAAAGAGAAACACGCCGCTTAAATAATGTTTTGTCCGGGTTGGGTCAGCCGTAGCGGTGTGGCCGAGCGATGGGTTCGGCCATAGGACCGTTTTCGACCACCTTTGGCCACGCACGTGGGCACGAAAGCGCTCTCAGATCTGCCAGGAACGGATGTTGCCGCATGGTTGAATGAACGAGGCCGCCAACTGAGGCGGCCTCCGGTCATTTTTATTGGCTACTTCTTGCCGTGCTCCTCCATATGGGCCTTGCCAGCCTCTTCGGTGTGATAGTTGGCGTGATGACCATGGCCGCTTGCAGTATGCGCGTGGTGAGCTGCTTTTTCGTGTTGGCCACCCTCATAATGTTTAGCTGCTTCCCCGTGGTGGCGAGCGGCTTGGGTGTGGTGTTCTGCTGCCTGCTTGTGGTGTTCGGCTGCTTTCTTGGACATGGGCGATTTCCCTTGTTTAATCCCCCGCTGCAACACCGAACGTCAACGGGCAGCGGAACGTTCCTTTATGTCGTCCGCCAACCCAGTCGCCTAAAGAAGATCGGGCTCGGTGGGCCCCCGAGGCCAGAGCCATAACGAGTTCATCAAGCGAGAGAGCTTAGATCATCCCGAACCGGTAGGTCGTGGCGACATCACCCCGCTGTTAGCAAAAGGGCACAGCTTCGCCCTTTCTCCCGTGGATATGGCAGAGACCAGAGGACCAAACCAAACCTCTTCCCCTGCATCCACGTCCCGGCATGAGGGAGGTGGCATTCGCGCCACCGGATACTCAGTTACCCTTCGCCTCACCGGCGCACCGCCTTTTGGGCAGCGTCTCCGTCGCGCTTTTTTCGGCGCGCGACCAGCGCTTTTGTAAGCAAGGAGCCATGCCGGACTCCCGCGCTGCGTATCACCGAGCCGGGATCTTACCCCCGGCGACCGTCG
>NZ_LGHL01000396.1 GCF_001908205.1 Bradyrhizobium sp. NAS80.1
CGCCGTGGCAATCGGCCGATAGCGGGTAACGCAAAACCCTTATCAGGACGAAAACCATGTCTCGCTACAATCGTTTGGCGGTTCGGTTCGCGATCGGCTTCGCCCTCGCAATCACCGCGGCTTCTCTCCTCGGTTATGACGTCTCGTGGGCAAGCACCGGCGCGCTCGGCTTCGCCGTTGTCGGCAGCATCGAGGCGCCCAACTGGTACACCATCCAGTACGACACCCGCGTTCAACATCTCCTGCAATCCGAAGGCTTCCTGCTGCGCGGCACCACCTCGCCGCCGGTCGACGTCAAGGGCAACACGCTGGAATTCTTCTTCATGGGTCGCGGCGAAGCGCAGCCGTTCGGCAAGACGCCGGAGCGCGCCAAGGCAGCGAACCTCGGCAAGACTACCAAGACCGTCGATATGACGGATTGGCAGTTCTACGAAGAGGTGCGCCACGGCGAGCCTGATAAGATCTCTGTCGAGTATCGCAGCAAGATCCAGGAAGCCGGCGCCATGTCGCTCGGCCGCCGCTTCGATCGCATCATCTTCGAGGCGATGGACGCGGAAGCCGGCAACATCACCACGA
>NZ_LGHL01000397.1 GCF_001908205.1 Bradyrhizobium sp. NAS80.1
GCTGCGGCGGGGGAGGGCCGGCATCACGGCGGCCGGCGTCGGTGCGGAGGTCCTCCCGGGGCAGGGCCACGCGGATCAGCCGCTCGATATCGCGGAGATAGCTGAGCTCCTCGCCGCCGGCGACCAGCGAAATCGCGGTGCCGTCGGCCCCGGCGCGGGCGGTGCGGCCGATGCGGTGCACATAGGTCTCGGGCACGTTGGGCAGGTCGAAATTGATGACGTGGCTGATGCCGTCGACGTCGATGCCGCGGGCGGCGATGTCGGTGGCGACCAGGGTGCGGATCTCGCCGGAGCGGAACTGGGCGAGCGTGCGCTCGCGATGGTTCTGCGACTTGTTCCCATGGATGGCGTTGGCGGCGATCCCGGCCTTGGCCAGCGTCTTCACCACCTTGTCGGCGCCGTGCTTGGTGCGGGTGAAGACCAGCGCACGGTTGATCGGCTCGTCCTGCAGCAGCTTGGTCAGGAAGGCGGGCTTGGCCGAGAAGTCGACCTGGAGGATGCGCTGGTTGATGCGCTCGGCGGTCGATGAGACCGGGGTGACCGCGACGCGGGCGGGATCACGCAGCATGGCGTCGGCGAGCTCGGCGATGTCCTTCGGCATTGTGGCCGAGAAGAACAGCGTCTGCCGCTTGATCGGCAGCTTGGCGACGATTTTGCGGATGTCGTTGATGAAGCCCATGTCGAGCATGCGGTCGGCCTCGTCGAGCACGAGGAACTCGACGCTTCCAAGCTTCAGCCCGTTGCTCTGCACGAGGTCGAGCAGGCGGCCGGGAGTGGCGACCAGGACCTCGACGCCCTGCATCAGCGAGCGGACCTGGCGGCCCATCGGAACGCCGCCGATGGCGAGCGTCGAGGACAGGCGGATGTGGCGGCCATAGGCGTTGAAACTGTCGAGGATCTGTCCGGACAGCTCGCGGGTGGGCGACAGCACCAGGACGCGGGGTGGTCTTGGGCTGCGGCTTGATACGGTGCTCGAGCAGGCGGTGCAGGATCGGCAGCGCGAAGGATGCGGTCTTGCCGGTGCCGGTCTGGGCGATGCCGACGACGTCGCGGCCGGTCAACGCCAGCGGGATGGTCTGGGCCTGGATGGGGGTGGGGGGTGACGTAGTTCTCTTCACGAAGAGCGCGCGCGATGGGTTCGGCTAGGCCGAAGTCCTGAAACGAAGTCAAAAGATGGGTCTTTCCATGTCAAAAGCGGGCGCCCGACGCAGTCCGCGGGGCGCGCGCAAAAGGGTGTCGAGAAGACACCTGCGTGTTTGGGGTGTCGGATGGCTTGGTGAGATGGGGCAAGCCAGAGGCCCGAGAGGGCTTAAGAACACGCGGCTCGCTACGACCCCTTGATTCGCAAGAGGTCTCGCTGGGTCATATGGAACATCGAGGGGGCGCTTTCAAGGCAAGCCCGGCTCAAACGACGATTGCGGTGCAGAAATAGTTGTGCCGGAAATTTAGACAGGAGCGCAAGCTTGCTCAAAAAATGAACTGCTTGCCGCATTAGCATACATTTTATTAGCTCAAGTTTTGAGCAGTCGGACTGCGGTCGAATTTAGATTGCGGCAAAATTGTCTATTCTGACCAATAGGTTGGCAGGTGCTCAGCCTATGGCATGGTTCTTGCGATTCCATTAATCGCA
>NZ_LGHL01000398.1 GCF_001908205.1 Bradyrhizobium sp. NAS80.1
TTGACGCTAAGACGTTGACGCATCGTTGCTTTCTCCGTCGTGAGACATTTCGTCGTGAGACACTTCGGCCTCGATCGTCGTAACAGATTGATGTTGCTGGCTTTTCGCTACAGCGTCCTCAAGGCTCCGGCCGCCCACAATCGCGAGGTTCTCGACCCTGCCGATGCCGATGATCGGCACCACCGGATCGCCCTTGGCGGTCTCCGGCGCCCGCTTCGCGTGGATGTACGGCAGCGCGTCGGCCCGGCATTGCTGCTGCCAGCGCGCGATATCCATCACCGAGGCGCCGAGCTTCATCCCGCAATCGCTGGCGATCGTGCGCAGCTCCGTCACCAGCTCGCGCAGCGGCCGGCCTGCGATCGACATGGACGCCGTTAGCGGATCTCCGAAGCGATCGACGAGATACTGCGCGACGAGATCCGTGCGGCGGTTCTTCGCGCCTTGCGGCCTTCCCGGGCCCCGTGGCGCAAGAGGCGAAATTCCGAGCGGTAGTAGATCGTCCAATCGCTTGTCCGCCTGGTCGAGCGGCGCCGGCACGGCGCCCGAGCTGGCCTCGCCGCCGCGCGCGCGGCCGGCGTGTGTGCCCTCAACCGCGCCTTTGGACGTCCGATCGGCGCCGCTCACGGCCTAACCCCAATATTTAATTGGCGAATTGCCGCCCGGGCGAGATCGGGCAGGGCCGAGCGGTTACAGCGATAGGGCCGTTGTAACCGTGCTGTAACCGCATTTTCGGCAACAATATCAATCATTTATACCTCGTGGTTACAAAGTTACAGAGT
>NZ_LGHL01000004.1 GCF_001908205.1 Bradyrhizobium sp. NAS80.1
CGTGCCGTGCGGCACCCCCCTCCTTGACCCTCCCCCGCAAGGGGGGAGGGAACGGAGAGGGCGCTATGCAGGCGCTCGAAAAGCTGAGGGTCAGACTGCCTCATGCGGTGCCCCCGATTCGCAGTTCCCGCGATTCAATGCCGAGCGGGGCGTGGGTGGCGGCGATGATCAGGCCGCCGCGCGCCAGATGATCGCGCATCAGGCCGCCGAACATGTCCTGGCCGGCGACATCCAGCGCCGTGGTCGGCTCGTCCAGCAGCCAGACCGGGCGGCGAACGGTCAGCAGGCGGGCCAGCGACAGCCGGCGGCGCTGGCCGGCAGAAAGGAAAGCTGCGGGCAGGTGGGTGGCGTGGTCGAGGCCGACGGTTGCGAGGCTTTGGGCGGCGTCGGAGCGCTCGCCGCCAAGAAAATCAGCCCAGAATGATAGATTCTCCGCCACGCTGAGCGCCGGCTTCAGGGCGTCGCGATGGCCGAGATAGTGGCACTGCTCCGGCAGCGTCAGTTCGGCATCGCCGCCATCCAGCGCGATCTTGCCGCCGGCCGGAATGAGCAGGCCCGCGATCAGTCGCAACAGCGAGGTCTTGCCCGATCCGTTGCGGCCCACAACCGCCACCGCTTCGCCGGAGACGGCCTCGAAATCGAGCCCGGCGAACACCTCGCGGCCGCCCCGCACGCAAACGACTCCGCGTCCGGACAGCTGCATCTTGCCTCGTACCAACCCGTTCAAAGCCAGGCCTCAGGAAATCTTGGGGTAGCGCATGGGAATTTTTGGCTCGCGGATTGCTGCGGTTCGCTTGTGGCTGTGGCGGCGCGGTTAGAAAGCTTCTATAAGCCCGGAACTACTTGATGCAGCAACTCAACCTGCCCCTGCAAGCGACCCAGCCGGATTCGCTGACGGTGTTAAAATACCCCTTGCCGGGTATAACTAACAATTGGGATTTCCTACATGACCTCGCTCGACAGCTTCAAATGCAAAAAGACCCTCAAGGTCGGCGCCAAGACCTATGTCTATTACAGCCTGCCCACGGCCGAGAAGAATGGTCTGAAGGGAATTTCGAAACTTCCCTACTCGATGAAGGTCCTGCTTGAGAACCTCCTCCGCAACGAGGACGGCCGCTCGGTCAAGAAGGAGGACATCGTCGCGGTGTCCAAGTGGCTGCGCAAGAAGTCGCTGGAGCATGAGATCGCGTTCCGCCCGGCGCGCGTCTTGATGCAGGACTTCACCGGCGTGCCGGCGGTGGTCGATCTGGCCGCGATGCGCAACGCGATGCAGAAGCTCGGCGGCGATGCCGAGAAGATCAATCCGCTGGTGCCGGTCGACCTCGTCATCGACCATTCCGTGATCGTGAACTTCTTCGGCGACAACAAGGCCTTCGCCAAGAACGTCACCGAGGAATACAAGCAGAACCAGGAGCGCTATGAGTTCCTGAAGTGGGGCCAGAAGGCGTTCTCGAACTTCTCCGTCGTGCCGCCCGGCACCGGCATCTGCCACCAGGTCAATCTCGAATATCTCTCCCAGACGGTCTGGACCAAGAAGGAGAAGATGACGGTCGGCAAGAAGACCGGCACCTTCGAGGTCGCCTATCCCGACTCGCTCGTCGGAACCGACTCCCACACCACCATGGTCAACGGTCTCGCCGTGCTCGGCTGGGGCGTCGGCGGCATCGAGGCGGAAGCCTGCATGCTCGGTCAGCCGCTGTCGATGCTGCTGCCCAACGTCGTCGGCTTCAAGCTGAAGGGCGCGATGAAGGAAGGCGTCACCGCGACCGACCTCGTGCTGACCGTCACGCAGATGCTGCGCAAGCTCGGCGTGGTCGGCAAGTTCGTCGAGTTCTTCGGCCCCGGCCTCGACAATCTCTCCGTCGCCGACAAGGCGACCATCGCCAACATGGCGCCTGAATATGGCGCGACCTGCGGCTTCTTCCCGGTGGACGCGGCCGCGATCGATTATCTCAAGACCTCCGGCCGCGCTCCGGCGCGCGTCGCGCTGGTGCAGGCCTATGCGAAGGCGCAAGGGCTCTTCCGCACCGCCAAGTCGGCTGATCCGGTGTTCACCGAAACGCTGACGCTCGACCTCGCCGACGTCGTTCCCTCGATGGCCGGCCCGAAGCGCCCCGAAGGCCGCATCGCGCTGCCGTCGGTGGCCGAAGGCTTCTCGCTTGCGCTCAGCAACGAGTACAAGAAGGCCGAAGAGCCGGAGAAGCGCTTTGCCGTCGAGGGCGAGAAGTACGACCTCGGCCATGGCGACGTCGTGATCGCCGCCATCACTTCGTGCACGAATACCTCGAACCCGAGCGTGCTGATCGGCGCCGGTCTGCTGGCGCGCAACGCCGCCGCGAAGGGCCTCAAGGCCAAGCCGTGGGTGAAGACCTCGCTCGCGCCGGGCAGCCAGGTGGTCGCGGGCTATCTCGCCGATTCCGGTCTGCAGAAGGATCTCGACAAGGTCGGCTTCAACCTGGTCGGCTTCGGCTGCACCACCTGCATCGGCAATTCCGGCCCGCTGCCGGAGGAGATCTCGAAGTCGATCAACGACAACGGCATCGTCGCCGCGGCCGTGCTCTCGGGTAACCGCAACTTCGAAGGCCGCGTCTCGCCGGACGTGCAGGCGAACTATCTGGCCTCGCCGCCGCTGGTCGTCGCCCACGCGCTCGCGGGCAGCGTGACCAAGAACCTCGCGGTCGAGCCGCTTGGCGAAGGCAAGGACGGCAAGCCGGTGTACCTGAAGGACATCTGGCCGACGACGAAGGAGATCAACGCCTTCATGAAGAAGTTCGTGACCGCATCGATCTTCAAGAAGAAGTATGCCGACGTGTTCAAGGGCGACACCAACTGGCGCAAGATCAAGACGGTCGAGAGCGAGACCTATCGCTGGAACATGAGCTCGACCTATGTGCAGAACCCGCCCTATTTCGACGGCATGAAGAAGGAGCCGGAGCCGGTCACCGATATCGTCGAGGCGCGCATCCTCGCCATGTTCGGTGACAAGATCACCACCGACCACATCTCGCCGGCCGGTTCGATCAAGCTCACCTCGCCCGCGGGCAAGTATCTCAGCGAGCACCAGGTCCGTCCCGCCGACTTCAACCAGTACGGCACGCGGCGCGGCAACCATGAAGTCATGATGCGCGGCACCTTCGCCAACATCCGCATCAAGAACTTCATGCTCAAGGGCGCCGACGGCAACATTCCGGAAGGCGGTCTCACCAAGCACTGGCCCGACGGTGAGCAGATGTCGATCTACGACGCCGCGATGAAGTACCAGCAGGAGCAGGTGCCGCTGGTCGTGTTTGCCGGCGCCGAATACGGTAACGGCTCGTCGCGTGACTGGGCTGCGAAGGGCACGCGTCTGCTCGGCGTGCGCGCCGTGATCTGCCAGAGCTTCGAGCGCATCCATCGCTCGAACCTCGTCGGCATGGGCGTGCTGCCGCTGACCTTCGAGGAAGGCACCTCGTGGTCGTCGCTGGGTCTGAAGGGCGACGAGAAGGTCACGCTGCGCGGTCTCGTCGGCGACCTCAAGCCGCGTCAGAAGCTGACCGCGGAGATCGTCTCCGGCGACGGTTCGTTGCAGCGCGTTTCGCTGCTGTGCCGCATCGATACGCTGGACGAGCTCGACTACTACCGCAACGGCGGCATCCTGCACTATGTGCTGCGCAAGCTCGCGGCCTAAGCGCGGATTTGTGAACGGTGGCTCACTGCGAAGTGAGTAGAAGGTTAAACGAAGGCGGCCTATCAAATGGCCGCCTTCGCGCGTTTGCGGCATGCTTCAGATGGGCCCGCCCGGCGGAAAACTCCGCCAAGGACGGTTGGGTGTGCCGCGCCCCCGTAAGACTACGGTGACCCTCAGTCGATAAGATCTCCCCCAACGAATGACGATGTGTGACGTTCGACATGACTGGAATGATGGCTTCTAATCTGGTTTCGCGCTGGTCCGGTGCATTTTGGTCGGGAGCGCTCAGCATCTGTGCCATCGTCGCCATCATCCGTCCCGCGCATGCCGATCCCCGGGCCGTTGTCGAATTGTTTACCTCGCAGGGCTGCTCGTCCTGCCCGCCCGCCGACAAGATCATTGGCGATCTTTCCAGCGATCCTTCGATCATCGCGCTGAGCATGCCGATCGATTATTGGGACTATCTCGGCTGGAAGGACACGCTGGCGGATTCGCGCTTCTCGGCGCGGCAGAAAGCGTATTCACGCATGCGCGGCGACCGCGAGGTCTACACGCCGCAGGTCGTGGTCAACGGCTCCGCGCATGTCATCGGCAGCGATCGCGCCGGCATCGAGAATGCGATCGGAAAGACCGACAAGAGCACCGGCGTGATGAGCGTGCCGGTGACGATGTCGCTCTCGGGCAAGCAGATCAATGTCTCGGTGGCCGAGAGCAAGGAGCCGGCGGCCTCGCATGGTGAAGTCTGGATCTGCTCGATCGCCAAGTCGGTGCCGATCTCGATCGGGCGCGGCGAAAATCGCGGACAGCAGATCACCTATCACAATGTGGTGCGCAATTTGCTCAAGGTCGGCGATTGGAACGGGCGTCCGGAAAGCTGGACGGTGCCGATCGAGAACCTCACGCGCGACGGCGTGGACGGCGCGGTGGTCTATGTCCAGGACGGCAGTCGCGACAAGCCCGGCCCGATGCTGGGCGCGGCGTACACCTCGCTGCACTGATCTTTCAAAAATTCTCCTAGGCTCCGGCTCTCAACCCTCATGGTGAGGAGCGCGCTCCTGCGTGCGTCTCAAACCATGCAAGCCCGGCTGATGCAACTCGGCCTCGATCCTTCGAGACGCCTGCTTCGCAGGCTCCTCAGGATGAGGGGAGAAAGAGGTATGCGCGGTGAGGGAAAGTTCGTCGAGGCAGAAACACCCGACACAAACAAAAAAAGGACCAACTCGCGTTGGCCCTCTCCTTGCAGTGCGTACCGACCCGATCCCATCGACCCCGGGGGGCTGGGGGCTGAGGAATCCGGAACCGAAAGGACCGGGTCAACGCACGTAGGTCTTCTCGCAACGCAGGGCGGCAGTCGCTAGGCGGAAAAGAGGCGATACTATGATTCCTACTAACGATCCCGTGACGGTTCGCCGCTGATAAATACTACTTTTGCGTGTCTAGCGACGTAGATCCGATTTAATGGGTTGAGTGTGGAACCCCTTGCGGTGCGGAACGGTTGGCGCAATCATGCAATTGTCATGATCCGCGGTTCCGGGGGGCGGTCTTCGCGACTGCGATCATGCGGATGCGACAGGAGGCGTTCCATGAATCTGTCGGAGGATGCCGATCCGAGCGAGCTGCGCGCGGCGGCACGCCCCGCCGCTGCGAACGCGCAGCCGAACCGGGTGACGTTCAACCGGCTCGAACTGCACCGAATTCTCAATCTCTACGGTCGCATGGTCGCCGATGGCGAGTGGCGCGACTATGCCATCGACTTCCTGAAGGACCGGGCCGTGTTCTCGGTCTATCGCCGCGCCTCGGAAGTTCCGATCTATCGCATCGAGAAGGACCCGAGGCTCGCGCGCAAGCAGGGAATGTACAGCGTGATCTCGGCGACCGGCCTGATCCTGCGGCGCGGCCATGAACTTGAGCGCGTGCTGCTGGTGATCGACCGCAAGCTGGCGGTAGTTTAGCCCAACACCGTCATTCCGGGGCGCGACAAAGTCGCGAGCTATGATGCGCAATTGCGCATCTGAGAATCCATAACCACAGTCGGGTATGGATTCCGGGCCTGCGCCTTGCGGCGCATCCCGGAATGACGGTGGTATGAAAACAGGGCTACGTCCCCGGCACGCTCGTCCCGCCCTCGCCGAGGTCGCGCTGCATCATTACCGTGTCGAGCCAGCGGCCGAATTTCAGCCCGACATTGGGATGCGTGCCGATCATCTTGAAGCCGCACCTGGTGTGAACGCCGATCGAGCCGGCATTGGCGGAATCGCCGATGACCGCGATCATCTGGCGGAAGCCGCGCGCCTCGCATTCGGCAATCAGCCGCTCCAGCAGCAACAGGCCGACGCCGCGGCGGTGGAAGGAGGGATCGAGATAGATCGAGTTCTCGACCGTAAAGCGGTAGGCCGGCCGCGGCCGGTAGGCGCTGGCATAGGCGTAGCCAGCCACGCGGCCGTCGAGGATGGCGACGAAATAGGGATAGCCGCCGTCGATCAGCGCGCGATAGCGGCGCGTCATCTCGGCAAGGTCAGGCGGTTCCAGCTCGAACGTCGCGGTGCCCTCGCGGACGGCCTGCTGGTAGATGGCGGTGATGGCGGGAAGGTCGGCCTCTAGGGTGGGCCTGATATCAGATGCGGACATGGGGGGAAGATTAGAGCCTTCCCGCGGTCGCCGGAAGGGGGCCGCGGCGTTGCCACATCGTCATGTGCCGAATGATGCCGTCGCCTCCATCTTCTCCGCTGTCATGCCCCGCGCAGGCGGGGCATCCAGTACGCCGCGGCGTCTCGGCCGATCACGACTGCCTCTGGCATACTGGATCGCCCGCCCCAGTGCGCAAGTGCGCACAAGGCGGGCAATGACAGCGGAAGCTGTGGCATGCCCCAAGCCAAACAAAAACCCCGGCCTTTCGGTCGGGGTTCGTGTCCGTTCTCTCAGGTCTATCGCTTAGTCGCGCTGGCCGAGGAGCTGCAGCAGCAGCGTGAACAGGTTGATGAAGTTCAGGTACAGCGACAGCGCACCGCTGATCGCCGCACGCTCCGCGATCTCGCCGCCGGCCGAAGCGTAGCCGTAGATGTAGTCGTTCTTCAGCCGCTGCGTATCCCAGGCGGTGAGGCCCGCGAACACCAGCACGCCGACCACCGACACGATGAACTGCAGCGCCGAGCTGGCCAGGAACAGGTTCACCAGGCTCGCGATGATGATGCCGATCAGGCCCATGAACAGGAACGAGCCCATTCCGGTCATGTCACGCTTGGTGGTGTAGCCGTAGAGGCTGAGCGCACCGAAGGTGGCCGCGGTGATGAAGAACACCCGCACGATCGAGGTGTGCGTGAACACCAGGAAGATCGACGACAGCGAGATGCCCATCAGCGCCGAGAACACCCAGAACAGGATCTGGGCGGTCGAGGGGGCGAGACGGTTGATGCCTGCGGAGATCACGAACACCATCGCGAGCGGCGCCAGCATGAACAGCCATTTCAGGGGGCTCACGAACATCGCGTAGCCGAACGGCGTCAGGAACAGCTTGCCGACGCGGACGGCGTCCGCGGTCGGAGCGTCCGTCACGGCGGCCATGTAGACGCCGAGCGCGGCCAGGCCGGTGATGGCGAGGCCGATGCTCATGTAGTTGTAGATGCGCAGCATGTAGGCGCGCAGGCCGGCGTCGACCGTCGCGGCGTCAACACGCCCGGCGGCCCTGCCGAAAGGAGAAGCGTAGTTACGGTCTAGGTCCGACATGGTCGAATTCCCGTTGGTTGGTCCGGTCCGGCATGAGGGTCGCCATGCCGCCGGTTCGTCAAATTCTATCTCGGATACCGATGTCTGCCGACATTAATTTTGGCTAACAATCGGGGCTCCGAACCCATTCGATATGTGGGAAACTAACACATTTGCCGCAACCGTCCACGCGCGGCCGAATGTCGCCCTCGGCCCACAATCCTGACGGGTATACGTGGTTAACCGCAGGAATCGTGCGATTCCGAGACCCGGGCAGCCACCCGCTACACTTTGTCACAAATTCCGCAACACCGTGGCGGGCTTTTTGTTCAACGCCAGCAGCGTCCCGGCGAGCCCCAGCCCAACGGTGACGATGAGGGCGGCCGCGACCACGCCGGCCGCGCTGCCGGCCTGCCAGACGAAGCTCAGCGTCATCAGCCGCGTCACGATCATCCAGGCCGCGATGCTGCCGGCGATCACGCCGAACACCGCGGTGGCAAGGCCGATCAGGAGGTATTCGAGGGCATAGGCGCCGAGCAGCCGCAGTCGCGTCGCGCCCAGGGTCTTCAGGATCACCGCGTCGTAGACCCGGTGGCGGTGGCCGGCGGCGAGTGCGCCGCCCAGCACCAGGATCGCCGAGATCAGGGTCACGGCGCTGGCGCCGCGGATCGCCAGGGCAAGATTGGTCACGACGGAGCCGACGGTCTCCATCACCTCGCGCACGCGCACGCTCGTCACCATGGGATAGGCATCTGCCACCTGCTTGATGATCTGGCCGTCGCCTGCCGCATCGCCGCCGGCTTCCGTCAGCGTCGCGATATGGGTGTGCGGCGCTCCCTTGAAGGCGTTCGGCGAGAACACGAGGACGAAATTGATGCCCATCCCCTGCCAGTCGATGTTGCGCAGATTGCTGATCTTCGCTGGAATATCGCGGCCGAGCACGTTGACCACGACCTCGTCGCCGACCTTGAGGCCGAGCCCGTCAGCGATCTTCTTCTCCATCGAGACCAGCGGGGGGCCGGAATAATCGCCGCTCCACCACTCGCCCTTGACGACCTTGGAGCCTTTCGGCAACTCGCCGGTATAGGTCAGGCCGCGGTCGCTCTGCAGCACCCATTCGGAATCGGTGGTCGGCTTGAGATCCTCGGCGCGGACGCCGCGCGCGGCGACGATGCGGCCGCGCAGCATCGGCACGTCCTCGACCTTCGCGCCGGGGGCGATCTGGCGCAGATAACCATCGAACTGCTCGGCCTGCGTGCTCGGGATGTCAATGAAGAAGAACGACGGAGCCCGATCCGGCAATGCGGCCAGGAACTGCCGGCGCAGATTGCCGTCGATCTGGGTGATGGTGACGAGCACGGCGAGCCCGAGCCCCAGTGACAGCACGACCGAGGGCGTCAGCGCGCCCGGCCGGTGGATGTTGGCGATCGCAAGCCGCAGCATCGGCAGCCGCGTCCGGGGCAGCCGCCGCGCGATTGTCATCAGCAGGGCGGCGATGCCGCGCAGCAGGGCGAAGACGACGACGGAGGAGGCCACGAACACCGCGGCGATGCGCTTGTCGAAGGACAGGCCGATCACGACCGCGATGAGCAGCGCGATCACGACGCCCATGAATACGAGATAGCTCCAGCGCGGCCGGTGCCATTCCGAGCTGATAATGTCGCGGAACAGCGCCGCCACCGGCACGTCGTGCACGCGGCCGAGCGGCCACAGGCCGAAGGCGAGCGCGGTCAGAAGGCCATAGAGGAAGGACAGCGCGAGCTCGTCGGCATGCACGGCCGAAATCACCGGCAGCGGCAGCAGCTTGCCGAACAGGCCGACAATGGCGAAAGGCATCGCGGCGCCGAGCGCAAGGCCGATCACCGAGCCGATCGCGGCCAGCAGGATGACTTGCGCCAGATAGATGCCGAACACATCGCGGCCGGTGGCGCCGACGGCCTTGAACGCCGCGATCACCTCGAGCCGGCGGTCGATATGGCTCTTCACGGCATTGGCGACGCCGACGCCGCCGACCAGCAGCGCGGCGAGGCCGACCAGCGTCAAAAACTGCGTGAAGCGGCTGATGTTGCGCTCGAGCTGCGGCGAGGCATTGGAGCGGCTGCGGATCTCCCAGCCGGCCTGCGGCGCGGCGTTGCGCGCATCCGCGATGAAGGCTTCGGTGGCGCGCTCGTTGTTGGCGGCATCAGGCAGCTTCAGCCGGTAGACCCAGCGCACCAGGCTGCCGGGCTGGATCAGGCCGGTGGCGCGCAGGCCTGCTTCGCTGATCAGGAAGCGCGGCCCGAAACCGATACCGCCGGCGAGCTTGTCGGGCTCGGCTTCGACCGTGCTTCGGATCTGGAAGGTTGCGCTCCCGATGGTGACGCGGTCGCCGGTCTTGAGAGAGAGACGCGCCAGCAGCGTCGGATCGGCGGCCGCGCCGAAGGCGCCGTCGCGCATCGCGAGCAGATCGGACATCGGCAGCGGCGGCGCCAGCGTTAGCTGGCCGAGCATCGGATAGGTGTCGTCGACCGCCTTCATCTCGACCAGCGCGAGCTTGCCTTCGGCCGAGCGCGCCATGCCGCGCAGGGTCGCGGCGGTCGAGACCGTGCCGCGCGAGCGCAGGAAGGCGACTTCCTCTCGCTTGGCCTCGCGCTGGAACAACACGAAGGATACATCGCCGCCGAGCAGCGTGCGGCCTTCGCGGGCGAGACCGTCGCTGAGGCTCGCCGAGACCGAGCCGACGCCGGCGATCGCCATCACGCCGAGCGCGATGCAGGCGATGAAGACGTAGAAGCCGCGCAGGCCTCCGCGCAATTCGCGCAGCGCGTAGCGCAGTGACAACGCGACGGCGCTGGGCTTTGTGAACGGTTGGGCCGCGACGCTCATGCCGGCGCAGACTGCGTGTCGATGCGGCCCGAGCGCAGGCGGATGACGCGATCGCAGCGATGCGCGAGCGAGGAATCGTGCGTCACCAGCACCAGCGTCATGCCGCGCTCGGCATGCTTGCCGAACAGGAGGTCGACGATCTGTTTTCCGGTCGCCTCGTCGAGATTGCCGGTCGGCTCGTCGGCGACGAGGATGGCGGGATCGGGCGCCAGCGCGCGCGCAAGCGCAACGCGCTGCTGCTCGCCGCCGGAAAGCTGCGTCGGATAATGATGCAGGCGGTCACCGAGTCCGACCGATTGCAGCTCCTGCGCCGCGCGCTTCGCAGCGTCGGGATTGCCGGCGAGCTCGAGCGGCACGGCGACGTTCTCCAGCGCCGTCATCGTCGGAATCAAATGGAAGGACTGGAAGACGATGCCGACCTGGCGGCCGCGGAAGCGGGCGAGCGCATCCTCGTCGAGGGCATTGAAAGGCGTGCCATTGACCACCACCTCTCCACTATCAGGACGTTCCAACCCCGCCATCACCATCAGCAGCGTGGATTTGCCCGAGCCTGACGGGCCAATCAGGCCGATCGTCTCGCCCGAGGCGACCCGCAGGCTGATATCCTTGAGGATGTGAACGCGTGCCGCGCCTGTACCCAATGAGAGATTGACGTTGGAGATGGCGATGGTGTCCGCGGCGGTGCCGGCGAGCGAAGAGGATTCGATGCGACTGTCCATGGTCCGGTCATATGGCAACTCCGATAGCGCGGTCGAGAGGCGTTACGGATTGTTCATGCACATAGCCATGTTGATGTTCGCTTTGATGACGGTCGTGAATTCGGCGTGGGCCGAGGGGCAGCCGGTCAAGCTCGTCGTTCTCGGCGATTCCCTGAGTGCCGGCCTCGGCCTCCCGGCCCAGGAGGCATTCCCGGCAAAGCTCCAAAAAGCCTTGCAGGCCAAAGGCATAGCGATCGACATGACCAATGCCGGGGTGTCCGGGGACACTTCGTCGGGCGGCCGCGACCGGCTCGATTGGTCGGTGCCGGATGGAACCGACGGCGTCATCGTCGAGCTTGGCGCCAACGATGCGTTGCGCGGCATCGATCCCGACCTGACGCGCGCTGCGCTGAGCGACATCGTCCAGCGTCTCAAGGCGCGCAAGATCCCGGTGATGCTGTGCGGCATGCTGTCGCCGCCGAATTACGGGGCCGATTATGCGGCGCGCTTCAATTCGATTTATCCGGATCTGGCGAAAAAATTCGACGTGCCGCTCTATCCGTTCTTCCTCGACGGTGTCGCAGCTGACGCCAAGCTCAACCAGGCCGACGGCATTCATCCGACCGCGGCCGGCGTTGACATCATTGTTGGCAAGATCGTGCCTGCGGTGGAGGCATTCATTGGCACGATAAGCGAGCAACGACGTTGAAAAGCGGGCAGTACTCACCGTAATTCCCAGGGTTTTCCCGGGGTGATGCGCGCAGTGCTTCGCAGAGTCACACAACTGCGATAGGAATCAGGGTACCGGTGATTCGTCGCCGGCTCTAATTTGGATGTGGTCCTTGCTTCTCAAGGGCTGCGCCCAAGCATCGGGAGTGCTGAACGATGCCACGTTTGTTCACTGGTCTGGAAATTCCGGCCGAAATCGGCCAGTCGCTTTCCAACTTGAGGGGTGGCCTTCCCGGCGCCCGGTGGATCGATCCCGAAAACTATCATGTCACTCTGCGCTTCATCGGCGATATCGACGGCATGTACGCCAACGAGATCGCCTCGATGCTGTTTCGCGTCGACCGCAAGCCGTTCGAGGTGAAGGTGCAGGGGCTGACGAGCTTCGGCGGCCGCAAGCCGCGCGCGGTGGTCGCGACGATCGCGCCGAGCAAGCCGCTGATGGAATTGCAGGCCGAGCTCGAACGTATGATGCAGCGGATCGGCCTCGATCCTGAAGGCCGCAAGTACATCCCGCATGTCACTCTGGCCCGTTTGCACGACGCCTCCGACCGCGACGTCGCCGACTATCTCTCGCTGCGCGGCTATTTCCCCAGCAAGGCGTTCGTGGCGGAGCGCTTCGTGCTGTTCTCGTCGCGCGCCTCCACCGGCGGTGGGCCCTATGTGGTCGAGGACGCCTACGAGCTGTGTGCGTAGCTCTTCACCTCGCCCCGCTTGCGGGGAGAGGTCGAAATTCAAGCGCAGCTTGAATTTCGGGTGAGGGGGACTTTCGGCGAGTCCTTCTCTCACCGTCTTTTGCGGAGACAGCCCCTCACCCCACCCTCTCCCCGTAAGAACGGGGCGAGGGAGAAAAGCGCATACCCCGTCCACCAATTCACGGCTTGCATTTTCCGCCCGTCTCTGGCGGTAAAGAGCCATGTTCTCGACCCCCATTTCCTCATTCGACGAGGCGTATCAGGCCGAGATCGCCTCTGGCGCGATCGAGCCCGATGCTGCGCAAGCCGAAATCGCCGAAGCCTATGCAGCGCTGGACCTGCGGCTTGCGAATTACAACCCGCAGCGCAAGCCGGGCCTGCTCAGCCGCCTGTTCAACGGCGGCAACAAGGACGATGCGCCGCACGGGCTCTACGTCCATGGCGAGGTCGGCCGCGGCAAGACCATGCTGATGGACCTGTTCTTCCAGCACTCCTCCGTCGAGTACAAACGCCGTGCGCATTTCCACGAGTTCATGGCCGAGGCGCATGAGCGCATCTACGACTACCGGCAGAGCATCGCGCGCGGCGAGATCGCCGATGGCGACGTCATCGCGCTGACGGCGAATGCGATCTTCGCGGAGAGCTGGCTGCTCTGTTTCGACGAATTCCACGTCACCGACATCGCGGATGCGATGATCCTCGGCCGCCTGTTCGCGAAGCTGTTCGAACTCGGCACTGTGGTAGTCGCGACCTCCAACGTCGCGCCCGACGATCTCTACAAGGGCGGCTTGAACCGCGCGCTGTTCCTGCCCTTCATCAAGCAGATCACCGACCACATGGACGTGCTTCGGCTCGACGCGCGCACCGATTTCCGGCTGGAGAAACTCCAGGGCGTGCCGATGTGGCTGACGCCGGCGGACGGCGATGCGGACGCAGCGCTCGACCGCGCCTGGTCGAAGCTGACCGGGCACGCCAAATGCAAGTCGCACGATATTCTGATCAAGGGCCGCACCCTGCACGTGCCGTGCTCGGCCCATGGCGTGGCGCGGTTTTCGTTCGCCGATCTCTGCGAGAAGCCGCTCGGGGCATCCGACTACCTCAGGCTCGCGCACGATTATCACACCATTCTGGTCGACCATATTCCAGTGATGGACTTCTCCCAGCGCAACGCCGCCAAGCGTTTCATCACGCTGATCGATACGCTCTATGACAACGCCGTGAAGCTGATGGCCTCGGCCGATGCCAACCCGATCTCGCTGTACATCGCCGACGAGGGCAACGAGGCCAACGAGTTCAAGCGGACCGCCTCGCGCCTGATCGAAATGAGCTCGGAATCCTATCTGGCGCTGCCCCACGGCCGCAAGGATTCCACCGCCAGCGGCTCCACCAAGGGGCTGGTGGAGACTTGAGTCCTATTTCACGATCTTCGCCGGCGTCATTCCGGGGCGTCGCGAAGCGACGAGCCCGGAATCCTTTCATCGGCGCGCTCTGTTGCCTGATGGATTCCGGGCTCGCCCGCGCAATGGCGCGGACGCCCCGGAATGACAGCTCTGCGTGGCTGGCCGGAAACTCGGCGAGCCCGACAATTGGGCATCCACCGACTTGAACGGGGGAAGCGAAAGGGATAACCACCCTCTCAGTTTTCCCCTCCTTACGTGTCTAAAGGACAGGTTCACATGGCGCGCGACAAGATTGCTTTGATTGGCTCCGGTCAGATCGGCGGAACGTTGGCTCATCTCATCGGCCTGAAAGAACTGGGCGACGTGGTGATGTTCGACATCGCCGAGGGCGTGCCGCAGGGCAAGGCGCTCGATATCGCACAGTCCTCGCCGGTCGACGGCTTTGACGCGAACTACACCGGCGCCAATTCCTACGAGGCGCTCGACAACGCCAAGGTCTGCATCGTCACCGCCGGCGTGCCGCGCAAGCCCGGCATGAGCCGCGACGATCTCCTCTCCATCAACCTCAAGGTCATGGAGCAGGTCGGTGCCGGCATCAAGAAGTACGCTCCCGACGCCTTCGTCATCTGCATCACCAACCCGCTCGACGCGATGGTGTGGGCGCTCCAGAAGGCCTCGGGCCTGCCGCACAAGAAGGTCGTCGGCATGGCCGGTGTGCTGGATTCGGCGCGCTTCCGCTACTTCCTGGCCGACGAGTTCAACGTCTCGGTCGAAGACGTCACCGCCTTCGTGCTCGGCGGCCATGGCGACACCATGGTGCCGCTGGTGAAGTACTCCACCGTCGCCGGCATTCCGCTGCCCGACCTCGTCAAGATGGGCTGGACTTCGCAGGCGCGTCTCGACGAGATCGTCGACCGCACCCGTAACGGCGGCGCCGAGATCGTCAACCTGCTCAAGACCGGCTCGGCCTTCTACGCGCCTGCCGCCTCCGCGATCGCGATGGCCGAGAGCTATCTGCGCGACAAGAAGCGCGTGCTGCCCAGCGCCGCCTATCTCAACGGCGAATACGGCGTGAAGGACATGTATGTCGGCGTGCCCGTCGTGATCGGCTCCAAGGGTGTCGAGCGCGTCGTCGAGATCGAGCTCGCCGGCAAGGACCGCGAGGCCTTCGACAAGTCGGTCGGCGCGGTGCAGGGCCTGGTAGACGCCTGCAAGAAGATCGCGCCCGATCTTCTCGGCCGCTAAGCGCGACAATCCCCGCCGAAGATCGAAAACCCGGTCTTCGGCGGTTTCATTTCCGGGCCCCGGCTGACCGGGCGGGTTCCGGGCAAGTCCAGTGATCTCGCAGTCCAGAGATCTCGATGTCATAGAATCCGGGTTGCAGTTCCTGTGGTATATGGTATGCCAGACGCAGGACTGAGGTGGGCCCTTGGGGTCACCGCCCGCGGGTTCAGGGAGCGACCATATGAATATCCATGAGTACCAGGCCAAAGCGCTGCTGAACGAGTTCGGCGTGCCGATCTCCAAGGGCGTGCCCGTCCTGAAGCCGGCCGACGCGGAAGCCGCCGCCAAGGCGCTCCCGGGCCCGGTCTGGGTGGTGAAGAGCCAGATCCATGCGGGCGGTCGCGGCAAGGGCAAGTTCAAGGAAGCTTCCGCCGGCAACAAGGGTGGCGTCCGTATCGCCAAGTCGGCCGCAGAGGTTTCCGAATTCGCCAAGCAGATGCTCGGTGCGACCCTCGTGACCGTGCAGACCGGCCCGGCCGGCAAGCAGGTCAACCGCCTCTACATCGAGGACGGCTCCGACATCGACAAGGAGTTCTATCTCTCGATCCTGGTCGACCGCGAGACCTCGCGCGTCTCCTTCGTCGTCTCGACCGAGGGCGGCGTCAACATCGAGGACGTCGCGCACAACACGCCCGAGAAGATCGTCACCTTCTCGGTCGATCCCGCGACCGGCATCATGGGCCATCACGGCCGCACCGTCGCCAACGCGCTGAAGCTCTCCGGTGATCTCGCCAAGCAGGCCGAGAAGCTCACCGCACAGCTCTACGCAGCGTTCGTCGCCAAGGACATGTCGATGCTGGAGATCAACCCGCTGGTCGTGACCAAGCAGGGTCAGCTCCGCGTGCTCGACGCAAAGGTGTCGTTCGACGACAACGCGCTGTTCCGTCACCCCGAGGTGCTCGCGCTGCGCGACGAGACCGAGGAAGACGCCAAGGAAATCGAAGCGTCGAAATACGACCTCAACTACGTCACGCTCGACGGCAACATCGGCTGCATGGTCAACGGCGCGGGCCTTGCCATGGCGACGATGGACATCATCAAGCTCTACGGCATGGCGCCGGCGAACTTCCTCGACGTCGGCGGCAGCGCCAGCAAGGAGAAGGTCGCGGCCGCGTTCAAGATCATCACCGCGGATCCCAACGTGAAGGGCATCCTGGTCAACATATTCGGTGGTATCATGAAGTGCGACGTGATCGCCGAGGGCGTCACGGCCGCCGTGCGCGAGGTCGGCCTCAGCGTGCCGCTGGTGGTTCGCCTCGAAGGCACCAATGTCGAACTGGGCAAGAAGATCATCCGTGAATCCGGCCTGAACGTGGTGCCGGCCGACAATCTCGACGACGCCGCGCAGAAGATCGTGAAGGCCGTCAAGGGAGGCTGAGGCCATGACCCAAGACCATCTCGCTGCATCATCCCCGCTTGCAGAGCACGCGCGTCTCGCCGCGTTCGCCGGCGAGTGGAATGGCGAAGAGGTGGTCTTCCCGTCGCGCTGGACCGAGGGCGGGCCGGCCACCTCGCGCACCGTCGCGCGCATGGATCTGAACGGATTCTATCTGATCCAGGACAGCGTCCAGATGCGCGACGGCAAGCAGATCTTCGCCACCCACGGCATCTTCACCTACGACCGCGACGACCGGACCTACAAATTGTTCTGGTACGACTCGCTCGGTTACACGCCGCCCTCGCCCGCCTCCGGCGGGTGGGTCGGCAACACCCTGACGCTGGTGCGCGGCTCGCTCCGCGGCAATGCGCGCCACGTCTACGAGATCATCGACGACAACTCCTACTCGTTGAAGATCCAGTTCTCGCCGGACGCGGAAGGCTGGGCCGATGTGCTCACCGGCGTCTATCGCCGCATCCACTGACCTCTCACTAGTTAGTTCGCGAAAGCAGACCTCATGTCCATCCTGATCGACAAGAACACCAAGGTCATCTGCCAGGGTTTTACCGGCAAGAATGGCACCTTCCACTCGGAGGCCGCAATCGCCTACGGCACCAAGATGGTCGGCGGCACCTCGCCGGGCAAAGGCGGTTCGACGCATCTGGGCCTGCCGGTGTTCGGCACCGTGCGCGATGCGCGTGAGAAGACCGGCGCCGATGCGTCCGTGATTTACGTGCCGCCCCCGGGCGCCGCCGACGCCATCTGCGAAGCCATCGATGCCGAGATCCCGCTGATCGTCTGCATCACCGAAGGCATCCCGGTCATCGACATGGTGCGCGTGAAGCGCTCGCTGATCGGCTCCAAGTCGCGCCTGATCGGGCCGAACTGCCCGGGCGTCATGACCGCCGGCGAATGCAAGATCGGCATCATGCCCGCCAACATCTTCAAGACCGGCAGCGTCGGCATCGTCTCCCGCTCCGGCACGCTGACCTATGAAGCGGTGTTCCAGACCTCCCAGGAAGGCCTCGGCCAGACTACCGCGGTCGGCATCGGCGGCGACCCGGTCAAGGGCACCGAGTTCATCGACGTGCTGGAAATGCTCCTGGCAGACCCCAAGACCGAATCGATCATCATGATCGGCGAGATCGGCGGTTCCGCCGAGGAGGACGCCGCCCAGTTCCTCAAGGACGAGGCCAAGCGCGGCCGCAAGAAGCCGATGGTCGGCTTCATCGCCGGTGTTACCGCGCCTCCCGGCCGCCGTATGGGCCATGCCGGTGCAATCATCTCCGGCGGCAAGGGCGACGCTGGTTCCAAGACCGAAGCTATGAAATCGGCCGGAATCACCGTGTCTCCGTCGCCCGCCCGCCTCGGCCATACGCTTGCCGAAAAGTTGAAAGGCTAATTCACTCCTTCGTGCTTTTCCGGGCGAAGTTTCGCAGCAAATAGGATAAACGGTGCCTGTCGCGTCGGGCCTCTGCCGGGGAGCCCGACGCCAGCGCCGTTTGTTATGCGCGAACCGAAATCGCCAGGAACTCAAGTATGTCTCGCCAGGACGCGAACGCAGCCTTTGCCCTCTCATCCTTTCTGCAGGGCACCAACGCCACCTACATCGACGAAATCTACGCCCGTTACGAGAAGGACCCGTCCTCGGTCGACGCCGAGTGGCGGGAGTTCTTCAAGAGCCTCAACGACCAGCCCACTGACGTCCGCAAGAACGCCGAAGGCCCGTCCTGGGAGCGCGCCAATTGGCCGCTGACGCCGCAGGACGACCTGACCTCTGCGCTCGACGGCAATTGGGTTGAAGTCGAGAAGGCGGTCGGCAGCAAGATCGCCGCCAAGGCGCAGGCGAAGGGTGCGGACCTCTCCTCCGCCGACGTGCTCCAGGCGACGCGCGACTCCGTCCGCGCCCTGATGCTGATCCGCTCCTACCGCATGCGCGGTCACTTCCACGCCAAGCTCGATCCGCTCGGCATCGAAGCGCAGCGTAACCGCGAAGAGCTCGACCCGCGCACCTACGGCTTCACCGATGCCGATTTCGACCGCAAGATCTTCCTCGATCACGTGCTCGGCCTCGAATACGGCACGCTGCGCGAGATCACCGCGATCTGCGAGCGCACCTACTGCCAGACGCTCGGCGTCGAGTTCATGCATATCAGCAATGCTGCGCAGAAGGCCTGGATCCAGGAGCGCATCGAGGGGCCGGACAAGGAGATCTCGTTCACCCGCGAAGGCCGTCGCGCGATCCTGACCAAGCTGGTCGAAGCCGAAGGCTTCGAGAAGTTCTGCGACACCAAGTTCACCGGCACCAAGCGCTTCGGTCTCGACGGCGGTGAAGCGCTGATCCCGGCGCTCGAGCAGATCATCAAGCGCGGCGGCAATCTCGGCGTGAAGGAGATCGTGTTCGGCATGCCGCATCGCGGCCGCCTCAACGTGCTGACGCAGGTGATGGGCAAGGCCCATCGCGCGCTGTTCCACGAGTTCAAGGGCGGCTCGGCCAATCCCGACGCAGTCGAGGGATCGGGCGACGTCAAGTATCACCTCGGCGCCTCCTCGGACCGTGAGTTCGACGGCAACAACATCCATCTGTCGCTGACCGCCAACCCTTCGCATCTCGAGATCGTCGATCCCGTGGTGCTCGGCAAGGTCCGCGCCAAGCAGGACCAGCACGGTGATCCGCCGGATATGCGCATCTCGGTGATGCCGCTGCTGATGCATGGCGACGCCGCGTTCGCCGGCCAGGGCGTGGTCGCCGAATGCTTCGGCCTGTCCGACCTGAAGGGCTACCGCACCGGCGGCTCCGTCCATTTCATCGTCAACAACCAGATCGGCTTCACCACCTATCCGCGCTATTCCCGCTCTTCGCCGTACCCGTCGGACGTCGCGAAGATGATCGACGCGCCGATCTTTCACGTGAACGGCGACGATCCGGAAGCCGTGGTGTTCGCGGCCAAGGTCGCGATCGAGTTCCGGCAGAAGTTCCACAAGCCCGTCGTCATCGACATGTGGTGCTATCGCCGCTACGGCCACAATGAGGGCGACGAGCCGGCCTTCACCCAGCCGGTGATGTATAAGCGGATCGCGGCTCACCCCTCGACACTCACGCTCTACTCCAAGCGCCTGATCGCCGAGGGCGTGGTTACCGAGGGTGAGGTCGACAAGCTGAAGGCCGACTGGCGCGCGCGTCTCGACGCCGAGTTCGAGGCCGGCGCCTCCTACAAGCCGAACAAGGCCGACTGGCTTGACGGCAAGTGGTCCGGCTTCAAGATCGACGACCAGGAAGAGGACGCGCGCCGCGGCGTCACCGGCGTTGATATTTCAATCCTCAAGGACATCGGCCGCAAGATCACCAAGGTGCCGGACGGCTTCCGCGTCCACCGCACCATCCAGCGCTTCCTCGAGAACCGCTCGAAGGCGATCGACAACGGCGTGGGGATCGACTGGGCGACCGGTGAGGCGCTGGCGTTCTGCACGCTGCTCAACGAAAACCACCACGTCCGCCTGTCCGGACAGGATTCGGAGCGCGGCACGTTCTCGCAGCGTCACTCGGTCCTGATCGACCAGGAGGACGAGAGCCGCTACACGCCGTTCAACCATCTCGGCCGCGAGCAGGGCCATTACGAGGTCATCAACTCGCTGCTGTCGGAAGAAGCCGTGCTCGGCTTCGAATACGGCTATTCGCTCGCCGAGCCGAACACGCTGACGCTGTGGGAAGCCCAGTTCGGCGACTTCGCCAACGGCGCGCAGGTCGTGTTCGACCAGTTCATCTCGTCGGGCGAGCGCAAATGGCTGCGCATGTCCGGCCTCGTCTGCCTCTTGCCGCACGGCTATGAGGGCCAGGGACCGGAGCACTCCTCGGCGCGTCTCGAGCGTTACCTGCAGATGTGCGCCGAAGACAACATGCAGGTGGTCTATCCGACTACGCCGGCGAACTACTTCCACGTGCTGCGGCGCCAGCTCCACCGCGAGATCCGCAAGCCGCTGATCATGATGACGCCGAAGTCGCTGCTGCGCCACAAGCGTGCAGTGTCGCGGCTGGAGGAGCTCGCCAAGGGAACGACCTTCCACCGTATCCTGTATGATGACGCCCAGATGCAGCCCAGCGAGGCGCTCAAGCTCGTTCCGGACGAGAAGATCCGCCGCGTCGTGCTCTGCTCCGGCAAGGTCTATTACGACCTCTACGAGGAGCGTGAGAAGCGCGGCATCGACGACATCTATCTGATGCGCGTCGAGCAGCTCTATCCGGTGCCTCTGAAGGCGCTGGTGGCCGAGCTGTCCCGCTTCAAGAAGGCCGAAGTGGTGTGGTGTCAGGAAGAGCCGCGCAACATGGGTGCGTGGCACTTCATCGAGCCCTATCTGGAATGGGTGCTCAACCAGGTGCACGGTGTGAGCAAGCGTCCGCGTTATGTCGGCCGCGCCGCTTCCGCCGCGACCGCCACGGGTCTGATGTCGAAGCATCAGGCGCAGCTGAAGGCGTTCCTGGACGAAGCACTGAGCTGAACTTTTTGAACTGCTCATGCCCCGCCAAAGGCGGGGCATCCAGTAAGTCGTGACGTCCTCGTGAACGCGAACGTCCCGGCTTGCTGGATGGCCTGCTTTTTGCGGGCGATGACATCGGAATTCATGACCGCACTGGCGATCTCCTTAAGGAAAAGACCATGACTGAAATTCGTGTGCCGACGCTCGGCGAATCCGTCACCGAGGCCACCATCGGCCGCTGGTTCAAGAAGGCCGGCGACCCCGTCGCCGTCGACGAGCCCTTGGTGGAGCTCGAGACCGACAAGGTCACCATCGAAGTCCCGGCGCCCTCCGCCGGCACGCTGAGCGAGATCATCGCCGCCGATGGCGCGACGGTTGCGGTCGGCGCACTGCTCGGCCAGATCACCGATGGTGCCGGCGCCGCCAAGCCGGCCGCTGCGTCCGCCAAGC
>NZ_LGHL01000040.1 GCF_001908205.1 Bradyrhizobium sp. NAS80.1
GTGTTGCGGAAACCATCTTGGCCAGCGGCGACCAAGCTGCACAGACAGGCCGGACATCTGGATGCAAGCGATCCGATCAAACCTCACAATGCTCTTGTGCCACGGGGGCCGTCCACATATGGGTCCCCGCGTTCGCGGGGACGACACCGAGTTGTTGGAGACGCCTTCGCGCCCCCACTATTACTCCGCCAGCGCCTTCATCTCCCTGTAGAGATCCGACTTGCCTTCAAACCCGATGCCCGGCAGATCCGGCATGGTGATGTGACCGTTCTCGACGCGCACACCATCCGGGAAGCCGCCATAGGGCTGGAACAGGTCGGGGTAGCTCTCGTTGCCGCCGAGGCCTAGGCCGGCGGCGATGTTGAGCGACATCTGGTGGCCGCCGTGCGGGATGCAGCGGCTTGGCGACCAGCCGCAGGTCTTCAACACTTCGAGCGTGCGCTGGTATTCGCACAGGCCGTAGGACAGCGCGCAGTCGAATTGCAGCCAGTCGCGGTCGGGGCGCATGCCGCCGTAGCGGAGGAGATTGCGCGCATCCTGGTGACTGAACAGGTTTTCGCCTGTCGCCATCGGGCCCGGATAGAATTCGGCGAGTGCGGCCTGGAGTGCGTAGTCGAGGGGATCGCCGACCTCCTCGTACCAGAACAAGGGATAATCGCGCAGCATCTTGGCATAGGCGATCCCGGTCTCCAGATCGAAGCGGCCGTTCGCATCTACCGCGAGCTGCGCGTCCTTGCCGATCTCCTTCAGCACCGCCTCGATGCGCGTGCGATCATCCTCGATCGGCGCGCCGCCGATCTTCATCTTCACGACGTTGTAGCCGCGGTCGAGATAACCGCGCATCTCGTCGCGCAGCATCGAGAGATCCTTGCCGGGATAGTAGTAGCCGCCGGCTGCATAGACGAACACGCGCGGATTGGCGGTCACGCCGTGGCGCTCGGCGAGCAGGCGAAACAGCGGCTTGCCCGCGATCTTCGCCACCGCGTCCCACATCGCCATGTCGATGGTGCCGACCGCAACCGAGCGCTCACCGTGGCCGCCGGGCTTCTCGTTGGTCATCATCGCGCCCCAGACCTTGTCGGGGTCGAGATTGTCGCCGGCCGTGTTCAGAAGCGACTTCGGATCGGCCTCGAGAATGCGCGAGGCGAAGCGTTCGCGGATCAGGCCGCCCTGCCCATAGCGGCCGTTGGAGTTGAAGCCGTAGCCGACGACGCGCTTGCCATCGCGGACGACGTCGGTGACGACGGCAACGAGGCTCGTCGTCATCTTGGTGAAGTCGATATAGGCGTTGCGGATCGGCGACGAGATCGGCTTGGTGATCTCGCGGACATCGACGATGCGGACGGACATGGGGTGGCTTTCAGTTTATTGGCGTCATTCCGGGATGGTCCGAAGGACCACACCCGGAATCCCGAGATTCCGGGCTCGCGCTAACGCGCGCCCCGGAATGACGGCTTCGCCGTCACTTCTTATCCCTGAAATACGGCTCCACCGGACCATGCACCTTGATCGTCAGCGGATTGCCGTAGCGGTCCTTGGCGTTGCCTGCGGTGACGCGGACCCAGCCTTCGCTGATGCAGTACTCCTCGACATTGGTCTTCTCGATGCCCTTGAAGCGGATGCCGACGTCGCGCGCCAGGATGTCCGCATTGTAATAGGGGCTGTTCGGGTCGACCGACAGGCGGTCCGGAAATTCGTCGCTCATGATTGTCTCGCTCATAACAGGGTCTCGATCTTCTGCCGCAATCCTTCGGGCCGGGCGGTCGGCGCGTAGCGCGCGACCACCTTGCCGGCACGGTCCACCAGGAATTTGGTGAAATTCCATTTGATGGAGGCCCCGAGCAGGCCGGATTGCTGGTGTTTCAGGTACTCATACAGGGGGTGCGCATGGGCGCCGTTGACGTCGATCTTCTCGAACAGGGGAAAGGTGACGTCGTAGTTGGTCGAGCAGAACGCCTGGATCTCGCTCGCCTCCCCCCGGCTCCTGCGCGCCGAATTGGTTGCAGGGAAAGCCGAGCACCGAGAAGCCGCGCGGCGACAGGTCGCGATGCAGATCCTCGAGCCCGCGATATTGCGGCGTGAAGCCGCACTTGCTCGCGGTGTTGACGATCAAGAGCACCTGTCCCTCGAAGCGGCGCATCGGCACCTCCTCGCCGGCAAGCGAGTTGGCCTTGAAGTCGTAGATGACAGACATCGCTAACCCACAGGATCGATCGGCGACGGCGGCACACCGCCCGCCTCGATTGCTTCGCCCGCGAGCAGGCAGAGATCCTCGCGATAGCGGCCCGAGACGATGTGCACGCCGACCGGCGCCTTGCCCACGAGACCGGTGGAGACCACGAGGCCCGGCAGGCCCATGAACGGAATCGCAATCTGCGGCAGCTGCGCTTCCCAGACGCGCTTGAAGGACTCGTCGTCCTTGCGGTCGAGATGATCCGGGAACGGCAGCTCGCCGGAGACCGGCGTCAGTAGCACGGCATATTTTTCGAAGAACAGCATCCATTCGCGGGTCAGCGTGGCGCGACGCGTGAGCGCCTTTGCGTAGTTGGCCTGATCCATTGGCGTGACCCTGGCGCGGTTGCCGCGCAGGCAGACCAGCGCGCCGGGATCGCCTTCACGCTCGGCCATCTCGAGCTGGGCCTCATAGCCGTCGCCGAGCCAGAGTTTTATCTGCCACTCGACCGCCTCGCGCATCGGCGGGGTGTTCTCGATCACATCGACGGTCCACCCCGCCCGCTCCAGCCGCTTGCCGGCATCGCTCACCGCGGCCTTTACTTCAGGCGTGGTCGCAAGGCCGTCCGGGTTGAGGCAGAGCGCGGCGCGCTTCGGCCTGGCCGGGCCCTCCAGCGGCACCGGGACCCACCAGGGATCGCGCACGTCGCGCGCCGACATGGCGGCGAGCGAAATCCTGATGTCGTTGACGGTGCGCGCCAGGGGTCCCGACACCGCCATGATCTGCGGCCCGATCGGGCGCTCCGGCAGCGCGGGATTGAAGGCCGGGATGCGGCCCAGGGTTGGGCGCAGGCCATGCACACCACAGGCATAGGCAGGGTAGCGGATCGAGCCGGCAATGTCGGTGCCGTGGGCGATATGGCCGATGCCGGCCGCGACGGCCGACCCGGCGCCGCCAGACGAGCCGCCCGGCGTCAGCGAGGCGTCGCGGGGGTTCTTGGTGTCGCCATGGACCAGACTGGTGGTGAACCAGCGATAGGAGAAGGCCGGGCAATTGGTGCGGCCGAGCAGGATGGCGCCGGCTTTGCGGAAATTGGCGACGACCGGATTGTCCTCGCGCGCGATCAGGTCGCGCTGCAGCTTGAGGCCGTTGGTGGTGGCGAAGCCTTCCTGGTCGACATTGGCCTTGATGGTGACGGGCACGCCGGCCAGCACGCCGGGGTCCTCCCCCCTCGCGATCGCGGCATCGACAGCGTCAGCCTGCTTGAGCACGTCCTCCGGCCGGTGGTCGATCACGGCGTTGAGCTTGGGATTGACCGCATCCAGCCGGGCGAGGCCAGCCTTGGCCGCCTCCTTGGCTGACACCTTCCTGGACTTGACGAGGGTAGCGAGGTCGGCGGCCGACAGGCGCCAGAGATCTTGCATGGCTTGCTCCGTGTGACCGGCGTCTTTTAGCGCCGGGAACGCGGCAAAGCCATGCGGATTTCGCGGGGGCGAAGGTGAAGCTAGTGGCGAGTGGCCGACTGATCGGGGATGTCCAGCAGCGCCTCGGTGAAGGGAAACTCGAGCACGATTTCCCCATCGACGTCGGTCACCTCGATAACCGCCTCAAGCAGGGCCCGCTGGGTACCCTCGGACTTCACGACCTCAAGGATCATCTGGCGGGCGACTTCCCAGGCGCGATCAGGATTGCGCAGGTCCTCGCCGTCAGGATCCACGATCAATTCGTCGCCGATACGGGTGTTGAAGAAGTATCTGGGCATTACCGAATTCCAGCTGGGTCGCCTGTACCGGATTGAAAGCTGCACTGCACTCACAACTGCTTTATCAGGACAGGCTTCGCGACCGAATGCGCCACGCGCAAGGCAGCGTCGTCAGAAGTGATGTTCCACCATCATTTTCGCGCCGCAACATGGCTTTCTCGGGAAAATTTCACTGGCGAACTTTTCCGCCCGCAGTAATTTAACCGTTGGGCGGATACGTCCGAATTCGCGAATATGGAGAGCCAAAATGGCCTGGAAAGCCCCCAAGATCGTCGAAGTGCCCTGCGGTATGGAAATCAACATGTATGTGAGCGCCACCCGCAAGTAAGCGGTTTGTGAGTTCGCGTTCCGCGCAGGTGGATCTTTCGGTCACGATAGGTTTCCGGAAGATCGAGGTGTCTCGGCCTGAGATCCACCTCGCGACATTCCCTCCAGGAGACGGATTATGCTTCGCGTCGTCGTCCTGGGCGCCGGGGCCGGCGGCGGAGTACCGCAATGGAATTGCGGCTGCGAGGGCTGCCGGGCGGCCCGTACGAATGGCCATGAGCTTCAGAGAACCCAGGCCTCGGTCGCCTTCAGTGGCGACGGCGAGCACTGGTTTTTGATCAACGCCTCCCCCGACCTTCGCCAGCAATTGAACGCCACGCCGCAGCTACATCCGAAGGCGGGCGCGTTGCGCCACACGCCGATTGCGGGCGTGATCCTGACCAACAGCGAAGTGGATGCGGTCGCAGGCCTGCTCTCGATGCGGGAGGGTTCGCCCTTCACGGTCTATGCGCATGAGAAGGTGCTGGCGATCCTGAAGAGCAACAGCATCTTCAACGTGCTGAACGAAAAGAACGTACGGCGCCAGCCGATGGCTATCCGCGAGCCCTTCGAGCCGCGGCTCACCGATGGCGCGCGCTCGGGACTCGAAGTGCTGCCCTTCGCGGTGCCCGGCAAGTCGGCCTGGTATCTCGAAGGCAAGGCACATCCCGGCGGGGAGACCGGCGACGGCGATACGCTGGGGCTGAAGATCACCGACAAGTCGACCGGCAAGTGCTTCTACTTCATTGCCGCCTGCGCCGAGGTGACCGACGCGCTCAAGGCCGAGATCGATGGCGCCGCGCTGGTGTTCTTCGACGGCACGGTCTGGCGGGACGACGAGATGATCAAGGCCGGACTCGGCCACAAGACCGGCAAGAGCATGGGACATGTCGCGATGTCCGGCGACGACGGCGCGATCGCGCGGCTGGCCGATCTCAATATCGACAGGAAGCTGTTTCTGCATATCAATAACTCGAATCCGGCGCTGCTGCCTGGCTCGATCGAGCGCAAAGCCACTGAGGAGGCGGGCTGGCAGATTCCCGCCGATGGAACGGAGATCGTGCTGTGAATGCCGCGTCACTGACTGGAATGACCGCGCTCTCGATCGGCAAGGACATCAGGCTCAACTCGGCCGAGGAGCTGGAGGCGACGCTGCGCCATATCGGCGCGACGCGCTATCACAGCCTGCATCCGTTCCATAAGCTGCTGCATGGCGGCAAGCTGAACAAGGGCCAGGTACAGGCCTGGGCACTGAACCGCTACTATTACCAGAGCACGATCCCGATCAAGGACGCGGTGGTGATCTCGCGCTTCCGCGACCGCGCCACGCGCCTGGAATGGCGCCACCGCATCGAGGACCATGACGGCGATATCGGCTCTGAAGGCGGCATCGAGCGCTGGCTCAAGCTGACCGACGGCCTCGGGCTCGACACCGCCTATGTGGAATCGACGGAAGGGATTCTGCCGGCGACGCGCTTTGCGGTCGAGGCCTATGTCCATTACTGCCGCGAGAAGAGCCCGCTGGAGGCGATCGCCTCCTCGCTCACCGAACTGTTCGCGCCGAACCTGCACGAAGAACGTATTGCCGGGATGCTGGAGCACTACGACTTCGTCAACCCTGACATCATGAGCTACTTCAAGCGCCGTCTGGCGCAGGCGCCGCGCGACGCCGGGTTCGCACTCGACTACGTCAAGGCCCATGCGAGGACACCTGAAGAGCGCGCCTCCGTCTGCAATGCTCTGATCTTCAAGACCAACGTGCTATGGGTGCAACTCGATGCGCTCTACCATGCCTATGTCGAAGGCCACATTCCGCCGGGCGCGTTCGTGCCCAAGGCGAGCTGAAGAGGAACAGAAATGGCCGGGCCGCGTAACATCAGCGTCAGCGAGGCAAGCCGCCCCGTGCTGCCGCGGCATGCCAAGCTTAGATATGACGAGACGCGAAAAGTCTGGGTGATCCTGGCGCCGGAACGCGTGCTGGCGCCCGACGAAATCGCGGTCGAGGTCTTGCAGCTCTGCAACGGCGAGCGCAATGTCGGCGACGTCGCCGATCAGCTCGCGGCCAAATACGCCGCGCCGCGCGATGCGATCCTCACCGACGTGATCGCCATGCTGCAGGATCTCGCCGACAAGGGCTTCCTCACCGAGGCCCGGGAGAAGACGTTATGAGCGACGTGCTCGGCAATCCCGCTATCCCGCCCGACGCTAGCGACAGCCTCGCGGTGCTGGAGAAGCAGCGCTCGACGGCGGAGACCTTTGGCATTCCGCTCGCCGTGCTGCTCGAAATCACCCACCGCTGCCCGCTGCAATGTCCCTATTGCTCCAACCCGGTCGAGCTCGACCGCTCGAACAAGGAGCTGACGACGGATGAATGGAAGAAGGTCCTGAGCGAGCTCGCCGAGATCGGCGTGCTCCAGGTCCACTTCTCCGGGGGCGAGCCAACGGCGCGGAAGGACCTCGTCGAGCTGGTCAAGCATGCCAGCGATGTCGGCCTCTACACCAATCTCATCACCTCGGCCGTGCTGCTGACGCGCGAGAGGCTGAGCGAGCTTGCGGATGCCGGGCTCTGCCATGTGCAGATCAGCTTCCAGGGCACCGAAGACGGCCTTTCGGATCGCGTCGCCGGCTACAAGGGCGCGCATCACAAGAAGCTCGAGGTCGCGAAGTGGACGCGCGAGCTTGACCTGCCGCTCACCGTGAACGCGGTGATGCACCGCCAGAACCTGCACCAGCTCCCCGACGTCATCCAGATGGCGATCGATCTCGACGCCGACCGGCTCGAGGTCGCCAACGTGCAGTATTACGGCTGGGCGCTGAAGAACCGCGCCGCACTGATGCCGACGGTGGCGCAGCTCGATGAGGCCACGCGCCTCGTCGAGGAAGCACGCGAGCGGCTGAAGGGCACGCTTGCGATCGACTACGTCGTTCCCGACTATTACGCGCTGCGCCCGAAGAAATGCATGGGCGGCTGGGGTCGTCAGTTCTTCAACATCTCGCCGGCCGGCAAGGTGCTGCCCTGCCACGCGGCCGAGAGCATCACCGGGCTCGACTTCGAATCCGTTCGTTCAAATCATTCGATCGCCTGGATCTGGCAGAACTCGGACGCCTTCAACCGCTATCGCGGCACCGGCTGGATGAAGGAGCCGTGCAAGTCCTGCGAATTCCGCGAGATCGATTTCGGCGGCTGCCGCTGCCAGGCCTTCGCGCTGACGGGCGATGCCGCCAACACCGATCCGGCCTGCGCGCTGTCGCCGCTGCACGAGACCATCTTCAAGCAGGCCGAACGCGAGGCCGAGGGCGAGACCAACCGCTTCATCTACCGCAACTTCGCCGGCGGCACTCTGGAATCCGAGAATGGTGCCTGACGCCGACGCGGCCGCATCCGCCAAACGTACCGATCCCTTTGCGCCGCTGACCTCCGAAATGCTCGACGTCGGCGACGGCCACGAGCTTTACGTCGAAAGCGTCGGCCGCACTGAGGGCATTCCCGCAGTCTATCTGCATGGCGGCCCCGGCAGCGGCTGCCAGCCCGACCATCGCCGCCTGTTCGATCCCGATCGCTTCTGCGCCGTGCTGTTCGACCAGCGCGGCTGTGGCCGCAGCCGGCCGAAGGGATCGCGCGAGCACAACACGACGCAGCATCTGATCGCGGACATGGAAAAGCTCCGCGAAAGATTCGGCTTCGACCGCTGGATTGTCGTCGGCGGCTCCTGGGGCGCAACGCTGGCGCTGGCTTATGCGGAGGCGCATCCCGAGCGCGTCTCCGGCATCGCGCTGCGCGCGACCTTCCTGGGCACGCGGGCCGAAGTCGAGACGGCCTTCACCTCGCGCCTGCGACAGTTCTATCCCGCGCTTCACGAGGACTTTTTGAGCGCGCTGCCGCTAGAGGAACGCGAGCAGCCGGTGGACGCCATTTGGCGCCGCATCCTCAACGCCGATCCGGCCGTTCACGGGCCCGCGGCGCGCGCCTGGCACGACACCGAACGCACATTGTCCGAGCACAAGCCCGCAAAGACGCGACTGGACCTTGCCTCACTGAACGTCTGGCGCACACTGCCCGCGACGCCGTTCATGGAGGCGCATTATTTCATCAACAATTCCTTCATGACGGAGGACCAGTTGTTGCGAAATGCAAGCCGGCTGTCCGGCATTCCCGGCATCATGGTCCAGGGTCGCTACGATCTGTTGTGCCCTCCTGAGACATCCGAGGCGCTCGCTAAAGTTTGGCCGGGTTCCGAGATTCGTATCGTGGAAGGGGCCGGACATTCGCTCTATGATGCCGGCGTCAGGGACGCGGTCATGAGGTCGATCGCGGACCTTGCTTCGAAGACACCACGCTAGAAATCTAGACCCTCATCCTGAGGAGCGCGCTCTTTGCGCGCGTCTCGAAGGATGAATGGCCGAGGTGCTGCCGCGGGGGCCTTCATGGTTCGAGACGGCGCTTACGCGCCTCCTCACCATGAGGGTCTGGGTTCGCAAGGGAAGGACAACAAGAAAATGCCGCTCGCCGGGAAAGGCATGCTGCTGACGTCGATGAACATCGACGAGGCTGATGAGGCCGATTTCAATCGCTGGTACGATCGCGAGCATCTGGAAGAGCGCGTCGCGATCGAGGGTTTCCTGGAGGCGCGGCGCTATGTCGCGCACGCCGCCAATCCCAAATATCTCTGCCTCTATTCGACCGCGACGCTCGACGTGCTCGACAGCCCCGCCTACCGGACGCGGCTCGCAAATCAGACCGATTGGTCGCGGCGGACCATGGCGCGCTTCAAGAACATGCTGCGCGTGGTCGCACGCATCACCATCAGCAATGGCACCGGTCGCGGAGCTGCGCTCGGCGTGGTGCGGCTGCGGCCAACGCCCGACAATGCAGGGGCATGGCGCGATGCACTGCAAGAAAAGCTGGCGCCGGAAACGCACGAGGGCATCGTCTCGATGCATCTGCTCGAGAGCGAGCCGGAGCTATCCGGCGCAACGGTTGGGATTCCGGTTGTGCGCAACGAAGGCGCACGCGACTGGTTCGTGCTGATCGACGGCACGCATGTCGGCGCGGTCTCGGCCGTGATCGCCGAACGCCTCACCGGCCCTGCTGCCGCGCCCTTCCCGCTGCCCGTCTCCGTCGGCACTTACAGCCTGATGTGGGATCTCGCGAAGAGCGATATCACGCAGGGCTGAAGCAGCTATCCGCAGCGCAACATGTTGCACCGCCGCATTACCGCGCGCGGCCGCCAATGCCGTCTGCGCGCAGCTCCCATGAAAGGCGGTGATCGCGAAAATTTAGCGTTGTACTTCGGAACGGTTCTAATAAGCTAACCTCATGACGTCATTCAGAAACCAGATCGAAACGCCCTAAGCGTTCGCCAAGCTCAAGAAAAGGCCGCGGGGTCTTTGGGCCTGCGCGGACAGGGTAGGAATGAAACCGACCGATATCGCGGCCCCCGACTACTTTCACAAAGTGGTCGATTGTCAGTGGGCCTGTCCTGCGCACACCCCGGTTCCCGAATACATTCGACTGATCGCACAAGGCCGCTACAGCGACGCCTATATGATCAATTGGAAATCAAACGTGTTTCCCGGAATTCTGGGACGCACCTGCGATCGTCCATGCGAGCCGGCGTGCCGCCGCGGCCGCGTCGAGGAAAATCCCGTCGCGATCTGCCGCCTGAAGCGCGTCGCGGCTGACTTCAAGGATGACATCAAGCAGCGCCTGCCGCGCCCCTCACCCAGGAACGGCAAGCGCATTGCGCTGGTCGGCGGCGGGCCCGCCTCACTGACGGTCGCGCGCGATCTCGCGCCGCTCGGCTATCACTGCACCGTGTTCGATGCAGATCCCGAAGCCGGCGGCATGATGCGCACCCAGATCCCGAAGTTCCGCCTGCCCAATTCGGTGATCGACGAGGAGACCGGCTACATCCTCAATCTCGGCGTCGAGTTCAAAGGCGGTCATCGCATCGACAGCATGACGTCGCTGCTTGCCGAGAAATACGACGCGATCTTCGTCGGCTCCGGCGCGCCGCGCGGCCGCGAGCTCGACATTCCCGGCCGGAAAGAGGCGGCCGCCAACATCCACATCGGCATCGAGTGGCTGGCCTCGGTCTCGTTCGGCCATACCGACAAGATCGGCAAGCGCGTGATCGTGCTCGGCGGCGGCAACACCGCGATGGATTGCTGCCGCACCGCGCGCCGCCTCGGCGGCGAGAACGTCAAGGTAGTCGTCCGCTCCGGCTTCGAGGAGATGAAGGCCTCGCCCTGGGAGAAGGAGGACGCGATCCACGAGGACATCCCGATCCTCAACTACATGGTGCCGGTGGCATTCAAGCATGTCGCCGGCAAGCTGATCGGCGTCACCTTCGAGAAGGTGAAGGCCGAATACGACGCCAAGGGCCGTCGCAACCTGGTGCCGTCGGGCGAGCCGGACGAGACGATCGCCTGCGACGACGTGCTGGTCGCGGTCGGCCAGGAGAACGCCTTCCCGTGGATCGAAAAGGACTGCGGCATCGAGTTCGACAAATGGCATATGCCCAAGGTCGATCCGAAGACGTTCGTCTCCACCAATCCGAAAGTGTTCTTCGGCGGCGACGCCGCGTTCGGGCCGAAGAACATCATCTGGGCCGTCGCGCACGGCCATGACGCCGCGCTGTCGATCCACAAGATGCTCTCGGGCGAGGACATCAGCGAACGCCCGCTGCCGGAGGTGCAAATCTCCTCGCAGAAGATGGGCATCCACGAATGGAGCTATGACAACGACATCTCCAACGACAAGCGCTTCAAGGTGCCGCATCGTGACAAGGTCGTCGCACTGAAGGACATCCGTGCCGAGGTCGAGCTCGGCTACGACGTCAAGCTGGCGCTTGGCGAAGCCGAGCGCTGCCTGAACTGCGACGTCCAGACCGTGTTCTCGACCTCGCTCTGCATCGAGTGCGATGCCTGCGCCGACATCTGTCCGATGGATTGCATCACCTTCACTGACAACGGGGAGGAAAGCGATCTTCGCCAGCGCCTGAAGGCACCCTCGCCGCACCAGGACCAGGACCTCTACGTCTCCAGCGATCTCAAGACCGGGCGCGTGATGGTGAAGGACGAGGACGTCTGCCTGCATTGCGGGCTGTGCGCCGAGCGTTGTCCCACCGGCGCCTGGGACATGCAGAAGTATTTCATTGAAATGACCTACGCAGGATCATCATGCCCGACAAAAAGCCGATCAGCAGCGTAAACGACTTCGTCGTCCGCTTCGCCAACGTCAACGGCTCGGGCTCGGCCAGCGCCAACGAGATGTTCGCGCGCGCGATCCTGCGCCATGGCGTTCCGGTGAGCCCTCGCAACATCTTCCCCTCCAACATCCAGGGCCTGCCGACTTGGTACGAGGTGCGGGTGACCGAGGACGGCCATCTTGGTGCCCGCGGCGGCGTGGACATGATGGTGGCGATGAACCCGCAGACCTGGGACAAGGACGTCGCCGGCATCGAGCCCGGCGGCTATCTGTTCTACGATTCGACCAAGCCGATGCCGTCGACCAAATTCCGCGACGACATCACCGTGATCGGCGTGCCGCTCACCGCGATCACCAACTCGACCTACACCGATCCGCGCCAGCGCCAGCTGTTCAAGAACATCATCTATTTGGGCAGCCTCTCGGCGCTGCTCGACATGGACCCGAAGCTGATCGAACAGCTGATCGGCGAGCAGTACAAGGGCAAGGAGAAGCTGCTTTCGTCCAACGTCCATGCGCTGCATCTCGGCCGCGACTGGGCGCTGCAGAACCTGAAATGCCCGATTGGGCTGCGGGTGAAGAAATCCGACAAGGTCGGCGACCGCATCTTCATCGAGGGCAACAGCGCGGCCGCGCTCGGCGCTGTCTATGGTGGCGCCACCGTATGCGCATGGTACCCGATCACGCCGTCCTCGTCGGTGGCGGAAGCTTTCACCGCCCATTGCAAGAAGTATCGGCACGACCCTGAAACGGGCAAGGCGAAATACGCGATCGTGCAGGGCGAGGACGAGCTGGCTTCAATCGGCATCGTGATCGGCGCGTCCTGGAACGGCGCCCGTGCCTTCACCGCGACCTCCGGCCCGGGCATCTCGCTGATGACTGAGTTCATCGGCCTGTCCTACTTCGCCGAGATCCCGGCCGTGATCATGAACATCCAGCGCGCCGGCCCCTCCACGGGCATGCCGACCCGCACCCAGCAATGCGACATCATCGCCTGCGCCTATGCTTCGCATGGCGACACCAAGCACGTGCTGCTGTTCCCCGAGGATCCCGCGGAAGCCTTCGAGTTCGCGGCGGCGGCCTTCGATCTCGCCGAACGGCTGCAGACCACCATCTTCCTGATGCTCGACCTCGACATCGGCATGAACCACCGGCTCTGCCGCCCGCTGAAGTGGGACGACGCGCGGCAATACGACCGCGGCAAGGTGATGACCGCGGAGATGCTGGAGGAAGGCCGCGACTTCGGCCGCTATCTCGACGTCGACGGCGACGGCATCCCCTACCGCACCTATCCCGGAACGCATCCGACCAAGGGCTCCTACTTCACCCGCGGCACCTCGCGCGACCGCTATGCGCGCTACTCCGAGGAAGGCTCGGTCTATGCCGACAACATGCAGCGGCTCGTACGCAAGTTCGAAACTGCACAGGATCTGGTGCCGCGGCCGCTGCAGGCCAATGCGGAACGGCCGACCAAATACGGCGTGATCTATTTCGGCTCGACCTCGCCAGCGATGGACGAGGCGATCGGGCTCCTGGAAGCACGCGGGCATCAGCTCGATCGGCTGCGTATCCGCGCCTTCCCGTTCCACTCCAGCGTGGCGAGCTTCCTCGCCGAGCACGACTTCGTCTACGTGGTCGAGCAGAACCGCGACAGCCAACTCCGCCAGCTCATCGTCAACGAGAACGGCATCGACCCGGTGCGCCTCGTGCCGATCGTGCACTATGACGGCACCCCGATCACCGCCCGTTTCATCGCAAAAGCCATTGGCGACCATCAGGATCACCTCAAGGTGACCCCGCTCCGCAAGGCCGTATCATGACCTATATTGCAAAGCCGAAATTCCATCATCCCGGGCTGAAGAAGAACGAGCTCGGCTATACCCACCGCGACTACGAGGGCAAGATCTCGACGCTGTGCGCCGGCTGCGGCCACGACTCGATCACCGCCTCCATCATCGAAGCCTGCTACGAGCTCTCGATCGAGCCGCACCGGGTGGCCAAAATCTCCGGCATCGGCTGCTCGTCGAAGACGCCGGACTATTTCCTCGGCAACTCGCACGGCTTCAATTCCGTGCACGGCCGCATGCCCAGCGTGCTGACCGGAGCCAACCTCGCCAACCGTGACCTGATCTATCTCGGCGTCTCCGGCGACGGCGACTCCGCCTCGATCGGCTTCGGCCAGTTCGCGCATTCGATCCGGCGCGGCGTCAACATGACCTATATCGTCGAGAACAACGGCGTCTACGGCCTGACCAAGGGCCAGTTCTCGGCGACAGCCGACCGCGGCTCGAAATCCAAGAAGGGTGTCACCAACACCGACAACGCCATCGACCTCGTCGCGATCGCGTTACAGCTCGGCGCGACCTTCGTCGCGCGCAGCTTCTCCGGCGACAAGGCCCAGCTCGTGCCGCTGATCGCGGCTGCGATCCGCCACAAGGGCGCATCCTTCATCGACGTCATCAGCCCCTGCATCGCCTTCAACAACCACGCCGGCTCGACCAAGAGCTTCGACTATGTCCGCGAGCACAATGACGCCGTGAACCGGCTGGACGTGCTGGTCGGCCGCGATCCCATCGCCGTCGATTACGCGCCGGGCACGGTGCAGCTCGTTGAACAACATGACGGCAGCAAGATCGCGCTGCGCAAGATCGACGCCGACTACGATCCGCATGACCGTCTTGGCGCCCAGACCTTCCTCCAGAAGCACGCCGCGAAAGGGCAGATCGTCACCGGCCTGCTCTATGTCGACCCTGATGCGGAAGATTTGCACGAGCATCTCAACACGGTCGAGACGCCGCTCAACACGCTGGAAGCGGACACGCTGTGCCCGGGCTCTGCGGTGCTGGACAAGATCAACGCCAGCCTGCGGTGATCGCCCAAAGCTTGATGGTTGAGCCACCTCTCCCCGACGGGGAGAGGTCGGATTGCGAAGCAATCCGGGTGAGGGGCCGCGGCCATTCAGTGAGACTGTAATCCCTCACCCGGACCGCATCTTCGATGCGATCCGACCTCTCCCTACGGGAGAGGTGGAAACCGGTTTCCCGGCCGGCAGCGATTCAATCAAAATTCATCGCGTTCTTACCAGGCTTGCAACAGGCTGCCTGACGCGCACGGTGATCTTCTCCGACACGATGGGTGGCTCGAACGGATAGTGCTTCGCATCTCCCAGCACCAGCTGCAGCGTGTGTGTCCCGGGTGGAAGCTCGAGGAAGGTTTCGGTCTGCCCCGCCCCGAAATGCAGATGCGACTTGTCCTGGAGGATCGGCTCTTTGGGATCGATGGGATCGTTGACGTCGACCAGCAGGTGATGATGACCGGCGTTCTGGTAGTCGTCGCCGGCGTGGGTGACGCCCATGTTGCGCAAGCCGAACCGGACCCAGAAACCACCGCGAACCTTCTGCCCGTCATGCGGCGTGATGAAATAGAGCTTTGCGTCCTTGGGAGCGGTCTTGCCCTGCGCAAGGGCGATGCCCGGAAGCAATGCGAGCACCGCCGACAGCGCGATGCAGCGAAGGATTTTCATCAAACCTACTCCCGCACCTAAAGGACTGCGCTTAAGGACTGAGCGCGACGCGGAATCCATGCGTCGGATAACGAACATTGGTATCGTAGCCATCGCGGTTGGATGGCCTCACATATCTCGAATCGTTCTTCCAGGAGCCCGAGCGCAGCACGTGCGAGGTGCAGTCCCCGCCGGTCCATGCCGAACCGTCACCGGATGCGCCCTGATAGGTCCTGCGCCAGCAGTCCTCGACCCACTGATCGACACCACCGCCCATGTCGTGGAGGCCGAACGGATTCGGCTTGAAGCTGCCGACCTTCGCCGGCTGCTCGGCCGCGAGGTCACCGCAATCCTTGCATCCAGCCATGCCCAGCTGGAGCTTGTCGCCCCACCAATATTTGGTCTGGGTTCCACCGCGCGCGGCATATTCCCATTCGGCTTCGGTCGGAAGTCGATACGGCTTCTTCGTCGCCTGCGCGAGATAGGCCACATATTGTTGCGCGTCGGTCCAGCTTACATTGCTGATCGGCGCATCATCTTTTCCGGTGGCCGTGAAGCCGCACGCCTTTGCAGCGGCGCATTCGTTCCATTCCTGCACCGTCACCGGATATTTGCCGATCGAGAACGGCTTGACCGTGACCTGGTGGACGGGACGTTCGGTCGGATCGTCATTGCTGCCCATCGCAAAGCTGCCGCCGCGAATGGCGATCATCTCGGGTTCGCGGAGCGGCGTCGCCGCTTGTCTCGGTGCTTGAGTTGGGGCCGGAACGGGCGATGGGGACGACAACGCCGGCGAGGGGGGGCGGCTGCGGCGTTTGCGTCGCGGCTTCGCGCTGCGGAGGTTGCGGGCTTGGTGATGCGACCGGAGCGGTCGGCACGGCGGCCTGCTTGCCTACCTTGCCCGGCGGCGCCAGCAGATACCACAGCACGTTGCTGGCCATCACGAGCAGCATGATGCCCAGGAGAAAGATCAGAGTATTTTCGCGACGGCCTCGCGTCCTCCCGACCGCATCTGAGTCCGGCAGCACGCGATAGACGCGTACCGGATCGGTAATATTCTTGACCTTGCGGTCCCCGAGTGACTCGTAGCCACATACGATTTTGTGCTTGATCTGCTCGTAGATCGCGCCGGAGATGTAGACTTGGCCGGGCTCGGCGATCCCCTCGATGCGCGTGGCAATGTTGACGCCGTCGCCGTAGACGTCGTCCGGCTCCACGATGACGTCGCCGAGATTGACGCCGATCCGGTATTCGATCCGGGAGTCCTTCGGAAGCGAAGCGTTGCGGCCGATCAGATTCTGCTGGATGACGATACTGCATCTGACAGCCTCGACTGGACTGTCGAAGATCGCAATGAAGCCATCGCCCGTCGTCTTCACCAGCGTTCCATGGTGCTCGACGATGCTGGGCTGGATGAGGTCCCGCTCGATCCGCTTGACGCGAACATGCGTGCCTTCCTCGTCGGCCTGCATCAAGCGACTATAGGAAGCGATGTCACCGACAATGATTGCGGCGAGACGACGAGGCATTGAGCCGTGTGGAGGCGGCTCATCATGATTTCCGGATCTGAAGTTGCGAATTTCACCCATTGCGGGGACTCCACAAACTTGCAAAGGCGGATCAGCTTACGATTGCGAAATACAGGTGTCTGTGAAGACTATCACATTGATGAACCGCGACAATGTCATAGACATCGGCGTCGAGTTCCCGGGCAAAACCGCAGCAAGGATTGAACCTTCCTGATCCGACAGCGACTAAGGCTGGTGCGGGCTCACCTAGGAACGTGGGCCTAGGCCTGCACTGTCCGCCGCTACGATGCGCAGCATCTGCCCCAATGCCCGGGAGCTGCGTGCCGTTCTAGCTGACGGGCTCAGGCTCAGGCACGGCGCGGCCATGATATGCCAATCGCCCGGCAGTCCAATATTGCTTGCAGGTATCGAAAAGTGTTTCGGCGTCCATGGTCAGGCCGCCGGCATTGACGACCACGCCGTCCGCACCAAGCGCCTTATTCATCAGCGACAATACGCGCTTGAGAAGCCCCCCGGCGAACCGCTCTGCGACGAGGGGGTCAAGTTTGAGCACCACGATCTTCTGATTGCGTTGCTGCCAGGGCAGTATGTCCCGCACAGATCTCCAGGCGATGGTCTCGTCGGCGATCCTGGTGTCGCGAATGCCGACACGGCTGATGAAGATCACCGGCTCCCTGGAGGAGATCAACATCCAGAGTATCTTGCAGGTGGCAAGGGCGGAAAACGCCACGCCGATATAACAGGCCGCTATCTGGAACGTGGTGATGTTCTTGCCGAGGTGCCAATTGAGCGCGAGCGCGGCACACAGGAGTGTCAACAGCAGGCCGGCCGCCAGGAGCTTCAGCAGCCGCACTCGGGAATAACCAATTGCAACGTTGGGCAAGTTTTGACTGACGGACATTTCCATCACCACCGACCAATAGCAACAACCAGTGGTTTACCAAATGCCCTCCTTCAAAAGTGTTAAGATGGAACTCAAGGCAGGGTCTCGGAGAACTGCGAGGCAAGAGCAACTTGAACGCGCGGCGCCCGGCCTGCGACTAACCGCCAGTTGGCCCCCACCGTCCCGATGGGGCCGTCAACGGCTCACACGTCCGGTGCGATCATGAAGCTTGCCCTCGTCCTTCCGCTGGTCCTTGCCGCATCCATCGGCGCCGCGCGGGCCGACGAGGCTGACGACATGCGCGAGCCAACCAAGGCCGAGGCCGAGACCTTCAACGCACGCATGTACGCCGGTACGCCCGGCGACAAGGCCTATGCCTGCTTCGTCAGGCACTATGATGCAGAGCATCTGGCGCGGCACCCGAAGCAGGAGGTCGCCTCGATGAAGCTGCTGATCTCGGCGGAGTACGACAAGGAAGACAGGGAGCTCCATAACTCCTTCCGGCTCGGCTTCAGGTATCGCCACCGCAGCGGCGATTTCGACTCCAGCGGTTCGTGCGGCCACGCCGTGTTCACCAAAAACGGCAACGAGGTGCGCCTCGGTTGCGGCGTCGACTGCGAGGGCGGCGGCATCGGCGTGGCGCTCTCCAAGGACGACAAGTCGGCGATCGTGCGGCTTGCGCGGGTCAGGGTCTGGCAGAACAACAAGCCGGATAACGATGCCGAGGAGTCGCTGGTGGCGAGCGCCGACGACGGGATTTTCCGGCTCGACCGCACCGACACCAGCGAATGCGCCTCGCTGGTGACTGACCGCAAGGAACTCGCCGCGCTGCGCCACAAGTGATATGTATTCGGTGAAATCAGGCCCGATCGAAGGAGATCGCCATGAACCGCCGGAACATCCTGTGGAGCGCAGTATCGACCCTGGGCGCAGCACTCGGCGCCTCCAGCGCGAAGGCCGCTACGGAAGCCGGAGCGGGCAACAAGCTCAGGGTCGTCTACCATCTTAGCGATGCCGAGAAGGTCAATTTCGTGCTCGGCAACATCCAGAACCACATCGACGGCGTCGGCGGGCCCGACCATGTCACCATCGCGCTGGTGATCCACGGGCCGGCGCTGAAGGCGTTTCAATCGGCGCAGGCCACCCCTGACGTCAGCAAACGCGTCGGCGATTTCTCCAAGGACGGCGTCGAGCTCGCCGCCTGCGGCAACACGATGAAGGCGCAGAACGTCACGCTCACGGACCTGCTGCCCGGCTTCGTCAGCGCGGAGAAGGGAGGCGTGGTTCGCCTGGCCGAGCTCCAGTCGCAGGGCTATCTCTATCTGCGGCCCTAGGAAGCGGGCAGAGCCCGGCAGGATAGCTCCTACATCGCGCTTGACTTATCCATAACTGTGCGGTTATGAATTTAACCATAACTTATAGGTTATGGATTTCTCATGTCTGCCGCTCACGACCTCCTGTTCAGGACGCTTGCCGACCCCACCCGGCGGGCGATCTTCGAGCGGCTGTGCCGCGAGGGCGAGCAGACGGTCGGGGCACTGACGGCGCGATCAGGCGTTTCCCAGCCGGCGGTCTCAAAGCATCTCGGCGCGCTGAAGCAGGCCGGGCTGGTGCGTGATCGCCACGAGGGACGCCAGACCCATTACAGCGCGCAGCCTGGTGCGCTCAATCCGCTGATCGACTGGACCAGCCAGATGGCCGGGTTCTGGCAGAACCGGCTCGATGCTCTCAATGATCTCCTGAAGAGGATGGACCAATGACCGAAACTGCAGCCCAGACACGCTCCGTGGTCGTCGAGCGCGAGTTTTCCTTTCCGGCGGAGCGGATCTGGCGCGCGCTGACGCAGCCGCATCTGATCGAGGAATGGCTGATGAAGAACGACTTCAAGCCGGTCGTCGGTCATCGCTTCAATCTTCGCGGCGAGTGGGGCGGCGTGCTGGACTGCGAGGTGCTCACCATCGAGCCGCAACGCAGCCTCGCCTACACCTGGAATTTCTCGCATGAGGACGCGGCCTTCGATCTGAAAAGCGTGGTGACCTTCACGCTCACGCCGACGGGCGCCGGCACGCATTTGCGCGTCGAGCAAGCGGGCTTCAGCCCGACGCAGAAGCAGGCCTATGGCGGCGCGCATGCCGGCTGGAAGCAGTTTTTTGCCAAGCTGGACGAGGTGCTGGCGCGGGCAGACTAACTCCCCCCGCCGGCCGCAATTCCGATTATTCCCAGAGGAGATTCCAATGAGCTCGAACAAGTGGATCCGGCAAATTCATCGCTGGCTGTCGATCGCCTTCACGCTCGCTGTCATCGCGAACATCGTCGCCATGATCCAGCAGGTCCCGGCGACGTGGATCGGCTTCCTGGCGCTCGTGCCGCTGATTCCATTGCTGATCACCGGCCTCTATTTGTTTGCACTGCCCTATGTCAGCCGCCGCAGCGACGCGTGAAGAGGCGAGATCATGAAGAAAGCCGTAACGGCAAAAAAGAGCAGCGCGAAGGAAGTGAATGGGCCTTCGCCCTCCGGGCTGATCGACGGCCGGATCAAGGAGCTCGGCGACTGGCGCGGCGAGATGCTTAAACGGATCCGCGGCCTGATCAAGGAGGCCGACCCCGATGTCGTCGAGGAGTGGAAGTGGCGCGGCGTTCCCGTGTGGGAGCACGACGGCATCATCTGCACCGGCGAGACCTACAAGGCCGCTGTGAAGATGACGTTTGCAAAGGGCGCGGCACTGGATGACCCCACCGGCCTGTTCAATTCCAGCCTCGAAGGAAATGTGCGGCGCGCCATCGATTTCCACGAGGGTGCGAAGATCGACGAGAAGGCGTTTAAGGCGCTGATCCGCGCGGCGGTGGATTTGAACGCGTCCAAGGTCAAAAGCAAGCCTGCCAAGAAGCGCTCGACGTAAACGGCGGCGTCAGGCCGCCGCCGGGATCGGGCGCGGGCTCACGACATATTCGCGCAAGACCTTGTCGTTGGCATCGACCTCGATCAGCGAGACGTCATAGGTCCAGAGATCGGCCAGATGCTGGAGCACCCGCTTGGCGTCGGTCTCGTTTAGCTGCGAGCCCTTGATGACGTGGTGATGCAGGATCAGGCGGCGATCGCCCGAGAGATCGACGTCGACCACCTCGATATTGGCGTCGATGAAGCCGACATCGTGCTGCCGCGCCAGCTCGCGCCGGACGCGGCGGAAGCCGCGCTCGTCGTGGATGGCATCGACCCGGATGCCGGCGCGCTCCTCGGGATCGTCGTGCAGGTGGAACATGCGGAAGTGCCGCATCAGCTTCGGGCTCAGGAACTGGCCAATGAAGCTCTCGTCGCGGTAATTGGCCCAGACGTCGCGCAGCACGCCCATGACGTCGTTCCTCCCGGCGATATCGGGAAACCATTCGCGGTCCTCGTCTTCCGGCCTGGTGACGATGCGCTCGATGTCCTGCATCATGGCAAAACCGAGCGCATAGGGATTGAAGCCGGAGAAGCGCGGATCGTCGAATTCGGGCTGGAACACGACGTTGGTGTGCGACTGCAGGAATTCGAGGAAGTTGCCGTCGCTGATGCGGCCCTGCTCGTGCAGCTTGCTCAAGATGCGATAGTGAACGTAGGTCGCCGTCCCCTCATTCATCACCTTGGTCTGGCTCTGCGGATAGAAATACTGCGCGATGTGGCGGACGATGCGCAGCAGCTCGCGCTGCCAGGGCGCAAGCCGCGGTGCGCTCTTCTCCAGGAAATAGAGCAGGTTTTCCTGCGGCAGGCCGAGCAGCTTGCGGCGGCGTTCGATGCTGAGAGCGGACCGGCTCTTGGCCGCGCCCTTGGGCACGGTGCGCCAGAGATCGTTGAAGACTTCCTCCTCGTGCTGGCGGCGCCGCCCTGCCCGCTTCTCTTCGGCGCGCAAGTCCAGCTTCTTCTTGCCGGGATAGCGGTAGATGCCGTGCGACATCAGCGCGTGCGCGGCGTCCAGCGTGCGCTCGACCTCGACGCGGCCGTAGCGCTCCTCGCAGGTCGCAACGTAATTCTTGGCGAAATCGAGATAATCCAGGATGCCGTCGGCATCGGTCCACTGCTTGAACAGATAGTTGTTCTTGAAGAAGTGGTTGTGGCCGAATGCGGCGTGCGCGATCACCAGTGTCTGCATCGTCGCCGTGTTCTCTTCCATGAGGTAGGAGATGCAGGGCGAGGAGTTGATCACGATCTCATAGGCGAGTCCCATCAGGCCCTTGCGATAGGACGCCTCGTGGAACGCGAAATGCTTGCCGAAGGACCAGTGCTTGTAGAACAGGGGCATGCCGACGGAGGAGTAGGCATCCAGCATCTGCTCGGCGGTGATGACCTCGATCTGGTTCGGATAGACGTCCAGCCCGAGATCGTTCTTGGCCAGTTCCTCGCAGGCATCGGTAATGCGCTGCAAGGTGTGGAAGTCCCAATCCGCGCCCTCGAACAATCTTTCCGTCATGGAGCGGCCTTCTCCTGGGCTGTTTCGCGACGCTGGAACAGGTCGTGGAACACCGGGAAGATCTCGCTGCGCTCGCTGACCTTGCGCATCGAGAGCGGCGCGCCGCTGTTGCGCAGGCGCTCGTAGAGAGTCCAGAGCGAGGAGTCGGAGAGGTCGAAGGCGCTGCCGCCGGACTCGCCGACCTCGATATAGGCGAAGAACTGGCAGACCGGCAGGATCTTGTCGGTCAGCAGCATGCCCGTGAGCTCTCCGTCGGAATAGGAGTTGTCGCCGTCGGAAGCTTGCGCGGCGTAGATATTCCAGTCCGACGGATTGAAGCGCTCGCGCACGATCTCGTACATCGCCTGGAGCGCGCTGGAGACCAGCGTGCCACCCGACGCCGGGCCGTAAAAGAAGGTCTGCTCGTCGACCTCCTCGGCGCGATCGGTGTGGCGGATGAAGACGATCTCGACATGCTTGTAGCGGCGTTTCAGGAACACGTAGAGCAGCATGTAGAAGCGCTTGGCGAGATCCTTCATGTGCTCGGACATCGAGCCGGAGACGTCCATCAGGCAGAACATCACCGCCTGCGCCACCGGCCGCGGCACCGTCTCGAAGCGGCGGTAGCGGATGTCCAGCGGATCGATGAAGGGAATGCGCTTGGATTTGGCCTTGAGCATCTCGAGCTTTTCGACGAGCTCGGCACGCAAATCCTCGTCGGTGCAGGCAGCGATCTCGGCTTCCAGCTCCTCGATCTCGCTCTTGCGCGGACGACGGAGCGCGATGCGGCGGGCGAGCGCGAGCTGCACCGTGCGGCTCACCGAGATGTTGGCGGGCGAGCCCGACGTGGTGTAGCCGGCGCGCTGGATACCCTCGCTCTCGGTCTGCGCGATCCTGCGCTTGGCGAGATCGGGCAGCTCGAGATCGTCGAGGAAGAGGTCGACGAACTCGTCGCGGCTCAGCACAAAGCGGAAGGCGTCCTCACTGTCGCCTTCGCCTGGACCGGAATTCTTGGCGCTGCCCTGGCCGGACCGCTGGAGATAGTCGCCCTCAGTGAACTTCTTGTTCCCGGGCAGCACCATGTCGCGGGTTCCGCCTTCCCGGCGGAAGCGCGGCTCGTGCATGCCGTCGAGCGGGATCGTGACCTCACCCCCCTCCAGGACGTCCTTGATGTCGCGGTCCTGCGAGGTCTTCTTGACGGCGCCCTGCACCAGGGACTTGGCCCGACGCAAGAACCGCTGACGGTTCTCGAGGCTCTTGCCGCCTGGATTCAGGCGCCTGTCAATAATGTGAATGGCCACTTTCTCATCCGCCTTAACCGGCCTGCTTCACGCGCATGTACCATTCGACGAGCCGGCGAACCTGACGCTCGGTGTAGCCGCGCTCCACCATGCGTGCGACGAACTCGCCGTGCTTTTTCTCCGTCTCGCCGTCCTTCTTCGACCCGAAGGAGATGACCGGAAGCAGGTCCTCGACCTGAGAGAATATCCGCTTTTCGATCACGTCGCGAATCTTCTCGTAGGAGGTCCAGTTCGGGTTCTTGCCGCTGTTCTGGGCCCTTGCCCGTAACGAGAACTTGACCACCTCATTCCGGAAGTCCTTCGGGTTGGCGATGCCGGCCGGCTTCTCGATCTTGGTCAGCTCCTGGTTCAACAATTCGCGATCGAGCAGCTGGCCGGTGTCGGGATCCTTGAAGTCCTGATCCTCGATCCACGCATCTGCATAGTCGACGTATCGGTCGAAAAGGTTCTGACCGTAGTCGGTGTAGGATTCCAGATAGGCCTTCTGGATCTCATTGCCGATGAATTCGGCGTAGCGCGGCGCGAGTTCCGCCTTGATGAACTCGAGATAGCGCTTCTCGGTTTCCTCAGGCAGCTGTTCGCGGCGGATCGCCTGTTCCAGCGCGTACATGAGGTGAACGGCGTCGGCGGCGACTTCCTGCGGATCGTGGTTGAAGGTCGCAGCCAGGATCTTGAAGGCAAAGCGCGTGGAGACGCCGTCCATACCCTCGTCGACGCCGGCGGCATCCCGATATTCCTGGACGCTGCGCGCCTTCGGATCGGATTCCTTCAGGCTTTCACCGTCGTACACCCGCATCTTGCCGAACAGGGTGGAGTTCTCGTGCCTGCGCAGGCGCGACATCACCGAGAAACGAGCCATCGTCTCCAGCGTCGACGGCGCGCACGGCGCCGACGCCAGCTCGGAGCCCTGGATCAGCTTCTCGTAGATCTTCTGCTCCTCGGTGACCCGCAGCACGTACGGCACCTTGATCACGCAGATGCGGTCGATGAAGGCCTCGTTGTTCTTGTTGGACTTGAAGCTCGTCCACTCGGCCTCGTTGGAGTGCGCCAGGATGGTGCCGGTGAAGGGGATCGCACCGATATTCTCGGTGCCGATATAGTTGCCCTCCTGCGTCGCCGTGAGCAGCGGATGCAGCATCTTGATCGGCGCCTTGAACATCTCGACGAATTCGAGGATGCCCTGGTTGGCGCGGTTGAGGCCGCCCGAATAGCTGTAGGCATCGGGATCGTTCTGCGCATAGGTCTCGAGCTTGCGGATATCGACCTTGCCGACCAGCGAGGAGATGTCCTGGTTGTTCTCGTCGCCGGGCTCGGTCTTGGAGACTGCGATCTGGCGCAGCCGCGACGGCTGAATCTTGGCGACGCGGAATTGTGAGATGTCGCCGCCAAAGGCTTCGAGCCGCTTGTAGCACCACGGGCTCATCAGACCGGTGAGACGGCGGCGCGGAATGCCGTACTTCTCTTCCAGTATCGGCCCAAGTTGCTCAGGTTCGAACAGGCTGAGCGGGCTTTCGAACACCGGACTCAATTCATCGCCGGCCTTGAGCACGTAGATCGGTTGCACTTCCATCAGCGACTTGAGCCGCTCGGCGAGCGAGGATTTGCCGCCACCGACCGGGCCGAGCAGATAGAGGATCTGCTTGCGCTCTTCGAGGCCCTGCGCCGCGTGGCGGAAGAAACCGACGATGCGCTCGATGGTTTCCTCCATGCCGTAGAAGCCGGCGAAGGCCGGATAGGTGCGGATCGTGCGGTTCAAAAAAATACGGCCAAGGCGTGGGTCCTTGGCCGTGTCAATCGTTTGAGGCTCACCAATCGCCGCTAGCAGTCGTTCGGCCGCATTCGCGTATTTCATGGGATCGCTTCGACACGATTCCAGATATTCCGCCATCGACATGTCGTGCTGGCTTCTCGCCTCGAACGACCGAGCGAAAGCGTTGAACAGAGAATCGTTGTACATGATCCCTCTCCGCGTGAGTTCCCGCTACAAGCTGAAACGAAAGCAGTTACTGGACCGTTCCTCAGGCCGCTTCGAATCAGCGTGAGCACATGACGATCATTGGACACCCTGGTGCCAACTCGACGCAACGCACAACGTAGGCACTCGTTGAGTTACGAACAGGCACATGCCTGTTATTTGTGCGAATCTATATCTATCTTCGCTCATTTCCAGAAAATGTCACTTGGTCGCAACATCCGGGCAATACCGGAGACCGTGTCCATCCGGCACTGCAGCATAGCGACCTGCCAGCGGCAAACTTATGACGCTTGTACGGCGAAGCCTTGCGTGCCCCGTTCATCTTCCTGCTGCAATGCAGTGCGTGGATGGCTTGCAGCATGGCAATCGCGGCACGCGCGCAGCAGTGTGTCAAAATCGGTCGCCAGCCCCTCGGAGCGAATGAGGACGCGATCAGCCTGCGCGCAGCGCGAGGCGGCGCGGATGCAGGAGAGCTGGCGCTGCAAGGCCGGAGTCGGCGTCAGCACGATCATCATGTGCCCGCGGTCGTCTTCAGCGGAAATCTCCGCAATCGAGTCCCACAACAGAAATTCATTGCCGATGCGGAGATCACGGATGCCGTAGGGGGTGACGATCACCACTGGTCCCCGTTCAGCGGGCAGCGTCCAGATCCGGCCGGTCAGCAGGCCGAACACCACGACGCCGGCATAGCCGACCGTCGGATCGTAGATGCCGAGACCCTTCCACCAGTCGAAGGCAAGGGTTGCACTCAGCAGCGTCATCACGAAGCCCGCCGCGACCAGCAGCCGCAGAGGGGGCCTACATGGATTGATTTCGAGATCGTGGGTCGCATCGACGCATACGGCCGGCGCGGCCGCTTGCGGGCTGTCGGCGACGGCGGCCATCCGCCCGTCACGATGTGGGTGCATGCTGTCCCCCAAGCATGGCCATTCGCGACCAAGCCACGATTCATCACGCAGACCGGAATCCGCTGATGACACTCCGCGCAGCCATTAGCTGACAATCACAAAGCGGCCGACGTTAGGCAACGAGCGGCCAAACCTTCCCGGCCGACGACTTTTTACGCAACACCGCCACTTCCGCCTGGATCGCCATGATCGCAACGGCGTTACACTGGAGGGTATGACGCCCATACCCTGGATCGGTTCCCTCCCGGGAGCATGTAAGCTAGAGAATAGCGCGTCAGGACCGGCGCGGAAACCCCTCGCCCGCAGGCTTGGAGAGAAATAAGCATCATGAATCCCGTCAAAGAACTGGAAAAGCACGGACAAGCCGTCTGGCTGGACTTCCTCGCCCGTGGCTTCATCGCCAAGGGTGACCTGAAGCGGCTGATCGACACCGATGGCGTCAAGGGCGTCACCTCCAATCCGTCGATCTTCGAGAAGGCGATCGGCAGTTCCGACGAATACGACGCCCCGATCGGCAAGGCGCTGAAGCGCGGCGACCGGACCGTGGCCGACCTGTTCGAGGCCGTCGCAATCGAGGACATTCAGAACGCCGCCGACGTGCTCCGCCCGGTCTATGACCGCCTCAAGGGAGGCGACGGCTATGTCAGTCTCGAAGTCTCGCCCTATCTCGCGATGGATACCGCCGGCACGGTCGCCGAGGCGCGGCGGCTCTGGAAGGACGTCAATCGCAAGAACCTGATGGTGAAGGTCCCGGCGACGCCGGAGGGCCTGCCGGCGATCGAGCAGCTCACCGGCGACGGCATCAGCATCAACATCACGCTGTTGTTCTCCAAGGCCGTCTATCTCGAGGTCGCCGAGGCCTATCTCGCGGGCCTGGAGAAATACGTCGCAGGCGGCGGCGACCCCTCGCACGTGGCCAGCGTGGCGAGCTTCTTCGTCAGCCGCATCGACACGATGGTCGACAAGCAGCTCGACGAGAAGATCGCCCGCGCCAACGACCCCAGCGAGAAGGAACGGCTTGCCGCACTCAAGGGCAAGGTCGCGATCGCCAACGCCAAGCTCGCCTACCAGGACTACAAGCGCCTGTTCTCGGGTGCGCGCTGGGAGAAGCTCGCCGCCAAGGGCGCCAAGCCGCAGCGCATGCTGTGGGCGTCCACCGGCACCAAGAACAAGGACTACAGCGACGTCCTCTATGTCGAGGAGCTGATCGGCCCGGACACCATCAACACCGTGCCTCCGGCAACGCTGGATGCGTTCCGCGACCACGGCAAGCTGCGCGACAGCCTGGAAGAGAATATCGACGACGCCGCCCGCGTGCTGGAGGAGCTGGAGCGCTCCGGCGTCTCGCTCGAGGCGATCACCGAAGAGCTCGTCAAGGACGGCGTCAAGCAGTTCGCCGACGCCGCCGACAAGCTCTACGGCGCGGTCGCCCACAAGCGCGCGACCGTGCTCGGACCCGCGCTCGACCGCCAGCAGCTCTCGCTTGGCGACGGCCTCGGCAAGGCCGTGGCCAAGAGCACCGAGGAATGGCGCGCATCCGCAAAGATTCGCCGGCTGTGGCAGCGTGACAAATCGGTCTGGACCGGCACGGACGAGGACAAATGGCTCGGCTGGCTCGACAGCGCGGCGAAGGCCGACGTCGCCGACTATGAGGACTATGCGAGCCGCGTGAAGGGCCAGAAATTCTCCGACGCCGTCGTGCTCGGCATGGGCGGATCGAGCCTCGGACCCGAGGTGCTGGCCGAGACGTTCGCGCGGAAATCCGGGTTCCCGAAGCTGCACGTGCTGGATTCCACCGATCCGTCACAGGTGCGGGCGATGGAAGCGAAGATCGACATCGCCAACACCGTGTTCATCGTATCCAGCAAGTCCGGCGGCACCACCGAGCCGAACGCGATGAAGGATTATTTCCATGAACGCGTCGCGCAGGCGGTCGGGCCGAAGGTCAAGACCGGCCATCGCTTCATCGCGGTCACCGATCCCGGTTCCTCGCTGGACAAGGCGGCCAAGAGCCTCAACTACGCCCGCGTCTTCCATGGCGAGCCGTCGATCGGCGGACGCTACTCGGTGCTCTCGCCGTTCGGCCTGGTTCCGGCGGCAACCGCGGGCATCGACGTCAAGACCTTCATCAAGCACGCGCTTGCGATGGCCCACTCCTGCGGTCCGGACGTGCCGCCAAATGAGAACCCCGGCGTCCAGCTCGGCCTTGCCATGGGTCTTGCCGGCCTCGAAGGCCGCGACAAGGTGACGATCCTGTCCTCGAACAAGATCGCCGATTTCGGCGCCTGGGCCGAGCAGCTCATCGCAGAATCGACCGGCAAGGAGGGCAAGGGCCTGATCCCGATCGCCGGCGAGCCGCTTGGCGACCCCTCCGTTTACGGCAACGACCGCTTCTTCATCGACATCCGCACCGAAGGCGAGGTGGACGCCGCACATGACGGAAAGCTTGCCGCGATCGAAGCGGCTGGCCATCCCGTGGTGCGCATCGTCATGAAATCGATCGACCATCTCGGCCAGGAGTTCTTCCGTTTCGAGATGGCCACGGCGGTGGCAGGCAGCATCCTCGGCATCAACCCGTTCGACCAGCCGGACGTGGAAGCGGCCAAGATCAAGACCCGTGAGCTCACCGCGTCGTTCGAGAAGACCGGCGCCCTGCCGGCGGAGCGGCCGGTAATCAGCACGGATCAAGCCGATCTCTATACCGACGAGGCCAACGCCACGGCGCTGCGCGCCGCCGGCGCCAACGGCGACCTCACCTCATGGCTGAAGGCGCATCTCTCGCGCTCCAACCATGGCGACTATGTCGCCCTGCTCGGCTACATCGCGCGCGACAAGGCGACGATCGACGCCCTCCAGACGATGCGGCTCGAAGTGCGCGAGAGGCGGCATGTTGCGACCTGCGCCGAGTTCGGCCCGCGCTTCCTGCACTCGACCGGGCAGGCCTACAAGGGCGGACCGGACAGCGGCCTGTTCCTCCAGATCACCGCCGACGATGCCAAGGACCTGGCCGTGCCGGGCCAGAAGGCAACCTTCGGCGTGATCAAGGCTGCGCAGGCGCGCGGCGATTTCGACGTGCTCACCGAGCGTGGGCGGCGCGCGCTGCGGGTCCATCTGAAGGGCGGGCTCAAGAAGGGTCTAGCGGCGCTCAACGCCGCGCTCACGGACGCGCTGAACTAAGGGAATATCTCAAATGCAACTCGGCATGATCGGCCTCGGCCGGATGGGCGGCAACATCGTTCGCCGCCTGATGCGCCACGGCCATTCGACCGTGGTCTACGACAAGGACGCCAAGGCCGTCGCGGGCCTCGCCGCAGACGGCGCACAGGGCGCGGCGACGCTGGAAGAGTTCGTCGCAAAACTGGAGCGGCCGCGCACCGCGTGGGTGATGCTGCCTGCGGGGCGCATCACCGAGACGACGATCGACACGATCGCGGGCGTGATGCAAGCCGGCGACGTCATCATCGACGGCGGCAACACCTTCTGGCAGGACGACGTCCGCCGCGGCAAGGCGCTCAAAGAGCGCGGCATCCACTATGTCGACGTCGGCACATCCGGCGGCGTCTGGGGTCTCGACCGCGGCTATTGCATGATGATCGGCGGTGAGAAGCAGGTGGTCGACCGGCTCGATCCGATCTTCGCCGCGCTCGCGCCCGGCGCCGGCGACATCCCGCGCACAGAGGGACGAGAGGGGCGCGATCCCCGCATCGAGCAGGGCTACATCCATGCCGGCCCGGTCGGCGCCGGACACTTCGTCAAGATGATCCACAACGGCATCGAATACGGCCTGATGCAGGCCTATGCCGAAGGCTTCGACATCCTCAAGAACGCCAACATCGAGGCGCTGCCGGCGGACCATCGCTACGATTTCGATCTCGCCGACATCGCCGAAGTGTGGCGGCGCGGCAGCGTGATCCCGTCCTGGCTGCTCGACCTCACCTCGACCGCGCTCGCCGACAGCCCGGCGCTGTCGGAATATTCCGGCTTCGTCGAGGATTCCGGCGAAGGACGCTGGACCGTGAACGCGGCAATCGACGAGGCAGTCCCGGCCGAGGTGCTGACTGCGGCGCTCTACACACGTTTCCGTTCCCGCAAGGAACACACCTTCGCCGAAAAGATTCTTTCCGCGATGCGCGCGGGTTTTGGCGGCCACAAGGAGCCGAAGCAGCCGGGCGCGGCAAAGCCCAAGTAAAAGCCCAAGTGAGAGCCAACCAAGCGAAGGCCAACTGTTCGTGACCAAAGACCCGCAGCCGCAGCGCAAGCCGGAAAATTGCGCCTTCGTCATCTTCGGCGTTACCGGCGACCTCACTCACCGCCTCGTGATCCCGTCGCTCTACAATCTCGCCGCCGAAAACCTGTTGCCCGAAAAGTTCTGCGTCGTCGGCGCGGCCCGCAAGAGACTGTCGGATGACGAGCTGCGCGACAGCCTGATGAAGGGCCTGCGCGAGTTCGCAACGCGCCCCGTGGACGACGTCGTCGCCCGGCAGCTGCTGCAATGCGTTACCTTCGTCGAGGCCGACGCGAAGGATCCGCCGTCATTCGACCGCTTGCGCGAGCATCTTGATAAGCTGGAATGCTCGCGAGGCACCGGCGGCAACCGCTTGTTCTACCTCGCGACCCCGCCGGCGGCATTCGCACCGACCGCGCGCGAGCTCGGCCGCACAGGACTGATGAAGGAGAACGGTGCCTGGCGGCGGCTGGTAATCGAAAAGCCGTTCGGCACCGACCTCGCCTCGGCGCGCGCGCTGAATACCGAACTTCTCAATTTCATGGAAGAGCACCAGATCTACCGGATCGATCACTATCTCGGCAAGGAGACGGTGCAGAACATCATGGTGCTGCGCTTTGCCAACGGCATGTTCGAGCCGATCTGGAATCGCAACCACATCGACCACATCCAGATCACGGTCGAGGAGAAGCTCGGCGTCGGCCATCGCGGCGGCTTCTACGACGCCACGGGCGCACTGCGCGACATGGTGCCGAACCATCTGTTCCAGTTGATGTCACTGGTTGCGATGGGGCCGCCGACCCGTTTCGATGCGCATTCGGTCCGCTCGGAAAAGGCCGAGGTGCTCTCTGCGATCCAGAAGCCCAGCGAAGACGAAGCGCTGAGGAGCTCCGTCCGCGCACAATACCTTGCCGGCCGCATCGGCGACGACGAGATCCCGGACTATCGCAAGACCAAGGACGTCAAGCCCGGCAGCACCACCGAGACCTATGTCGCGCTGAAGCTGATGATCGACAATTGGCGCTGGGCCGGCGTGCCCTTCTATTTGCGCACCGGCAAGGCGCTGGCGCACAAGCGCACCGAGGTCGCGATCAAGTTCAAGCAGGCGCCGCTGGCGATGTTCTCAGGCACGGCGGTCGATCGCCTGTCGCAGAACTTCCTAACCATCGGCATTGCGCCGACCGAGACCATCGAGCTTCAGTTCAACGCCAAGATTCCCGGCCCGAGCGTCACCATCGACGGCGTCGAGATGAAATTCCGCTACGGCGACTACTTCCGGGCCGATCCCAGCACCGGCTACGAGACGCTGATCTATGACTGCATGATCGGCGACAACATCCTGTTCCAGCGCGCCGACGGCATCGAGGCCGGATGGCGAGCGGTGCAGCCGTTCCTCGACGCCTGGAAAAATGCGGGCAGCAACGGCATCGAGACCTATCCGGCCGGCAGCGAGGGCCCCGCCTGCGCCGACGAACTGCTAAGGCGCGACGGGCGAAGCTGGCGGAAGTTTTCGTGATGAGCGCGGCCGACCCGCCGAAGCTGATGGTCGCGGCCGATGCCGAAGCCCTTGCCCACACTGCTGCCGAGCGAATGATGGCGCGGATCGCCGCCAATCCCAGCCAAATCAGGATCTGCCTGACCGGCGGCTCCAGCCCGAAGAGGCTCTATCAATTACTCGGAAGCGATGCCTGGCGCAGCAAGATCCCGTGGGACCGCGTGCACTGGTTCATCGGCGACGAGCGCTTCGTGCCTGACAGCGATCCGCTCAACAACATGGCGGTCGCGCGCGCGACCTTTCTCGATCACAACGCGCCGTCCGGTCATATCCACCCGATCCCGACCACGACTGACAATCCCGACCGCAGCGCCGATGTCTATGCGCGCGAACTGCAGGGCTTCTACGGCGCTGAACGCCTCGATCCGGCGCGGCCGCTGTTCGACATGGTTTTGATGGGTGCGGGCCCGGACGGCCACACCGCCTCGCTCTTCCCGGGCTACCCCGCGATTGAGGAGACCAAGCGCTGGGTCGTCGGGGTTCCGAAGGCCAATGTGGCTCCCTTCGTGCCGCGAGTCTCGCTCACGCTGCCCGCGCTGGCGTCCTGCCATGAAATGCTGTTCGAGATTGCCGGGCACGACAAGCAGGCGATCTTGACGCGCCTCCTCAATGGCGAGAATCTGCCCGCGTTGCGCGCGCGCTCGAATGGTGAGACCGTCTGGTTGGTCGACCGGGCCGCGCTTCCGGAGGGAATTCGTGGCGGGCGTTGAAGCACCTTGTGCGTTGATCGTGATGGGCGTGTCGGGTTCGGGCAAGAGCACAGTTGCGGAGGCGCTCGGTGAGCGACTCGGCTGGCGCTTCGAGGACGGTGACAGCTTTCACCCTGCCAGCAACGTCGAGAAGATGCGGGCGGGCCACCCGCTCACCGACGAGGACCGCTGGCCCTGGCTCAACGCCATCGCGGACGAGATTGCGCGGGTCTGCGGACGCGGCGAGCACGTCATCATCGCCTGTTCAGCGCTGAAGCACACCTATCGTGACGTGCTGCTGCGTGGGCGCGACGACGTCCGCTTCGTCTTCCTGAGGGGCACGAAGGAGCTGATCGCCGCCCGTCTCGCGCAACGCAAGGGCCATTTCATGCCGCCGGAGTTGCTGACAAGCCAGTTCAACACGCTGGAGCCGCCGGAAGCGAGCGAGCATGTGATCACCGTCTCGATCGACGAATCCGTCGAGGCGATCGTGGACGGCGTCGTGCGGCAATTGAGATTGGTCGCCGACAAACGCAAGGCCATCGAACCTGAGGTCGCCAAACCCAAGGTCCTGCCATGACGCCAATCTCACTCGTGGTCTCCGACGTCGACGGCACGCTGCTGACCAAGGACAAGACGCTGACCGACCGTGCGAAGTCCGCGGTGCATCGGCTGCACAAGGCGGGCATCGGTTTCACCATCACCTCGAGCCGCCCCGCGATCGGCATGCGCTTCCTGATCGAGCCGCTGGCGCTCTGGCTGCCGGTGGGCCCCTTCAACGGCTCCTCGATCGTCGATCCCGAGATGAAGCCGATCGAGCAGCACCTGATCCCCGCAAGCGCGGCTGAACGGTCCTTGCAAATTCTCCGCGAGTTCGGCGTCGACATCTGGCTCTTTACCTATGACAAATGGCTGATCGACAACCCAGGCGGCAAGTATGTCCCGCACGAGCAGCACACGATCCGCTCCGACCCGACCATCGTGACGGACTTCTCGCCGTACCTGGCGAGCGCCTGCAAGATCGTCGGCGCGAGCGCCGATGCCGCCGGGCTCGAGCGCTGCGAGAAGGTGATGCAGGAGGCGCTCGGCAGCCAGGCAACGGCGGTGCGCTCGCAGACCTATTATCTCGACATCACCCCGCCGGGCTTCAACAAGGGCACCTTCGTCGAGGCGATGGCCAGGCGCTTGGGCATTTCCACCAACACGATCGCCACCATCGGCGACATGCAGAACGACCTCGCAATGTTCCGCGTCAGCGGCGTCTCGATCGCCATGGGCAACGCCACCGACGACGTCAGGGACCAGGCCACCCATGTCACCGCGACCAATGAGCAGGACGGTTTTGCGGAAGCGATGGAGATGATCCTGAAGCGCAATGAGGTTAGCTAGGCCGCTATTGCGACCGCTGCACGGCCGGCTTCTCGCTCTCCTGCCTTGCCGCCGACAGATTATGCGCGGTGTTGATCAGCGCGATGTGGGTCAGCGCCTGCGGAAAATTGCCGGTCTGGCGCCGGGCATCTGAATCATATTCCTCGGCGAGCAGCCCGACGTCGTTGGCGATGCCGACCACGCGATCGAGCAACATCTGTGCCTTGCCGAGATCGCCCGACAAGACATGAGCATCGGCCAGCCACAGGGTGCAGGCCAGGAACGCGCCCTCGATCGGCTGCTTCTCTTCGGAGACTTCACGCGGATCGTGGCGCAGCACGAAGCCGTCGCGCATTATGTGTTTCTCGACGGCAGCGATGGTGCCACGGACGCGCGGGTCCGATGCCGGCAGGAAGCCGACCGCCGGCAGCAGCAGCACGCTGGCGTCGAGCAGTTTTGAACCATAGGACTCGACGAAGGCATTCTCCTGCGCGTCAAAGCCCTTGTTGCAGACGTCGCGATGAATCGCCTCGCGCAAGGTGCGCCAATGCAGCAGCGGCGCCTTGAAGCCAAAGGTCTCGGCACTCTTGATGCCGCGGTCGAAGGCGACCCAGGTCATCACCTTGGAAAAGACGTAGTGCCTGGGTTGCCCGCGCCGCTCCCAGATGCCGTGGTCGGGATGATCCCAGACCTCGGCGAGGTGATTGAGCACGGCGCATTCCAGCGCCCAGGACTCCTCGTCGAGCTTGAGCTTGGCCATGCGTGACTGGTGGAATGCGTCGATCAACTCGCCATAGACGTCGAGCTGGAGCTGCGCATGCGCGGCGTTGCCGACGCGCACGGGCTGGGCGCCCTCATAGCCGTCGAGCCAGCCCGCCTCCCATTCCAGCAACCGCCGCTGCCCCCAGATGCCGTACATGATCTGCATGTTCGAGGGCGAGCCGGCGGCCGCGCGCAATAGCCAATTGTGCCAGGCCAAGGCTTCATCGGTGTAGCCGGCATTCATCAGCGCCAGCAGCGTGAAGGTGGCGTCGCGCAGCCAGCAGAAGCGGTAGTCCCAGTTCCTGCTGCCGCCGAGCTTTTCCGGCAGGGATGTGGTGGGCGCCGCGACAATGCCGCCGGTCGGGTCGAAGGTCAACGCCTTCAGCGTGATCAGCGAGCGCACGATCCGATCGTGATAGTCGCCGTCGCGAATGCACCGACCGCACCACTCCTGCCAGAACTCCTCGGTCTGCTGGAGCGCGATCTCCGGGTCGATCGGCTTGGGCGGATCGAGATGCGAGGGGCCATAGGTCAGCACGAACGGCACGGCCTCACCGGCCTTCACCTCGAAGTCGGCAACCGTGGTCATATCCTCGCCGCGGGTCTCGACTGGCGTCCGCAGCACCGTCATGTCCTGGCCGCAGATCGCCAGCAGGGAATGGTCGATCCGCCGGACCCAGGGAATATCGGCGCCGAAGCCGAAGCGAATGATGAGCTGCATCCGCATCTTCACTGTGCCGCTGACGCCGCGAACCATCCGCACGATGTCGGAGGCCTTGCCGCGCGGCGGCATGAAGTCGGTCAGGGCGACTGTGCCGCCCTTCGTCTCAAAGCGTGTTTCGAGGATGAGGGTGTTGCCGAGATAGCGGCGCGAGGTCGTGGTGACGTCCTCGCTTGGTGCGATCAGCCAGCGGCCGTTCTTGTGCGTGCCGAGGATTGCGGCAAAGCAGGCGTCGGAATCGAAGGCCGGCCAGCACAGCCAGTCGATCGAGCCGTTACGCCCGACGAGCGCCGCCGTCTCGCAGTCGCCGATCAGCGCATAGTCCTCGATCTTCTGCGACAATGTTTGCGAGCCTTGGAACTAGCCCTTGGAAATAGTCCCTGGAAATCCCCGGCTAGTCAACTCCCGCCGGTCAGTGAACGTTCCCGCGTCGCGGCCTTCAAAGCCGCGAGATCGATCTTCGAGGCGATCTTGTCGAGCGCAACAGGCAACCGCCGGCGCCAGTTCGGATGCTCGTCGATCGTGCCGGGAATGTTGGGCTGGTCGATCACGCCGAGCAGATCCTCCAGCGACACCGCGAGCAGCCGCGAGGGCGTGCGCGACAGGAAGGCGAGCACCGAATAGAGATCGTTGGCGTTGATGCCGTTCTGGCGCAGGATCTCGTCAAGCATGCCGAGCGCATCCCAGCGCGCCTGGTCGTTCTCGCCGGGGTCAAGTCCGAGCGACCGCTTCATCTTGAGGTCGCTGAAGGAGCGCCAACCCGCGTAGGTGCACAGATCATGCGTGTTCAGCGTCACCAGCGCGTTCGGCCGGTAGTAGTCGACATTGCGGAAGTGACCGGCGTGGTCGCGTTCGAACATCATGACGAGGTAGGACCAGATGCCGAAATCCTGCATGGTCTCGCGAAAGCCTTCCGGCACGGTCCCGAGATCCTCGCCGATCACGATACATTTATGCGCCGCGCTCTCACGCACCACGGCGCCAAGCATCGCCTCGAACGGCATCTGCACATAGGCGCCGTTGTCCGGCTTGAAGCCGCGCGGCACCAGATAAAGCCGCTTCAGCCCAAGCACGTGATCGAGCCGGATCGCGCCGGCATGGCGCATCGAGGCGGCCAGCATATCGGCAAACGGCACGAAGGACTTCGCTTCCAGGCCGCCGGCGTTGAAGCCGGCCAGGCCCCAGTCCTGGCCTACGGTATTGAGCACATCGGGCGGCGCGCCGACGGCGAGGTGGCGCGAGATCGCCATCTGCTCGTTCCAGGCATCGAAGCCGTTGGACTGCACGCCGACGGCGACGTCGAGATATAGCCCGACCCGCATGCCGAGCTGGCCGGCAAGCTCCCTGGCAGCATGCAGTTGCAGATCAGCCGTCCATTGCACGAACTCGACGAACTCGACCTCGCGCTTGTCCGGACCGTTGCGCAACTCGGCGCATTTTGCATCAATCGGCTGCTGCCATTCCACCGGCCATTCCCACCACGGCGCCATGAAGCGATGGCGCAGCACCTCGAAGCAGGCAAAACGGGACAACAGCGGAGCGCGAGCGGTGCGGAATGCGTCGAACTCCCTGCGGCGTGCATCGCTCGCCTTTGTCACGAAAGCGTCAAAGACAGCCCGCAAGCCGCGCCATTTCAGCGCCGCCATGTCGGCATAAGGCACGCGATCGCCTTCGCGCAGGCGCGCGGCGATCGCGGCCGCGTCAGGCACGAGGTCCGCCGAATATTCCGGAATCGCCTCGACGTCGATATAGAGCGGATTGAGGAACAGCCGGCTGTTCGGCGAATACGGGCTACAATCGGCCGGATGATTGTCGAACAGCACGTGCAGCGGGTTGAGCCCGACGCCGTCAGCCCCTAGCTGCTTTGCGAGCCGGACAAGGTCGGCCAAGTCGGTGAAATCGCCGATGCCCCAATTGCGGTTCGAGCGGATGCTGTAGAGCTGCACGGCAAGCAGCCAGCCGCGGTCGAAATCGCCGCCGAAGGCTCGTTCGGGCGCCACGATCATCGGCACCTCTTCCGTCACCCCGTCGGCATCGGTCAGCGTCAACCGGTGGTAACCGAGCGGCAGGCCGTCGGGCCAGGCAATAACGGGCTCGCGCGTCTCGCCTTGGGCGATCACATTAGCGTTGCCGTTGATTTTCCATTTGAGCGGCGGCGCGCCGGTGGCCACCAATTCCGTCCGCGGATGTCCCAACGCGCGAACCACGACGGGACCACTGACGAAGCGGTAGACCCGCTTTTCCGGCAGGGCGTCCAGGATGGATTTGAGGGCTACGGGATCGGTGACCCGCAGCTTTCCGAGGGCGTCGATGAATTCGGACTGAACGCCCTTGATCTGGGCTTGAACTAAAAGATCCATTCGGCACGCAGCTTGCTGGCCACCCTTTTGCCGGGGGCATCGATTTTAATGAGGCAGCGAAAGACGTTAGTCGGCAACTCGCAGACGCACCTGCTGTTCCCGCAGGGAACCAATGACACACAAGCGGCTTTCTATATAGGTACCAAGCGTAGGTTCCCGATAAGGGAAACGGGCCCCTGCTTTCTTGTCAATGGCATCACCGTGAACAAGACAATTCAAACTGTCGAGAGTGCCGCAGGCGGCGGTGCCTTCCTTATTGAGGCCTTCCTTATTGAGGACGTCTATCCGTTGATCGATAGTGGCCGCTTCGCTGTAAAGCGGATCGCGGGTGAGCGTGTCGAGGTCTGGGCCGACATCTATCGCGACGGCGACGCCGTTGCCAGCGCTGCGCTGATCTGGCGCGAGGAGCAGAACCGGGAATGGCAGAACGAGCCTATGATCCATCACGGCAATGACCGCTGGTCAGGCTCGTTCACACCCGCTGAGCCCGGTCAGTATATCTATGCGATCGAAGCCTGGACCGACGAATTCGCCACCTGGTCCCACGGGGTCGCGCAGCGACACCATGTGACGGCACTCGAAAATCTCCTCACCGGCGAACAGTCCCGCATCGAATGGGGCGGGATCAGGTTGTATATTGATCCCGACCGCGATCCGGCGCTCTTGTTCCGCTGCCTGGCGTAAGGGGCCACGCCATGAATGTTCTGTCTTCCGTCGACACCAAGAAAGTTGAGGCTGCCGAGATCGTGGACGAGCTCTGGTACAAGGACGCCATCATCTACCAGCTGCACGTCAAGGCTTTTGCCGACAGCAACAATGACGGCATCGGCGACTTCGCTGGCCTGACCGAGAAGCTGCCCTATCTCCAGGAGCTCGGCGTCACCGCGCTGTGGCTGCTGCCGTTCTATCCCTCGCCCGGCCGCGACGACGGCTACGACATCGCCGATTATGGCTCGGTCAACCCCGATTTCGGGACGATGAAGGACTTCAAGCGCTTCATCCAGGAAGCGCAGAAGCGCGGCCTGCGCGTCATCACCGAGCTCGTCGTCAACCACACTTCCGACCAGCACAAATGGTTCAAGCGCGCACGCCGCAGTCATCCGGGCTCGAGCGCGCGAAACTGGTATGTCTGGAGCGACACCGACCAGAAATACCAGGGCACGCGCATCATCTTCACCGACACGGAGAAGTCGAACTGGACCTGGGATCGCGAGGCCGGCGCCTTCTACTGGCACCGCTTCTTCTCGCACCAGCCTGACCTCAATTTCGACAATCCGCGCGTGGTCAGCGCCCTGATCCAGGTGATGAAGCGCTGGTTAGACGCCGGTGTCGACGGCTTCCGTCTGGACGCCATTCCCTATCTCTGCGAGCGCGAGGGCACCTCGAACGAGAATCTCCCGGAGACGCATGCGATCATCAAGCGCCTGCGCCAGGAGCTGGATTCCTATTCCAAGGGCAAGCTGCTGCTCGCCGAGGCCAATCAATGGCCGGAGGACGTGCAGGAATATTTCGGCCGTGGCGACGAATGCCACATGGCCTACCACTTCCCGCTGATGCCGCGCATCTACATGGCGATCGCGCAGGAGGATCGTTTCCCGATCACCGACATCCTGCGCCAGACCCCGGACATTCCGGCGAGCTGTCAATGGGCACTGTTCCTGCGCAATCATGACGAACTGACGCTGGAGATGGTCACCGACGTCGAGCGCGACTATCTCTGGACCACCTACGCCAACGACCCGCGCGCCCGCATCAATGTCGGCATCCGCAGGCGCCTTGCGCCACTGATGGACAACGACCGGCGCAAGATCGAGCTGATGAATTCGCTGCTGCTGTCGTTCCCCGGCACGCCGATCATCTATTACGGCGACGAGATTGGCATGGGCGACAACATCTATCTCGGCGACCGCAACGGCGTGCGCACGCCGATGCAGTGGAGCCCGGACCGCAACGGTGGCTTCTCGCGCTGCGACCCGGCCCGCCTCTACGCGCCGCTGATCATGGATCCCGTCTACGGCTACGAGTCTGTGAACGTGGAGGCGCAGTCGCGCAGCCTGTCCTCGCTGCTCAGCGCCACCAAGCGGCTGATCTCGGTGCGCAAGTCGACGCTCGCCTTCGGCCGCGGCACCATGACCTTCATCCGCCCGGCCAACCGCTCCGTGCTCGCCTACGTCAGGCAGTATCGCGACGAGGTGATCCTCTGCGTCGCCAATCTATCGCGCGCCGCGCAGGCGACCGAGCTCGACCTGTCGCCGTGGAAGGACCGCATCCCGCAGGAGATGCTCGGCCGCACCCGCTTCCCGGCGGTCGGCGAGCTGCCCTACATGATCACGCTGGGGCCCTACGGCTTCTACTGGTTCCACCTGCTGGAGCGCGACAAGTCCGAGCCGGTGACGCCGCGCGCGGTGCCGGAGTTCGAAACGCTGGTGGTGCCGGTCAATTCGACCTGGGTGTCGCTCGCGCGCGAGCGTGGCGTGTTCGAGCATGACGTGCTGCCGGACTTCCTATCGCGCACGCGCTGGTTTCCCGAGCACAACCCCAAGCACATCAACCCCACGCTGACCTCGGCGGTGCCGTTCTGCGACATCGGCGACAACCGACCCTGGATCGCGTTCTTCGAAGCGACACAACACGACGTCACCACGCGCTATGTGCTGCCGATGCAGATCGAGTGGTTGCGCTTCGACCGCGACCGCTTCAACCCGAAAGCGCTCGCCGCCGTTCGCCAGGGCGCGCGCGAAGGCACGCTGCTCGATGTCGCGACCGGACAGATCTTCATCGGCCTGTTCCTGCGCAATCTGTCGCAGAACCTGGTGGTGGAGGAGAACAATCTGCGGCTGGAGTTCAAGGCGACCAGCCTGTTCGCCGATTACACCATCAAGGAGCCCGAGCGCATTCGCGCCATCGAGCAGTCCAACAGCACGGCGTTGGTCGACAACCAGTATGTCGCCAAGATCTATCGCCAGCTCGAAAGCGGCATGAACCCCGAGATCGAGATCGGCCACTATCTCACCGAGGTCGCACGCTTTGCCAATGCGCCGGCGCTGCTCGGCAGCGTCGAGCTGGTCGAAGGTGAGCAGCGCAGCGCTATCGGAGTGCTGCACGCCTTTGTCGCGAACCAGGGCGACGGCTGGGGCGTGACCACGGGCTATCTCGACCGCTATATCGACGAGCAGCGAGTGCTGCAGCCGGGCGAAATGCCCCGAGAGACTCAGGAACAGGCGCCTTATCTGCACTTCATGGCGCAGATCGGCCGGCGGCTCGCCGAGCTGCATGTCGCCCTGGCTGCGGCAAAGCCCGACGATCTCGCCCCGGAGCCGACCGGCTCCGCACACATCAGGCGCTGGATGGCCGACCTCAAGGCGCGTGCCGAGAGGGTCTTCGAGCGGTTGGCCGACAGCCGCGACGGCCTGCGGGAAGCGGACCGGCCGCTGATCGACGAACTCGCAGCAGTGCGTGCGACCCTGCCCGACCGGCTGAATGCACTATTGCCACCCGACATCGGCGGGTTGAACATCCGTCATCATGGCGACTTCCGGCTCGGGCAAACTCTGATCGTGAAGGACGACATCTTCATCATCGACTTCGACGGCGATCCGCGTCTGCCGCTGGCCGACAAGCGGCGCAAGGCACCGGCCGCGCGCGACGTCGCCGGCCTGATCCGCTCGATCGACCTGTCGGTGACCGCGGCGCTCCATCGCGCGCTCGCGGGCGCCTCCGACGAGCAGGCCCGGCTCACGGCCGCACTCGACGAATGGCGCGAACGCGCCACCGCGACATTCATGTCCGCCTACCGCGACGCCATGACCGACCGGCGGCTCTGGCCGAACGATCCGCGATCTGCGCAAGGCCTGTTAAGGTTTTTCCTGCTTGATCACGCGTTCGACGAGGTAGAGTACGAGCTGTCGCACCGGCCCGAGGGGCTCCAAGCGCCGCTGACCGGACTGCTTCGCATTCTGTCCAGTACCGAGAGCGAAGCCCATGCCTAAACTGCCCGCCGAGGCCTACGCGATCATCGAGGGCCGGCACTCCGATCCCTTCCACTATCTCGGGCTGCATCCCGAAGGTGGCAAGAGCGTGGTGCGCGCCTTCCTGCCCGAGGCCTCGAATGTCGAGGCGGTCGGTGAGCATGGCGAGGTGGCGAAGCTCGATCGCGTCCACGACGCAGGCCTGTTCATCGGCACCCTGCCGAACGGCTCGAAGCACTATCAGCTGCGTGCCAGGTTCGGCGATAACGTCGTCGAGTTCGAAGACGCCTACCGCTTTCCGCCGATCCTGACTGATTTCGACCTCTATCTGCTCGGCGAGGGCACCCATCAGCGCCTCTATGACAAGCTAGGCGCGCATCCGATGCGGCTGGAAGGCATCGACGGCATCGGCTTCGTGGTACTGGCGCCGAATGCGCGGCGCGTGTCCGTGGTCGGCGATTTCAACTTCTGGGACGCGCGGCGTCATCCCATGCGGGTACGCGGCAGTGGCTATTGGGAATTGTTCATCCCGCACGCCAAGCAAGGGGATCACTACAAGTTCGACATCGTCGGGCCGAACGGCCACCAGCTGCCGCTGAAGTCCGATCCGCTGGCGTTTGCGACCGAGCTGCGGCCGAAGACGGCCTCGATCGTGTTCGACGAGGCGCATCTGCCGCGTCCGCGCCCGGCGCCTGACGGGATCAACGCGCTGTCGGCGCCGATGTCGATCTATGAGGTCCATCTCGGCTCGTGGCGGCGCAAGAACGGCAATGAATGGCTGACCTATCGCGAGCTCGCCGAGCAGCTGCCGGCCTATGCCCGCGACATGGGCTTTACCCATCTCGAATTCCTCCCCGTGAGCGAGCACCCGTTCGACGGCTCCTGGGGCTATCAGCCGACCGCCCTCTATGCGCCAACCAGCCGTTTCGGGACGCCGGAGGAGTTTGCCGCGCTGGTCGATGCCTGCCACCGCGAGGGCATCGGCGTGCTGCTCGACTGGGTGCCCGGTCACTTCCCGGACGATCCGCACGGGCTCGGTCATTTCGACGGCACCTCGCTCTACGAGCACGCCAATCCGCTCCAGGGCCGTCACCTCGACTGGGGCACGCTGATCTATAATTACGGCCGCACCGAAGTAACGAACTTCCTGGTGTCGAACGCACTGTTCTGGCTGGAGCGATACGCGATCGACGGGCTGCGCGTCGATGCGGTCGCCTCCATGCTGTATCTCGACTACAGCCGCCCGCCCGGTGCCTGGATTCCGAACCAGTATGGCGGCCGGGAGAACATCGAGGCGATCGCGTTCCTGCGCCGCTTCAACACCGAATTGTTCTCCCGCTTCCCGCAGGCGACCACTGCGGCCGAGGAATCCACCGCCTGGCCGCAGGTCTCACGTCCGGTCGAATTCGGCGGCCTCGGCTTCGGCTACAAGTGGAACATGGGCTGGATGCATGACACGCTGAACTACATCAGCAAGGATCCGATCCACCGCAAGCATCATCACGGCGAGATCCTGTTCGGCCTGCATTACGCCTTCTCGGAGAACTTCATCCTGCCGCTGTCGCATGACGAGGTCGTGCACGGCAAACGCTCGATCCTCGGCCGGATGCCCGGCGACGAATGGCAGCGCTTCGCGAACTTGCGTGCCTATTACAGCTTCATGTTCGGTCATCCCGGCAAGAAGCTCCTGTTCATGGGCGCGGAGATCGCGCAAAGCCGCGAGTGGAATCACGACCAGTCGCTCGACTGGCACCTGCTCGAATACAAATATCATTCCGGCATCCAGGCGCTGATCCGCGACCTCAACCGGCTTTATCGCGCGGTGCCGGCGCTGCACCAGATGGATTGCGATCAGGCCGGCTTCGAATGGGTGATCACTGACGACGCCAATCGCAACGTGTTCGCCTGGCTGCGCAAGGGGTTTGACGAGCACGCGCCGTGCCTGGTGATCGTCAACTTCTCACCCAATGTCTATCGCAACTACCGCGTTCGCGTGCCCTTTGCCGGCAGGTGGAAAGAGGTGTTCAATTCGGACTCCGCCCATTATGGCGGCACCAATGTCGGGAACATCGGCGAGGTCCACGCGGTTGACGGCAAGGCGCCCGAGCTCCGCCTCACCGTTCCGCCACTCGCCGCGATCTTCCTCGTTCCTGAAAGCTGACCCATGCGCCTCACCGCCGGATCGCCCGCACGCCTCGGCGCCAGCTGGGACGGACGCGGCACCAATTTTGCGCTGTTCTCCACCAATGCGCAGAAGGTCGAGCTTTGCCTGTTCGACGCGCAGGGCCGCCGCGAGCTGGAGCGCATCGAACTGCCCGAGCGCACCGAGGACGTCTGGCACTGCTATCTCAACGACGTCTCGCCGGGCCAGCTCTACGGCTACCGCGTGTATGGGCCGTATGCACCCGAGCACGGCCATCGTTTCAACGCCAACAAGCTGCTGCTCGATCCCTATGCCAAGCGGCTCGCCGGCCGGCTGGTCTGGAGTGATGCGCATTTCGCCTATCGTACCGGCTCACCGCGCGAGGACCTGTCCTTCGACCGGCGCGACAACGCTCGCGGTATGCCCAAGGCCGTCGTCGTCGACGAGACCTTCAACTGGGGCCGGCGCGAGATCCGGCCTCATATCGCATGGGAAGACACCATCATCTACGAGGCCCACGTCAAGGGCCTGACGCAGAAGCGCGACGACGTCCCGCCGGGCCTGCGCGGCACCTATGGCGGCCTGTCGTCGCCGGCGATGATCGAACACCTGAAGAAGCTCGGCGTCACCACGATCGAGCTGCTGCCGATCCACAGCTTCGTCGACGACCGCATATTGGTGGAGAAGAAGCTCGTCAATTACTGGGGCTACAATACGCTATCCTTTTTTGCGCCGGAGCCGCGCTACGCCCAGGACAATGCGCTCGACTCCTTCCGCACCACGGTTGCCCGCCTGCACGATGCCGGCATCGAGGTGATGCTCGACGTCGTCTACAACCACACCGCCGAGGGCAATCATCTCGGCCCGACGCTGTGCTACCGCGGTATCGACAACGCCTCCTACTACTGGCTGAACCGCGAGAACCCGCGCTACTATGACGACTTCACCGGATGCGGCTCGTCGGTGAACCTCACCCATCCGCGCGTGCTGCAGATGGTGATGGACTCACTGCGCTACTGGGTCGAAGTCTGCCATGTCGACGGCTTCCGCTTCGACCTCGCCACCACGCTGGCGCGCGGGCCGAACGGCTATGACCGCAGCAACTCATTCCTGACCGCGGTCCGGCAGGATCCGGTGCTGGCGACCGTCAAGCTCGTCGCCGAGCCGTGGGACCTCGGCCTCGGCGGCTACCAGGTCGGCGCATTTCCCTCGCAATGGTCGGAATGGAACGACCGCTATCGCAGCGCCATGCGTCGTTACTGGAGCGGCGAAGGCAGCTTGATCGGCGACATTTCCAGCCGCATGACGGCGTCCTCCGACCTGTTCAACCACGATGGCAGGCGGCCGCGCGCCGGCATCAACCACATCACGGTGCACGACGGTTTCACCCTCGCCGACCTCTTCAGCTACAACGAGAAGCACAACGAGGCCAATGGCGAGGACAATCGCGACGGCTCCAACGACAACCACAGCAACAATTGCGGTGTCGAGGGCCCGACCGACGACCCCGCGATCCTCAGACTGCGGCGGCAGCTCCGCAAGAACGTGCTGGCCTGCCTGATGCTGGCGCAGGGCACTCCCCTGATCCTCGCCGGCGACGAGGTCGGCAACTCGCAATCCGGCAACAACAACGCTTATTGCCAGGACAACGAGGTCGGCTGGGTCGGCTGGGGCAATCTTGGCCAGGAGGGCGACGACATGGTCGGCTTCGTCTCCCATCTCGCCGACATCCGCCGCCGGTTCTCGCAGCTTCGCAGCCATCGCTGGCTCGATGGTCGCCCCGCGGATGGCGTCTCCTACGGCGCGCTGTGGTTGACGCCCGCCGGCGACGAGATGACGGAGAGCGACTGGAAATTCCCGGAAGGGAGATTCCTCTCCTATGTGGTGGGGCCGGTGGAACCGCGTGAGGCCGCGATCTTTATCGTACTGAACGCCGCGCCCGAAGAGATCGCATTCAAATTGCCCAAAATGCCCGAATACAAGAGCTGGCAGCAGATCCTGAACACGACCGACGCCATGCTGAACAGTGTTGATTTCCTGCCCGGAAGCGACAGCAAGGCGCCGCCGCGCTCCGTGCTTGCCTTTACGGGGGCGCCATGAGGCCATCCTTCGGGGCGAAGCCGATCAAGGACGGCGTGTCGTTCCGTTTGTGGGCGCCCGCCGCGCGGCGCGTCGATCTCCTGCTCGACCGAAGGCACGCGATGCAGCGCCGGCAGGATGGCTGGTTCGTGGCCCAGATCGCCGGTCTGGCTGCCGGCAGTCCCTACAAGTTCAGGATCGACGACGAGATCGACGTGCCCGATCCGGCCTCGGCCTTCCAGCCCGAGGATGTGTTCGGCCCGAGCGAGGTGATCGATCATGACGCCTTCGCCTGGCGTGCGCGCGATTGGCGCGGCCGTCCCTGGGAAGAGACGGTGCTGATCGAAACTCACGTCGGCAGCTTCACGCGGGAGGGCACCTACCGCGCCATGATCGAGAAGCTCGATCATCTCGTCGCGACCGGAATCACCGCGGTCGAGCTGATGCCGCTTGCCGATTTCGCCGGCCGCCGCGGCTGGGGCTATGATGGCGTTCTGTGGTACGCGCCCGACAGCGCCTATGGCCGCCCCGAAGACCTGAAGATGCTGATCGACGAGGCGCATCTGCGCGGCCTGATGGTTTTCCTCGACGTCGTCTACAATCATTTCGGCCCCGAAGGGAATTATCTCGGCCGCTACGCGCCGACTTTCTTCACCGACGCGCAAACGCCCTGGGGCAGCGCGATCGATTATCGCGTGCCGCAGGTGCGGGCGTTCGCGGTCGAGAATGCGCTGTCCTGGCTGACCGACTACCGCTTCGACGGCCTGCGGCTTGACGCTGTCAACCACATCATGGCGATCCCCGGCGAACAGTCGATGTTGCAGGACCTCAGCGTCGCCGCCGGCGAGCTCGCCAAGGCCACCGGTCGCCACATCCATCTCGTGCTGGAGAACGGTGACAACCGCGCGAGCCTGCTCGATGCCGCGCAGGAGCCGCCGAACGGCAAATACCGCGGGCAGTGGAACGACGACTACCATCACGCCTGGCATGTGATGCTGACTGGCGAGCATGCCGGCTATTACGCGGACTACCAGACGCCGCGGCTCGATCTTGCGCGCGCGCTGGCCTCCGGCTTCGTCTATCAGGGCGAGATCTCGGAATTCTGGGGCAAGAAGCCGCGCGGCGAGCCAAGCGGCGAGCTGCCGCCGGCGACCTTCGTCAACTTCCTGCAAAACCACGACCAGATCGGCAACCGTCCGCTGGGCGACCGGCTCGAGAGCCTGGCATCGCCGCGGCAGATCGAAGCCGCGCTCGCAGTAACCTTGCTGGCGCCGATGGTGCCGATGCTGTTTCAGGGCGAGGAATGGGGCTCGACAGTGCCGTTCCCGTTCTTCTGCGACTTCCAGGGCGGGCTCGCGGACGCCGTGCGCAAGGGGCGCAAGCAGGAATATGCCTGGGCCTACGAAAAATTCGGCGACGACGTGCCCGACCCGCTCGATCCGGCGACATTGCAATCGGCCGTGCTCGACTGGGCCGGCCGGACGCCGGAGCAGGAAATACGGCTCGCGCTGGTGCGAGAGCTGCTCGCGCTCCGCCGCAGGGAGATCGTGCCACGGCTGAAGAAGGCGACCTTCGGCGATGCTGAGGCGGCCGACAACGGCCTGCTCACCGCGCATTGGCGCATGGGCGACGGCACGACGCTGCGCCTGACCGCCAATCTCTCGGACCACGAGAGCGAGTCCACAGTCAGCACGGGCACGCCGATCTGGGGCGGCGAGACCGGCGCCCGGCTTCCACCCTGGTCAGTGGTCTGGCGCCTCGGAGGTTAGCATGCCTCCTGACATCCCTGTTGCGACTTACCGGCTTCAGCTCACCGCGGATTTCGACTTCGACAAGGCTGCCGTGGTCGTGCCTTACCTCAAGTCGCTGGGAATCACGCATCTCTACGCCTCGCCGGTGATGAAGGCGCGCAAGGGCTCGGCGCATGGCTACGACACCGTCGATCACAGCCAGCTCAATCCCGAGCTCGGCGGCGAGGCGGGCTTTGCGCGGCTGACCGAAGCTCTGCTCGAGCACGACCTCGGGCTCATCATAGATTTCGTGCCGAACCATGTCGGCGTGCATTTTGCCGATAACCCGTGGTGGCTTGACGTTCTCGAATGGGGCCAGGCCTCGCCGCATGCGGTCTCCTTCGACATCGACTGGGATCAGTTGGCCTTCCGCGCGCGCGACGGCGTGCTGCTGCCGATCCTCGGCGCGTCCTATGGCGAGGCGCTCGAGCGTGGCGAGATCGAGCTGCGCTATGATGCCGAGGAAGGTAGTCTGTCCGCCTGGTATTTCGAGCACCGTCTTCCGATCGCGCCGGAGCGCTATGGCGAGATTCTGCGCATCATCGTCAAGGAAACGGACGCCGCCGAGACAGAGGCCGGCAAGCGCCTGCTTGCACTTGCCGCCCGCTACACCGGGCTGCGCCATCCCAACCGCAAGGAAGCCCCTAGCTTCAAGGCTGAGCTTAAGGAAATCGCAGGTGCCGCAGACGTCATCGGTCACGGTCTTGCCGCCTATCGCGCGGCCAAGGATCGTCCCGCGCAAACGCTGGCGCTGCATCATCTGCTTGAGCGCCAGCACTACAAGCTCGGCCATTGGCGGCTCGCCTCCAGCGACATCAACTATCGCCGCTTCTTCGACGTCAACGGGCTCGCCGGCCTGCGCGTCGAGGATCCCGGCACGTTTGCCGCGACGCATCGGCTGGTGAAGCAGCTCGTTGCCGACCGCAAATTGCAGGGTATCCGCCTCGATCACATCGACGGCTTGCGCGATCCCGCGCAGTATTGCCAGCGGCTGCGCCGGCTGGTGCGCGACGCGCAAGGAAAGACAAAGCCGTTCTATACGGTGATCGAAAAAA
>NZ_LGHL01000399.1 GCF_001908205.1 Bradyrhizobium sp. NAS80.1
CTGGCAAACACCTCGGACCGAATGGCGAGGGCCACAAGGGCGACATGCCCGTGCTGACCGTCGATGCTAGCGGCAAGGCCACGAAGGCCGTGGTAGTGCCGCACCTCACTGTGGCCGACGTTACGGGGCGCTCGATTATGATCCACGCGGGCGGCGATAATTACTCCGACCAGCCAGTGCCCTTGGGCGGTGGCGGCGCGCGCATCGCTTGCGGCGTTGCCAAGTAGAGCTGCCAATAACGAGTGAAATCGGCCCTTTTGTTCGCGCCGGTGCCGGAGCCGACCATCAAAACCGGTGTCGAGGCTATGACACTTGCCGTGCTGAGTGTGTTCGACCAGCACGCGCGGGGAAAATAAACCGTCTGCGACGCCTGATCTCGTCACCGCGTCAGGCCGACGAGGTGCTCGAAGAGGACGCAACTGCTGCGATGCAGGAGTCCGGTGTTGGCCCGACGCAGACCTTTGCAACGTCAGCTCTTTATGTCGGCTATTTGTGGTAAACCGGAAGTGGCCGGGCCACCGTCAAAACGACGCTCATGACGCAAGGCGAACCTCAGACCTGACCACTAATTTAACGTAGCTGGTCGGTTCGAGGCTGACGTTTCGTGATCCCAATGGTCCCGCCCGGCTCGGCCACCATCCATAGGAGACTTGAATGCCAAGTTGCTTGCTCGTAAGGGCTGTGGCCGTGGCCGCCTTGGCATCCTCCATCTCAATTACATCGGCGCAAGCCCCCGAAACTCGACTATGAATTTTACAAGCGCCGAGTCCAACCGATCTTTCTGATCAAACGGCCGGACCATGCCCGTTGCTATGTCTGTCACGTGGAAAGCAACGTATCTCTTCGGCGAAGGCCGCCTTGTGTAGTTTGAGAGGCGGCCCGAGGATTTGACCTTAAGTCTAGCTTTAAGGTCACGTGGCGAATGCAGGTCAATGTGTTGGGCGCCGAGCGTCGGCGGCGATGGAGTTACGACGAGAAGGTTCGCCTTGTCGAGGAGACGTTGCAGGCTGGCGAGACGGTCTGCGGCGTCGCGCGCCGGCACGGGGTGGCTCACAGCCTGCTGTTCACTTGGCGTCGACAGGCGCGCCAGGGTCGACTGGGCGGAGATTCCGTGCCAGCTCTCGTTCGCGTCGAGATCACACCGGTGGCGGCTCCGATCTCGAGCGACGCGCCACAACCGGCGTGTTCACCGCCTGCGCAGCGTGCAAGGGCCGGAATCATCGAGATCGAGCTTGGCGGTGGCTGTCGTGTGCGCGTTGACCGGGACGTCGACAGCGAGGCGCTGCAGCGGGTTCTTAAGCTCCTGCGACGACGATGATCCCGATCCCGAGCGGCGTCAGGGTTTGGATCGCCACTGGCCACACCGACATGCGTCGCGGCATGCAAAGCCTGGCTCTCACGGTTCAGGAGAGCTTGAAGCGCGATCCCCATGCCGGCGATCTCTACATCTTCCGGGGCCGTCGCGGTGACCTCGTCAAGATTCTTTGGCACGATGGGCTGGGCATGTCGCTCTACGCTAAGCGCCTTGACCGTGGGAAGTTCATCTGGCCCGCGGCGTCGGCCGGCGCGGTAGCGATCTCAGCGGCGCAGATGGCCTATATGCTCGAGGGCATTGACTGGCGGAATCCGCAACTGAGTTGGCGACCGCAAAGCGCGGGCTGAGCGAAGAAATCTGCGGTTGCCGCCATTTTGGGGAGTCACATCGCGTCCAATCTGTGATTCACTGCGTCGCATGGATGCCGACCGCGACGCTGTTCCGGATGACGTTGCCGCCCTGAAGAAGGCGCTGGCAGTCGAGCGCGCGAGGGGTTTGGAGATCGCCGCCGAACTCGCGGTCGCCCGCGCGAGAGCGTCGGAAGACGAGGCGCTGATCGCACAGCAGAAGCTGCAGATCGCCAAGCTGAAGCATCAGATCTACGGCCAACGGTCAGAGCGTTCGGCGCGGCTGATCGAGCAGTTGGCGCTGACGTTCGAAGAGCTGGAAGCCGACGCCACCGAGGACGAGCTGGCGGCGGAACGGGCTGTGGCGAAGACGACGACGGTGCGGGGATTTACCCGCAAGCGCGCCGAGCGCCAGACCTTCCCCGAGCACCTTCCCCGGGAGCGGGTGGTGATCGATGGACCTACGGCTTGTGAATGCTGCGGCAGCAATCGCCTGCGCAAGCTCGGCGAGGACGTGACGCGGACGCTGGAAGTAGTGCCGCGCCAGTGGAAGGTGATCGAGACGGTCCGGGAGAAGTTCTCCTGCCGCGACTGCGAGAAGATCAGCCAGGCGCCGGCGCCATTCCATGCCATCGCCCGGGGATGGGCTGGCCCGAGCCTCCTGGCCATGATCATGTTCGAGAAGTTCGGCCAGCATCAGCCTTTGAACCGCCAGGCCGAGCGCTACGCTCTGGAAGGCGTGCCGATCGCACTGTCGACCATGGCGGATGCCGTTGGGGCGGTCTGTACGGCGCTTCAGCCGCTGCTGAGCCTGGTGGAAGCCCATGTCATGGCAGCCGAGCGCCTTCATGCTGACGATACGACGGTGCCGGTTCTGGCCAAGGGCAAGACCGACACGGGACGGTGCTGGATCTACGTTCGGGACGACCGGCCGTTTGGGGGCGCGGGCCCACCAGCAGCGATGTTCTACTACTCACGCGACCGCAAGGGCGAGCATCCTCAGGCGCATCTGGCCCGGTATGCCGGCATCCTGCAGGCCGACGCCTATGATGGGTACAACCAGCTCTATCTGGCGGGGCGCCAG
>NZ_LGHL01000400.1 GCF_001908205.1 Bradyrhizobium sp. NAS80.1
GTTGTGTTTCATTAATGCTACGGCTAAGACTGATTTGCGAAACGCCGTCAAGTGCTCAAATGCTAGATGCGCTGAGAAATCAACAAACGCACACTACCCGTAGTGTTCTCGCTACGGGGGTGAAGCGTTTGAATGATGCGGTGGAAGATGATCGGGAGCTTTTGCGCTCCTGGCTGCGCTCGAATTTGGCTGAGCGGGGGATAACTCCGACCAAGGCCGCCAAGGAGATCGGGGTGGCGACCACCACGATCACGAAATTTCTGAACGACGAAAGCTATACTTTCACGCCGTCAACGCCGGTCATTGCCAAGCTGGAGCGTTTCTTCGGCCGCCCGGCGCCACGCAGTGCGTCGGGAGGCGTTTCATTGCCAGAGATCGAGGCGAGCCCACTGCCGGCAGACAGCATGCCGGAGCCCATGCGACGGGCGCTGACGGCCCTGACAGGCGCTCGCAAGCACGTCGAGGCCTGGACGATGCACACCAATGCGCTGCAGGCCGCAGGCGTCCTGCCGGGCGCCGTGCTGCTGGTGGATCTCGACGAGATCGCCCGCGCCGGCGACATCGTCTGCGCCGAGATCAACGATCAGGGCACCAGACGGACCGTGTTCCGGCTCTACGAGAAGCCCTATCTGGTTGCCGCCACCTTCGAGGCGCGGAGCTGGATGCCGATCGTTGTGGATGATCGCAACGTGATCGTCCGGGGCGTGGTCACGGATCGGCTCGCGGGGCGTCGGCTGAGCTGAACCGCTAGACTGTATGTAGCATTAATCAAACACATTCGTTGCATTTGTGCGTTTCATGTGAAACGATACCTCCCGAGTGATTTGCACAGGGAGGTTTCTCGACGTGAGCAGCGAGAAGAACGGCGGGCGGTGGCGCTTCCAA
>NZ_LGHL01000401.1 GCF_001908205.1 Bradyrhizobium sp. NAS80.1
CAGACAACACCGGCCACGTCACGTGAATCGCATGGCCAAGCGCTACCAAAAAGCGCCGCCGCAACGGCTTCCGTGCCGGCCAGTTCATGTCGTGGCACCTCCGCAAACAGAGCCCTGCAGAAGTGGTGCAGCTCAGCAATGGATCGGCACGATAAAACTAGAGCAAGGTCTTCAAACCGGACAAAAGGTGCGGCCCGTCAAGGGCCAGAAGATCGATCTTGCACCTTGCTAAACGCGCTGCTCACTAATACGTCGCACGCCCATCCCGCGGCAAGAAAAATGCGGCGATGTCTCCGTTGGGGTCAAAAGCGGAAGTCTGGGGCTGCCAAGTGCTCAGTCCGCTCTGGCTCTGACAACGGGCATGCCAGGGCTTTCGCCGCACGCCGGCTCAGGGCCGTCAGCCGACCTGAATTGCTTATGAATCTAGGAGGCTAGGTTCTCGCCTCGGAGGCAGCAGCGCTCGAGCCTTGGGGCAATCGGGCCGCTGGGAGCGAGCAGCCGCCCGGTCTCTAGGCGGAACGCAAACCTAATCCGGCACCGGAAATCGGACTCCAAGATTGCCGGAACACGTTCCCGACCAAACGAAACCTGATTCATCTCAAGCGTCCCGCCGCCTCAGCGTTGGCGCGGGGTAGCGGGCATAGAGCGTCTCGACGCGGTCCCGCCACATCGCCACGAACGCGCCCGACGTGAGGCGATCGACCGACTTCCATTCGCGTTTGACCGCCGGCAGAGTGTTGCCCCAGATGGCGCGCTTGCACCATCTCTCACCCTTCTCGATGCCCTCGCGGGTCGCGCACATCGACTTCCAGGCAATCTGCTGCGGATGGCTGATGTGTTGGGCGGCTCCTTCCCAGCCCTGCTGGTGGATCAGATAAAGATTGGCGAACGTCAGCTCCTCGTGCGTCATTACTTCGAATAGCGCAGCCTCGGCGATGAACTTGTAGGCGGCAGCCATAGCATTGTCGCGAGAATTGAGGATGTCGCCCGACCCGTATGCCCTAAACTCAGACTTGCTCAGCTGGAACAGACCTATATAGGAGCCGGTGCGTTGCCTGGGATCAAAATCGGATTCGATTTTGGCAACCGCCTTCATGAAATTGGCATCGACTCCAAATGCTTTGGCCGCGCGTTCGATCTCCTGGACCGGCGTTCCGAGCGGAACGTCGCCGAATGCCGCCAAGGCGATCTTCGCGGGTTTCTCCGGCGGAGGAATTTCCGAATAGACGTAGTACTTCAGATACAGCAGCTCGCCTTCGTCCGGCTTGGGAGAAGCCGCATGCGGCCGGTCCAGCTGCGGCGTTGACTCGCTCGTGGGCGGCGTAGCATCAAGGCTGGCACTGGTCTGCAGCGTTCGCCCTTGCGGCGGCGAACTGGTCACATCGGACGGCATCACCGAGTTCGGCGCCGCGTCTGCGAACTCCGCCGCAACAATCGCATTAGCCGATGATCTTGTATCGAATTTCGCCTCGATGACCGGAGTCGGCAACGCCGCGCTGGCGTTTGTCAGCAGCGTCGTCACGTTCAGCGGGATGGTGCCGAATGCATCAGCAACTCTCGCATTCGGCGTTGCTACGCTCGGGGGCGGTACCGCGATCTGATGAATCGCTGCAAGCGAAGTTGCGCCCAGCGCGCCGGCAATACAGCTTACTTGCCAAATCTTCAATGTCGCCAACCGCACCGCCGCGGTTCCCCCATTCAATCCCAACCACAGATCCCCGTGTTCAGTCTGGGGCCCAATCCTGCATCGACGTATCTTTTGGATTTGCCACAACGAAGGCGTGAGGCTGGACGGCTCGAATTTCTCACTGGCTGTTGCGGCGAAGACGCACTGAACAGCGATGCTGACCTATCTCAGAATTCGATTTTTCCGTCGGTTTGCTTTCTAAGCGAACGCCATGTCACTTGAGCTGCAAGCCGTAGCCGCACCACGTGCCGATCGTCGCGACGGCGCGCTCGCTGTATCGGCGTGATCTGGGTCTGCTTAGGGTCTTGGCTGTGTGAAAACGCCAAGGCGCTTGAGCGCGATAGAAGAAGTTATTCGTCCAAGGCGGTTCTAGCGCTTAAGCTAGCACGTGGCTTCAACTTAG
>NZ_LGHL01000402.1 GCF_001908205.1 Bradyrhizobium sp. NAS80.1
GTCTGGTTGCGCAGTACAACCAGATCATCGACCAGATCAAGACCACCGCGCAGGACGCCTCCTTCAACGGCATCAACCTGCTCAACGGTGACAGCTTGAAGCTGGTGTTCAACGAAACCGGCAAGTCGACATCGACGATCGCGGGCGTGACCTTCGATCCGGCCGGCCTCGGTCTGAGCAAGCTTACGGCCGGCACCGACTTCACCGACAACACCTCGACCAACAATGTCCTGACGGCGCTCAACACCGCCAGCACAACGCTGCGCTCGCAGGCCTCGGCCTTCGGCGCCAACCTGTCGATCGTGCAGATCCGCCAGGACTTCAACAAGAGCCTGATTAACGTGCTGCAGACCGGATCGTCCAACCTGACCTTGGCCGACGCCAACGAGGAAGCGGCCAACAGCCAGGCGCTCTCGACCCGCCAGTCGATCGCGACCTCGGCGCTGGCGCTCGCCAACCAGTCGCAGCAGAGCGTGCTGCAGCTGCTGCGCTAAGCTAAGCGGATCGGTTCACTCAACGAGACGGCGGGGCTTCGGCCCCGCCGTTCTTTTTTGTGCCAATCTACATTCTGGCCGCTTCGGCGGTGGTCACGTCTTAAGTCCTGCTTAACGCATCGGCCGTGATTGACCGTTCCTTAACCATAATTCTTCGAAAGCGCCCGCTGCATTAACCATCGCACGGCCGGTTTCATCCTTTGTTGACCATAGCGTTCCTAGGGTTTCGCCATGCGCGGCCAAGAAAGGCCGGCTGTAGATTTACGCCAGAAAGGTGCCCTCATGTCTCTGTCCAACATCACCCTCACTGCCGCAGTCCGCCAGAACCTGCTCTCGCTGCAGGGCACCGCCGACCTGCTCGCGACCACACAGGGCCGTCTCGCCACTGGCAAGAAGGTCAACAGCGCGCTCGACAACCCCACCAACTTCTTCACGGCCGCCGGCCTCGATGCCCGCGCCAGCGACATCAGCAACCTCCTCGACAGCATCGGCAACGGCGTGCAGGTGCTGCAGGCCGCCAACACCGGCATCACCTCGCTCTCCAAGCTGGTCGATACCGCGAAGTCGATCGCCAACCAGGCGCTGCAGCAGCCCTCGGGCTACACGTCGAAGGCCAGCGTCGCCTTCACCGGCGCCAACGCAGCAGCCGGCACCG
>NZ_LGHL01000403.1 GCF_001908205.1 Bradyrhizobium sp. NAS80.1
GTGACCACYGCAAAGCCGCCCGCCCGCTACGGCGCTATTGGAGGGCGCGCGTGCGGACGGCTTTGCTCTACCGAGCTACACCATCACTGGGGACACGACCGGCAGGCGACCTCGCCGGATTATTTGAGGGACGAAAAAGCTGGGCTGAGGTCAACCCGGATCTAGTAGCCGTCGCAAAGCGACTCCGACGTAGATCACCCAAAGGACATCAACGTTCGTTGCGAGAAATCGCGGCCGAGCTTGCGAAACTGGGCTATCTCAACGAACGCGGGCGCATATTTTCGCCTTCGTCAGTGCAATCGATACTAGCTTAGTCGCCCTTCGAGCCCCCACGTTCGAAATCCTGTGCGCTCCATCCATAATCGGCGAGTTCATAGCGCATGATTCAAGCCGCGGTTTGGGAGCTTGAATCACGGGGGTCTGGCCGAACCCAATGCTCCTAGCCCGGTCCTAGGTTCGGCGCAGAAGCGGACATCAACCAACCGACAAATTCCGCCGAACCCGTCGAGAATGGACCCTGGCTGTGTAGAAACACGAAAGATCGAAACGCGGCGAGAATTACATTCTTCATTTCGTGCTTTAAGTTGAGCGCGCTTGCGAGTTCGGGCGGTAAGAGGGAAGTGGACGAA
>NZ_LGHL01000404.1 GCF_001908205.1 Bradyrhizobium sp. NAS80.1
TGGCTGACTGGCAAAGCGAGACGTGCACTGAATAGCTGCCGCCTTCCCGCGCCCGTCGCGCCAGCGCCAGCATGACACCGTACGCTGCCAGATAGCCCGTCATGTAGTCACACATTGGTGCAAAAACGAGCTTCGGCGTTCCGTCACCGCTCAACTGGCCGTTGGTATGGCAAATGCCTGTCACGGCCTGCGCAACCTGCTCCCATCCTGCTCGTGAGGCAAATGGCCCCCCTGACCCGAAACAGCTAATGGTCACGTGTATGATCCCTGGCCTCTTCTCCGCCAGGGCTTCAACTCCGAACCCCCGGCTGGCGAGGCGGCCAGGTCGGTAACCGTCGATGAAGACATCGGCGTTGGCAGCAAGCGCCATTAAACGCCTGGCCCCTTCTGCGCGCGTGATGTCGAGAAAACAACTGCGCTTGCCTTGGCTGGTGTCACGAACGTGTTCCGGCGTCTGCGGCAAGTCTGGGGCGGTTACCATCAGCACATCGGCACCATGCTCGGCCAGAGTCCGGCCGGCGATCGGCCCGGCCAGGATGCGCGTGAGATCGAGCACCCGAACCCCAGAGAGTGGCCGCTCGCCAGGATGAAACGGTTCCGGAGCACTGTCGCTGATCCGGGTGATCTCGATGGCAGGCTTATCGGCGAGGTAGCGACCTTGAGCGTGCAGCAACCACTCCTGTGCGGTGCGGATCTTGCCGCCACAGGCATCAGCCGCGGCGATCGCCTCCTCGAGTTCATCGGAATTCCATCTGCCTACCGCCTCTTGGACCGATTGCGGTGTGCTTTCGCAGTCCAGCACTTCCAGAACCCGTGCTGCGAGGTGAGGCAGATTGAAGTGAGGCAGCACCCAGCGGTCATCCGCCGCTTGCCATGGTTGCGTCACGGAAATCATGTGCGTCATCGCGTCTCGAATCGGGATGATGCGATAGTCGCCGGTCGCGCCGCGCAGCTGGGTATAGTCCACGGTCCGCAGCGTCGCAGCGGCATGGCGCAGGTCCAGCTGGATCTTCTGACGGCTCCCGGTCCGGGCTTGCCAGATGTCGTTCGCCGCAACGCCCGTGGCGGCGAGCGCCGCAGCGACACTCTCGCCGACTCGAAATGGTGTCTCGTAGAACGGATCGTGACCGTGGATCGCGACTTCGCCGGCAGACACATCATCGCGACCACGCAAGAGCATCAACTCCTCGAAGCCTGTAATATCTCTCGGCGCGGCGCAAAGAGTGTGTTGAGCCTTTAGTGCCATCTGATCTCCCGGTGTCGTGCAGAATCGCGAATTTGGACCAGCGTCGTCGTCTCTCATCCGCCGTGGCGGTTAGGCGTTCTTGACCAAGCCCTTGAGAGCGATGGTTGCGATGATCGCTACGACCAGTATGCCGGCCATGCCGAGCATTCCGAGGTCGTAGGACTTCGTCGCGTCCTTCAGCCAGCCCATCATGAAAGGTCCAACAAAGCCGCCGAGAGAGCCGACTGAGTTGATGAAAGCAAGACCGCCTGCCGCCGCTGCGCCGGTAAGGAAGACCTGTGGCACCGTGTAGAAGATCATCCGAGCCGAAATGACGCCGCACAGACTGATCGTGACCCAAACCATGGCCGAGATGAGGGACTGAAAGTAGACCGACATCACGAGGCCGGAAACGCCGAGCACGAGCGTGAAGATCAGCGCATAGATCTTGAGTCCGGTCTTATCGGCGAAGTGCGCGATTGCAAACGTAGATAAAGTCGCGAAGAGAAACGGAATCGCGGAGAGCCACCCGATCATCGAGATAGACAGATCATGGCCTTTCAGAATCAAAGGCAGCCATACGCTGAGCCCGTAGGAGCCGACGGTATAGCAGAACACGATCAGCGCAGACAGCAGGACACGCGCGTCCTTCATTGCAGTGAGGAGGTCCTTCTTTGGCCGCTCGTGAACCTCGCTCGCGAGCGCTCCCACCAGCGACTGCCGCTCCACAGGCGTCAACCAGGCTGCCTGTTCTGGCGTGTCGGACAGAACTTTAAGGCAGAGAAGGCCCAGCACCACAGCTGGCAACCCCTCTATGATGAACATCCACTGCCAGCCTGCCAAACCGAGGGTACCCTCAAGCTGCATCAGCGAGACCGAGATCGGACCGCCTACGAGCTGGGAGAGCGGGGCCGCGGCTACAAACGCAGCCATGGCACGGGTGCGGTATTGGCTTGGGAACCAGATGGAGAGATACCAGATAACCCCCGGAAAGAACCCCGCCTCGAACGCCCCAAGAACGAAGCGAACGAAATAGAAGCTGAACGGCCCGACGACGAGCGCATTTGCTGTGGCAGCGATGCCCCAGGTAATCATGATCCGCGCAAGCCAGCGGCGTGCGCCGAATCGGTACATGGCGAGATTGCTTGGCACTTCGAACAAGCAATAACTGACAAACAGAATGCCTGCGCCCCAGCCGAACTGGGTCGCCGTGAGGCCTATCGCTTTGTTCATTTCGAGGGCGGCGAAGCCGACGCTGGTGCGGTCAAGGAAGTTGACTACGTACGCGAGCGCCAGAAACGGAATTATTCGCAGCGTGGCTTTCCGCATCGCGCTCTTGAGGGGG
>NZ_LGHL01000405.1 GCF_001908205.1 Bradyrhizobium sp. NAS80.1
ATTGCCACTGTGTCTGCTGCTAACCGTTGTAATGTTTATCAATCGCGAGGTGCCTTAATCGTCAGATCGATCACACACGGCGGCGTCAGACCTATGAATGGTTACCGAAGGGTTGAAGTCTTTTTTAAGGTGTTGAGACGATTCCTGTCGCGAGCTGGGTCTCAAGCGTGGTCTCGATTCAGCGCCGAGCTGGGGCCCAAAGAAAAGGTCGCGCTATCCAATCAACTGTACTTCTGCATTGAACCCTCTGGCTTTACCTTAATGTCCGTCGGAGCCGGCGAAATTCAATCGATGAAGCTCTCGGTCGACGACACTAAGCGCATATTCTCGTCAATCAAGCAGGCGTGCGATGGCCGGGACATCGTAGGGATCAGCGTCGGCGAGCTGTCTTGGACAACGGATGCTCGGTTGAAGTCCAACCCTGAGAAGATAACAATCAAGTTCAATGGGCCGCTAGGAATCACGCGCGAGATAGCGAAGCGAGAAGATGTGGCGAACGCAATCGCCCAGTTCACCTATCGATTTGGACTGAGATAGTCGCCCGTACGTCGGTCTGCTTCTGGCCCATCGCGTCGTTTCGTTGCCGCGCATAAGTAGGTCGCTTTCGGGGCAAAGCAGACATCAGGTAGCGGGCTGGACTAGCTGGCTCGGTCGCGAATGACCCTGGCTGTGTAAAAACGCGAATGATCGAGACACGGCTAGAATTACATTCTTCAGTTCG
>NZ_LGHL01000406.1 GCF_001908205.1 Bradyrhizobium sp. NAS80.1
CGGTTGGTCGGCTTCGCCGGCCATCGGTGCCATCCTGCAATTCGAGTATTGGGATGGCACGGCCTACCACCCGTTCGGGCTCCCCTTCGCTGTGGATGCCAGTACCAAGAACATCACGATCGCACGGCCCCCGGCGCAGGAAGCCACGACCACGTTGATCCGCCTGCGGCTGATCTCGGCGCCGTCGTCCGCCACCACGTTCAACGGGGCCGCGCCGGTCGTCTATCAGGAAACCAGCGGTGTTCCTGTGGCGCGGGTTCGCCCGTTCACCTTCTCGAACGAGCAGACCTATACGGCTGTCCTCACGCCGGGCTTTGCCGACTTCTACCGCGACGGCGCCTATGTTGGATCGTCCATCACGGCTTCGTTCGAGGATCACATTCCGACGCAGGACACGCCGCAGCGCTTTGACACGATGCTGATGTTCCACCCCGCGGTGCAAACGCAAAAGATCATGCGCGACGGCGCGGACAACAAATGGACCGTTACGACCGCGCCGTTCGAGAATATCGCCAACGTCGACCTTGGCGGCACCTACACCAATCAGGTCGCGGACGTCTGGATGATCATCCTCCGATTTCCGGAGTCGGGAGCGGCGCTCGTGCTCTCGATCGACGTCAACGGAGAAACGGCGGTGTGCGCTACGGACTGGCCCATCAACTGGACCAGCTTCGCCGCGCAGATCAAGACCCAGATCGAAGCGACCGGCTCGATCGCGCCAGGGATCACAGTGACGCCGGGAACGGCCTCGGCAACCTCCCAGCAGATTGTAATCACGTTCACGGGTGACGGTAATCTCGGCAACGTCAATTCGCTGTCGGCGCAGGTCGTCAACACCACCGATGCGGCGGCAACCGTTGCGCATCTCACTATCGGTGATCCCGGCGGCGAGCCGCTGATCTCTAATACGCGCGGCTACGCGGCAAGCGCGGCGTTCTATCAGGACCGTCTCGTGACCGGCGGCTTCCAGGGCAAGAAGAGCGCATGGCTCGCCAGCGTCACCGGCGAATATTTCGACATGAACGTCAAGCTGACGGGTCCCTCCGGCGCCGTGCTCGCCAACCTCGACACGGACGGCGCCGAGCAGTTGCAGCACATTGTCCGCGACAACTACCTGCTGTTCTTCACGTCGGATGCTGAATACTTCGTGTCCGATCGTGCAATCGACCGGACCAAGCCGCCGAACATCGTCAACTCGTCGCGCTACGGCTCCGCGCCGGATCTTCCCGTTCTCGCCAACGAGGGCGAGATCATCTTCGCCTCGCGCAACAAAGCT
>NZ_LGHL01000407.1 GCF_001908205.1 Bradyrhizobium sp. NAS80.1
ATATCAATCATTTATACCTCGTGGTTACAAAGTTACAGAGTTACAGCATCGCGCGCATGTGCGCGCGCGCACGCGAGATAGGACGCGGATCGGCTGTAACCTGTAACCAAACCCGCTATGTTGCTGATTTTGCTGATATAATCCGGTTACAATTACTGTAACCGCTTGTAACCGGCTGTAACCAGCCCGCGCCCCGCGCCTCGATCCCCTGCACTCTCTCACCCCGAACGCGGAGTTAAGTGATCCATTGTCGGGTTGCGGGGCGGGGCAGGACCGGGGCCGGGGTGCGAGGGGGCGGCGGGCGAGCTGGCGCGCGTTCATGGTTCAGCCTCGATTTTTCAGCGGAACGGAAGGGGAAGAGACATGCGGACGCGCGCGAGGCGCGCGACCTGGGCGCTGCGCTATTCGGCGCTGGCGCGCCGGCGCAGTCGCCGTGCCCGCTGCGGCATCATGACTCAGGGCCACAGCGCGATTTTGTTTTTCTAGGGTGTTGTACCCTAGGGTATTAAACCCTAACATCAGGGCGAGGTCAGGGCACGGCGCCCGGCCCACTGATGGAGATCCGAGATGACGCAAGCCCGCTACATTTCCTGCGCTGAAACTGCGAAGCTGATCCGCGCGGCGCTCAAGAAGAACTTCCCCCCGCACCAAGTTCTCGGTGAAGTCCAAGACCTACAGCGGCGGCGCCTCGATCACCGTCGGCTGGATCGACGGCCCAACCGCGAAGCTGGTCGAGAGTGTCACCGGCGCCTATGCCGGCGGCGGCTTCGACGGCATGATCGACCTCGCCTATAGCAACTACGCCTGGTTGATGCCGGACGGCACCGCGGCGTTCGCCAAGACGCGCGGCACCGCCGGCAGCATGGGCACCGTGCCGAGCGCACAGCAAATGCAACCCTCGTTCAAGTCGGAGCTGGTGCGGTTCGGCGCCGACTACGTGTTCACCGAGCGGCGCTATTCGCCGGCGTTCTATGAACGGGCAGCCTCGAAGGTGGCGCGGAAGTACGGCGAAGATCTCGCCGTCAAGGTCTCGGACTGGGGCACGCCGATGCTGGCCCGCGACATCATGGTCGATGGCGCGGCCGAATGGGCAAGCACGCTGGTTTACCAAGAGCTGGCGCGGCGCATGCCGGCGGAGGTCTGAGCCATGAAGCCACTTTGGAAGATCGTCGGCGCGGGCAAGAGCGGAGGGACATGCACCCTCCGCGTTCGCGCATCCGACTACAGCGAGGCGCGCCAAGTCGCCGCCGCTCGCGGCGTGGCGCAGATCCGTGACGTCGTCCTGATCGAGGAGCCGCCGGCCGAGCAAACGCCGGCCGGCCTTCAGATCGTCCTGCCCGGTGCCGAGCGCGACGCCGGCGCCAGCCTGGTGCGCAACCAGGCCGCAAGGGCGATGCGCCCATTGAAGCCGCAGAAGGCTTGCGACGTCGGCTTGTTCGATGATACCGCCCGCGATCAACTGCCATTGCTGTGAGGGGAGCCATGGACGAGGACTATATCCGCGAGATCTTAGCGGCCGTGCCGGCGGGATTGACACGCACACAATTTCGGGAGCGTTGCCGGCTGGATGTGAACGCGGGCTACCGCGTTGAGGTCGAGGAGGCCG
>NZ_LGHL01000408.1 GCF_001908205.1 Bradyrhizobium sp. NAS80.1
CAGCTTCTTTTTCCGCTTCACGACCTCGCCGGAAAGACGAACGACGACGTCGTGCTCATAGGTTTTTCCGTCAATCGTAATCGTGCCAAACGTTGTGCTGTCGATCTTCATTGTGACCTCCTCCCAATCGGATTCACGCTCCAGCAGGCGGCGGCAAGGCCCCTCAACGCCGCCATCACCCCCGCTCAAGCGCATTCCCGTCTGCCTATCCGGATCGGGACGCGTCGCTGCCCCCAGCTGCCCGGACGTGCCTCGAACATGCCAGGGATTGCGGTGGAGCAAAGCGACTTTCCTCGGTGAGCCGCCAAGTGGTGATGTTATACCAATCTCGGCCGATAATCCGCTCACCACAGCCTGGGCAGTAGGTGCTTTGGCCCACCTCGTCATGGACTGTAGACGAAATGCAGCCCGACCTTGCGCGCGATATCGCGAGCCGTCGTCGGCGTGAAGGCCGGCGAACGGGGTGGATCCAACAACTTGTAGTCAGGGTGGAAGGCGGTGAAATGCAAGGGCACGTCAGGTCCGAGTCTCGTCATCACCCATTCGCTCAGCCTCGTCACCTCCTGCGGGCTGTCGTTGTAACCTGGGATCAGCAGCGTTGTGATCTCAAACCAGACCTTCGTCCTTTGCTTCAGATATTCGAGCGTCTCGAGGACGGCGCCGAGACGGCCGGTACACAGCCGGTCATAGAACGCCTCGGTGAAGGCCTTTAGATCGACATTGGCAGCGTCCATGAAGGTGTAAAGCTCCTCCCGAGCCGCTGCGCCAATGTAGCCCGCTGTGACCGCCACGTTTTTGATCCCGCGCCGGCGCGCCACCATTGCAACGTCCACGGCCCTTACCGATCAACTCGGAGCCACAACATGTCTGACATCGATCGCACCCCGGTCGGAATGCAGATGGTTATTCCCGGCTGCGAACGGCGAACGTTGCCGCGATCAACGACCGCGTCG
>NZ_LGHL01000041.1 GCF_001908205.1 Bradyrhizobium sp. NAS80.1
GGGATCAGCGATAGCTGCGCAAGCGGCGTAATCTACGAACTGATGACGCTGCGTGATGACTAACCCGCCTGTGGCCCACGCCGGATGCTTACGAAGTTAGCGCCCGTGCGGGGGTTGCATCTGACTACATTTATCGCGGGACGACGCTGAACGATCGCAAGCCCGCGGCCGGGGCCGCCTTTGAAGCAAGGTTTGGCTCTGTCTATGCCGGCGCTACAGTTGCCACCGTGACGCTGCCGACCCAACCAGTCGGTGAGTTCACCGTGGCAAGCGGTATTCGCCCGAAGATCGCAAATATCGACTTCGATCTCGGCGTGACCTATTTCGCCTATCCCGGAGAAAAGCTTCCCGGCTTGACGAATGGCATCAACTATTGGGAGGCGGCTATCCGCGGCGATAAAAACATCGGCGAGTCGTTCCGCGTCGCCGCCGGTTACGCCTATTCACCGAATGTCTCGAACACTGGCGCCTGGAGTCAATATGTGGCCGCCGGGTTGGGCTACGACGTGCCAAATCGTCTGCTCCCGAAGAACCTGAGCGTGTCGTTCACGACTGCTACAGGCTATTTCTGGTTTGGTAATCAGGCTCCGCAGCTCGGCGGCTTCCCGTTACCCGCCTACCTCAATTGGCATGCGGGCGTGACCTTCACCTACAAGGCCTTCAACCTCGACCTGCGCTACTACGACACCAATCTGTCGAAGGAAAACTGCTTTGTCTTGACCGGAGATCCAAACGCGCGGCCGGGTGGCAGCGTTAATCCCAATACCAACCCGGCCGGCCTGGTCTCAAACTGGTGCAGTGCAACGGTCGTCGCTAAAGCCTGGTTCGCATTTTAGCTTGGTCGTTTGTGGGGCGCGCTCATGGCTGTTGGTGCACCGCCAGTACCGCCACGCTGATGGCTGCGGGCGTTCTGAAAAACGTAGTTCACCTTCATCTGTCGTTGGCGATTACCCGACACAAAGAGGCGGTCCTTTTGGGGCGCCCTTCGTGTCTCTGTGCCTACTGGCAAACGTACATTATGTTGTCGCCGCCTTTGGCTACAGTGCCCGGAGTACAGCCAATGCCGTTGCGCGACGCGTAGTCATCCCAACCGTTGCTGCCAATGTACCAAGGGCCACCCGCGTAAAAGGCCCGCACAGCGTACCAGGGGTCACCAGTAACGGAGACGTACCGATTATAGATGGAGTAGTGAGGTTCGGTATAATAGCCCTGTCCTACGCCTACAAAGGGCGTTACGTAGAGGCGTCCGCCGTCAGCATAGGGAGCACCTACTGCACTGGGAGCACCTACATATGCTTGGCGCCGCGCCTGGCGGCGGGCTTGGAGGATAACGGTTCTTGCCACGCACTCACCGTTGACCAGCGTCTGGCCTACGCCGCAGCCAAAAGCGACGCGCGTGACCACGTCGTCCGGCCGGGGAATTGGCGCAGGGGTCATAGCCTGCACCGATGTTGCGACCGACAAGGCAAAGGCAGTACCCGCAATCAATCTGATCATTGGACCTCTCCCTTTCCTGCCCGCAACGAGAGATTGGTGGCGAGCAGCACTCTGACGTTGATTTAGATCAATTGCCCTCACCGCTTCTCCTCCTCGCCCTGAGCTGAAACGCGCCGAAGTCGCCGTCGTGTTCGCTGTGGGTGGCAGAGCGGACGCCGATCCATGCTCGCATGCACTTCTGTTTCTAGGCCCAGAGGTCATCGCCGTGTCGGATGCTGCAGCGACGCACAACACCAATGCGGTCCTACGACGGTAAAGCTCGGCTCCATTCTGGCGGCGCATTCGAAGCAGGTTCCTGTTGATTCAGATCAACAGCGGGACGTCAGGCGCCATGTCACGTTCTGTTTGATGACCGCTCTACAGGGAGAGAACGACATGACAAGAAATCTCAAGCTTCTTGGATTGATCGTGTCTGCTGCGCTCTTTACGGCAGCTCCGTTGTCGCTCCATTACTCGCCGGCGAAAGTGCTATCCGTATCCCTTGACAATGCTGAGGCGAGAGTTGGCCGACCACTCACACCGATGAGCGTAGGTGGCGTTAATCGCAGGGTGCATCGGCGAGCTTACTATGGTGCGGCAGCGGCGGGAGCTGCGGCTTACGGAGCGTATGGCTACCGCAGGGCTTGTGGTTACTATCCCTATCCGCCCTGCTATTGAGGCTCGTCCCGGGCTTCCTGCGACTAGAAAATTGACGCATTCGATGGACGCATGAGAAGCAGCAAAGCTGCGGATGGAGCGTCATCGCTGACGTTCGACCAAATCAGGACTGAGGATATTCGCCTCAGTCCGGACAGCGGAGCTAATCGCCCGCTGGCGCGCCCGGCTAAAGGCGCACCGACCACCAAGGCGCGCATCCCAATCATCTACCTTGCGTCGAATTAATCTGCCTTACCAGAAAGATATTTGCCGCGCCGCGTGTTCTGCGGTTGACCGTGGTGTTTCCTTCGAGGCGTGGCCTCCTCGCCGCACGAGGGGTCTCTAGTGGAGGAAACACTCGGCCCGGAGCCCCCCGGTCCCTCCGGGCCGTTTTCCCTACGGTCATGTCCCGGCATCCATCGTCCGCGCGCCGGTTGCGGTTCGATAATTACGGAGCGTTGACTAATATAGGGTACCCCCCTATCTTATTTGCATGTCACACACTATCAAGCAGAAGTCGAAGCTCATCGGCCGCGTCCGGCGCATCAAGGGACAGCTTGAGGCCGTCGAGCGCGCGCTCGAGTCGGAGATCGGCTGCGCCGATGTCCTGATGTTGGTGGCTTCGGTAAAGGGCGCGATCAGCGGTCTCACAACCGAGCTGCTGGAAGATCACATCCGCCATCACGTCGTGGATCCCGCACACGAAAGGGATCCGGAGAAGGCCAAGGGCGCCGCCGACCTCATCGACGTCGTCCGAACCTATTTGAAGTGAGTTAGATGACCGATCTGCCGCAACTGCTCCAACAGAGCAGCGCCCACGCATGGCTGTTCGTTCCCAGCGCCATCCTGCTCGGCGCGCTGCACGGCCTCGAGCCCGGTCATTCCAAGACCATGATGGCCGCGTTCATCATCGCCGTGAGGGGGGACCGTGCTTCAGGCCGTGCTCCTCGGTCTGTCGGCGACCATCTCCCATACTGCTATCGTCTGGGCGATCGCGCTCGCAGGGCTCTATTTCGGCCAGGAACTGTCCGGCGAACGCAGCGAAGCATATCTGCAGCTGGCGTCCGCCGCCATCATCATCGGCATCGCCGGCTGGATGGTCTGGCGCACATGGCGGGAGCAGAACGACGAGCACGATCGTCACCACCACGACGAGCCACAATCAATTTCACTCGGCGGGTCGTCGCTCTCGCTGGAGGTCTTCGAAGACGGCGTTCCCCCTCACTGGCGGATCCGGAGCGAGAACGGCGCGCTCCCGCCCGCCGGCGACATCCAGGTGACGACCATTCGCGAGGACGGCACGGAGCAGACATTCGCATTCGTCGCCCGGAATGGATACCTAGAGAGTGCCGAAGAGATTCCGGAGCCGCACGCGTTCAAGGCGCGCGTCGCGCTCGCCGGCGACTCCACCGAGCTCCTGTTCGAGGAGCACGATCACGACCACATGGATCTCGGCGAAGCGGACGACGCTCACGCGCGCGCCCATGCGGCCGACATCCGCAAGCGCTTCGCCAGACGCACGGCCACGACCGCGCAGATTGTCCTCTTCGGTCTCACCGGTGGACTGATCCCCTGTCCCGCCGCGATCACCGTGTTGCTGCTGTGCATTCAATTGAAGCAGTTCAGCCTTGGCTTCGTCCTGGTGCTGTCCTTTGGAATCGGGTTAGCGATCACGATGGTGTCGGCAGGCGTTGTGGCAGCGCTCAGTTTGCGGCACGTCGAACGACACTGGGGCGGATTCAGCCGCTTCGCCCACCGTGCGCCCTACGTATCGGCAGCCTTGATCGTCTTCGTCGGTCTCTACACCGGGTGGACGGGCCTGCACGAAATCATTTCGTGACGAGCAGCGGACCTGCGTCCGCTGCTTCTGCGGTCAACCCTTCGTGCTCGCGGTCTTGTCGAGCGCGGCCCGCAGGCCCTTGGCGAGCTTGATCGCGTCGTCATCGGCCCAGAAATGCATGAAGAAGAGCCGCGGCTGCTCGTCCAGCATGTGGCTGTGCAGTGCGGTCACTTCGATGCCGTTCGCGCGCAGCGCCGCAATCACCGGGTTCACCTCTTCGCCCGACAGAACGAAATCGCCGGTGATGGCGGCCTTGCCGCCGCCGGTCGGCTGGAAGTTGATGCCGGTCGCAACCCCCATCGGCCCGGCCGGACTCAACGGCATGCCGCCTTCGCTGATGGGATCGCGGCGCGGCACGGTGAACGCGTAGACACCGCTGTTGGCCTGTCCCTTGACGCCCATGATCTGATCGAGCTGCGCTGTGTCGAGATCGACCGCAGGCGGCGGGCTGGACGGCGCCGCAACAGTCAGCGGCGTCTTGCTCTCGGCGAGTGAACTGTGGATGGCCGAGGCCAATTTGGCGGGATCGCCGCGACCGGCAACATGCATGTAGAACGTCGCCGGCGTGGCGCGCAGCAGATGATTGTGGACGGCCGTAATCTGGAGCCCGCTCGCGATCATTTTCGCCATCACTGGATTGATCTCGGTTTCCAGCAGGACGAGGTCGCCCATGATCATGGCGCCGCCATGCGCGGGCTTGAACGCGACCCAACCGCCGAGCGCCAAGGCCGGCTTGATCGTCACCCCGTCCAACGTCACCGAGAGATCAGTCCGCGGGAAGCCGTAACGATGCACGTCACCGGAGACGGCCGGCTTCCGGCCTAACGTCTCGTCGACCTTCTGCCAATCGACATCCTGCGCACGGGCTGTCGAGACGAACGCCTCAGACGGTAATCCGAGGAGGCAAACGGCGATTCCGATCCAGGTCCAGATTGTTCTTCTCATCGCACGCTCCTAAACCTCAGTTTCGCTCCTTGATCTGGCCGCCGCTGTCGACGACAAGCCGCACTTCCTTGCCGTCTTTTACTGCCCTGACGGTCGTGCCTTCGGCGGTCGACTTGATGTCGGTGACCTCTGAGTAGCCAGCTGCCTGGAGCTTGGCGACGAGTTCTTGCTGGGTCAGGGCATGGACCGGTGACAGTGCTGCAGTTGCCGCCAACAAGACCGCGGCTCGATAGATCGTTTGTATTCGCATCCTCATTCTCCTGGTCGTGTTCCCGCCCCAGGTGAAGTTGTTTCGCCCGCTCAGGCGAGAACCACCCGAGCGAGCGCCGGCGCATTCGCCGGCCGAGACAATCTGTCGAATGAAACGGAATGTATGAGTTGGACATGCTGCGTCCTTGGTGATCAGGACGCGATTCTTGGGCATGTCGCCTCACGGGGAGATCGCAGATCCCCGATGCCTTAAATAGAAGCCCCGGCGGACTGAGCTGTCAACCCGCGCGCACCCAAGACGCCGTCGAAACCCTCGAAGGCTCGTCACAAAGATTTCACCAATCGAATGGAACGAAGTCGCGCCACGGACGCTCAGTGCCCGGCTTGTGGGTGCCCGCCCGTCAATGTTCTGAGGAGAGGCGCGAGCCAGCCCACAACTCAAAATCGGCCGTGCCAGCCCTCAGACGGCGCGCTTCTGTCAACCGCAGTTCGCTACGCCCGCCTGCAGGATCACGCAATCCGGCGCGGCACTGCCGCTGCATGTCGCCTCACATCCACTGACCAGCGCAGCCACCGTCGCCTCCAGCGCACGCAGCTCCGCGATCTTCTTCCTGATTGATCCGAGATGCTTCTCCGCATACGTCTTCGTCTCGCTGCACGGCAGTCGCCGCTGAACCGATGCGAGGATCTCGCGTGTCTCGTCGATCGAGAAGTCGAGCTCGCGGCAGTGCCTGATGAGCCGGAGCGCCTTGAGGTCCTCGCCGCCATAGATGCGCTGGCCGCCTTGCCGCCCCGGTGGCGTCAGAAGTCCGGCGCTCTCGTAATAACGAATGGTCGGGACCGAAACGCCGGCCGCCCTGGCAAGCACGCCAATTCTCATGGAAGCTCTCACTTTTCGCTTGAACCTCAAGTGGCTTGAGGGCGTAGCGATCAGGTCCCTGACGCACAAGCATGAGGAGAATCACATGAGCGTTATTGGACCGTCCTGCAACCTCCCGTCTGAGACGTCGCCAGGATGCGGCTGCGCGGCCAAGACCGAGCAAGGCGGAGGCAAGGCCGCGGGGACCGCAGTCGCGACTGCAGTTGTTGCTGCGGCCTGCACGGCGTGCTGTGTGCTGCCCTTTACGCTGCCCGCTGTCGTGCTCGCCAGCGCAGGCAGCCTGATCGCAGTGCTGGACCGTGCGCACGGCCTGATGACGATACTGTCGATCGCTGTGGTGGCCTGTGCCTGGGGCTGGATCGTCTGGCGATCGCTGACGACCGGTTTGAAAATCCGATCGTCGGTGCTGGCCGCGATGTGTGTCGCGACGGTCCTGACCGCAACAGCGGCGCTGTGGCCGATCATGGGGCCAGCCGTCTTCCACGCGCTCGGGACCGCCAAGCCAAAGCCGCCGTCGAGCTGATGGACACCCTGACGATCTTCGGATTTCTGTCGGTCAGCGCGATGCTGCTGTTCTACGCGCTCGAGCTGCGCGGCCCGCATTATGTGCTGGCCTTTGCGGCGGCGTGCGCGCTCAGCGGGACTTACGGCTTCCTCCAGGGCGCATGGCCGTTCGGGCTCGTCGAGACGGTCTGGACGGTGGTCGCCTTGAAGCGTTGGGCCAGCAGGATGCGGCCGTCGTCATGACCGTACCTAGCGCCCGACAGTCCGCGCCTATGTTCCGCATCGCACGCGACCTCGAGGGCCTGCCGCCCGCGTCATCGTTCCATCGCGCATCACGGCAGCGTGCCAGACCGTGGCTGCGAAGTGCAGTGCCACGGCGGCATAGGAGCCAGGCGAGCGCATTCCCACTGCGAAAGATCGCAGCACGATATTCCCCGCTTCGCAACGAGGATGCGGTCAAATGTTAGGAACGGATTGCAGCCGCACGATGCCCCGCAAAGACACGGATGCTCCGCGTCGTGCCTCGATCGCAACCGCGTTTCTCGCCGGTGTCAGGCAGCGGCCCTGGACGCGATCACCTGCCGCATATCCGCAGCCAGCTGGCGGTATTGCTCCCCAAGCCTCAGGTAAAATTCGCGCTTCTTGCTGTCGGTGGCGAGCTTGGCGATCAGCTCGCATTCGGCGGTGAGTGTCTCGAACCGCTCCAGCCTGTCCTCAAGTTCTGTCATTGGCGTGTCCCCATCAAACGCCTCAAGGACACTTAACCTAAGCCCGGGAAATAGGTCACTACCAACATCGTTATCAAGTAGAAGCGTTTTTGTTCGGCTTGAGCGGGGTGCCCCGATGTCGGAGGAGTAGCCGGAGCATCTGCCGCCTGGGGCGAAGGTAGATAACTAAGGCAACCGCGGTGGCGGTTTGTTTGCGTCGCCGCAGAGCATTCGGAGCTCGTCGGCTATCCTGCTGTGCAGGAGGCCGACGCAGTCGATCTCCACCTCGACGACACACGGCGGAGTCGCGGCTTACGTCCGACCTCTGTGGCGCTGCGCCTGGGACGGCAAGGACGGCTATTTCTGCTCCAGCCGCCAGGCGCCGTCCCAATCGGCCGCCGGCGGATGGGCCTCGAACTGCGCGATGCGGTCGAGCAGCGTGCGCGAGGGACCGTCACCAGGGACAGCTTCGAGCGCGGCGTTGAATGCCGTGCGCGCCTCGTCGAAACGCTGTGCGCGATAAGCGGCGAGGCCTTCGGCATAGTGCGCGCGCAGGCTCTCCTGCGGGACGCTAAGCCCGTGCGCCTTGCTCATCACCTCGAAAATGGCTTGCGGCACGCTCTGGCCAACGACCGTCAGGCGATCGATCTCGCGCAGCTCGCAAGCCGAGCCGATCGCGTCGGCAGTTGCCTGTGAGATCAGGATGCGCGTGCCGTAGACCTTGTTGACGGTCTCCAAGCGCGAGGCAAGGTTCACGGCATCGCCCATTACCGTAAAGCTCATCATCAGCTCGGAGCCAATGCTGCCGGTCAGGACCTCGCCGGTGGCGACGCCGATCCGCAAGTCGCACGGCGCCGGCATCGCGCGGATGCCCAACAGGTCCGGCAACTGCTTCTGTAGCGCGGGCACCTGGTCGGCCATGTCGATGGCGGCGAAGCAGGCGAGCAGCGCCGGCTCGTCCTCCTCGATGAAGGGCGGGCCCCAATAGGCCATGATGGCGTCGCCGATATATTTGTCGATGATGCCGCGATTGTTCCGGATCGGGCCGGACATCACCGTGAAATAGTGGTTCATCACCTTGACGAGGCCGCGCGGGGTCATGCCCTCGCTCATCGAGGTGAAGCCGCTCATGTCGCAGAACATGATGGTCATCACCCGACGCTGGCCATCGATGGCGACCTCCGGCCGGTCGATCAGGCCCTGCACCACCTTCGGATCGATGTAGCGGCCAAAGGTCTCGCGGACGCGCTCGTTCTGCCGGAGCTGCTCGATCATGCGATTGAAGGCGGCGGCGAGCTCGCCGATCTCGTCCTTCGTCGAGACGGTAATGGTCTTGTCGAAGCGGCCCGCCTCGACCTCGCGGGTGCCGGCCAGCAAGAGGCGCACCGGGCGCGTGATGCCGCTGGAGACCAGGAGCGCGAAGGCGAATCCGACGACCGCTGCGAGGAGAGTGACGACGCCTGAAATGATGATCGCCTGACTCTGATGGCTGACGACCTGCGAGGTACTGACGAAGACTTGCTTCAGCATGTCGGCGCGGATCATGTCGATCTTCTGGTTGAACGCGTCGCGCAGCGCGTCGAGGTGTTCCAGCGTGCCGCGAGCTTCCGGCATCTGCTTGGCCTCGACTTGCTTGAGAAGCCTGGCGTGGTCCTCATTCATGTCGCGGCGTATCTCGGTGACGGCGGTCTCTAGGCGGGTCTCGATCCGCGCCAGGGCCGCATTGTCGGACGGCGTCCTGGGATCGTCGATGATGGCATTGATGAGCGTGCGCGCGCCCTCGGCCTCCTCTTCGATCTTGCGGTCAGCTTCCTGGAACTCGCGCAGGCGCGCCGCATAGGCCTCCTCGTCCGAGGACTCCTGCATCTTCATCATGACCATCCGCCGAAGCGCCACCGATCGCTCCAGCGAGCGGATATTGGCGCGTGCCAGATGCCCGTAGGCCGGAATGTAACGGTTGGTCAGCTCATCAAGGAGGATGCCGACCTTGCTCGACATCACCATCGACAGGATCGAGGTGACCAGCATCAGGACGATCAATCCGAGGGCGATGCCGACGATCTTGCGCCTGATCGACTGGTTGAAAAGCGGCATAGGTACGGGCAAGGGGCTCAAGGGATGGCTCGAGGGAACTCAATACACCGGATTTGGCCGCGGGAACACGCGCAATCTGGCCGTTTGCGGCGGCCCGGATCGCACAACCGTCGCGCGAGCCGCATTCGTTAACACGGATTAAGGACGCTGCCTTTTCGGCCCTTTCGGAAGTTCCCGAGTTCTCATCCGTATTTTGCCGCATTGTTGCGGGAGCGTAGCCAATCCGAAGCGATGCCGTGTCATCATCCTCGGCGTCGTTTTTGATTCTCAAGCCGCATGTCGTTGCGGACTTTGGTTTGTAGTGGTTTCGCAGGGGGACCATGGAATGAACCAGTGCCTACGCTCGCTCGCGTGTGTCGTTGCCGTGGCCGCAATGGCCTTCCTTCCCACCGAGTTGGCAGCGAAGAGCAATCACAAATCGTCCGCGTCGAAGAAGACGCATGAAGCAAAGGCCAGCGGCAAGTCCGGCAAGCAGCGCCATGCCGCCGCCGGCAAGCATAGCAAGCACGCCGAGGCCAGGCGCAAGTCGAAGAAGCCGGACGACGAGTCCTCGGACAAGCCGGCGCCGCCGCCGCTCACCGGTGACCTCGCCGCGCTGAAGGACGCCATCGATCTCGCGCGCAAGGGCAAGACCGACGACGCGAGCGCAGCGCGCGACCGCATCGCCGATCCAGCCGGGCAGAAACTCGCCGACTGGTTCATGCTGCGTCACTCGGAGAGCACTGCGAACTTCAAGCGCTATGCCGCCTTCCTCGCGACCAATCCGGACTGGCCGAGCAGCGCGCTGCTGCGCCGGCGCGCCGAGGCACGGCTGTGGCAGGAAAAGAGCGACGCGGCCACCGTGCACAAGTTCACGATGGACCGGCCGACCAGCGCCAAGGGAAAGTTCGCGCTCGCGCGCGTCCTGCTCACTGAGGGAGAGGCCGACAGGGCCGCGCGGCTCGTACGTGAGGCCTGGCGCACCGACGAACTGTCTGAGCGCAGCGAGGAGGAGTCCTACGAGGCGTTCCGCGATCTCCTGACCGCCGACGACCATCGCGCCCGTATGGACAAGCGCCTCGGCGCCAAGGACTACGCCGCTGCGAGGCGCGCAGCCAAGCATCTCGGCGAGGACGCGCTCGCGATCATCAAGGCCTGCTCCGCGGTCACCGGCAAGGCCGACAAGGCCAAGGACTATCTCGAAGACGTGCCGGCCGAAGCACGCCGCGACCTCGGCTATGTCCTGTGCCGTGCACAGTGGCACCTCCAGAAGGACCGCATCGACGATGCGGCCGAGCTTATTTTGGCCGCCGCGCCCGACACCATGGCGGTCCAGGACACCGACGCCTGGTGGCGCGAGCGGCGCCTGCTCGCGCGAAAACTGCTCGACCAGGGCAAGTTCAAGATCGCTTATGACGTGGTGCGGAGCGCAGCCGTGCCAGCAATGGAGGTCTATCGCATCGACTATCACTTCATGTGCGGCTGGATCGCGCTGCGCTATCTCGACGATCCCAGGACGGCGATGGTCCACTTCGCCGCAATCGACGAGGGTTCGGTCAATCCGATCGCGCTGTCGCGGGCGCATTACTGGCGCGGCCGCGCCGCCGAGGCCATGGGAGCAACCGCCGACGCACGCATGAGCTACCAGGCCGCATCGCGCTATCCGACCGCCTATTACGGCCAGTTGGGCCGCGCCAAACTCGGGCTCGACCGGATCGAGCTGCACCCGCCCTCGCCTGTTCTGGCCGCGGCCGATACCCCGGACGATCGTGTGCGTGCCGCCGACATGCTCTACGGTATCGGCGAGCGCGACGTGGTGTTCTACTACGCCGAGGATTTCGCCAAGGAGAGCACCGACGTCTCAGCGCTCGAAGCGCTCGCCGAGCTCGCCGGCCGGCGCAACGATGCGCGCGTGATGCTGGAGGTCGGCAAGTCGGCTCTGGCGCGCGGGCTAGCGCTCGACCAGTACGCCTTCCCGACCATCGGCATCCCCGAGCACAAGCAGGTCGCCCCCCCCGATCGAGACCAGTGTGATCTACTCGGTGGCGCGCACCGAGAGCTCGTTCGACCAGCGCGACAAGTCGTCTGCCAATGCAGTCGGGCTGATGCAGGTGACGCCGGAAGCCGGCCGCGACACCGCAAAGCGCTTCGGCCTGACCTACGACTGGGACAGGATGGTCTCCGACCCCGTCTACAACACGCAGATGGGCGCCGCCGAACTCAGCGCGCTGCTGTCGGAATATCGCGGCAACCAGATCATGACCTTCGCCGGCTACAATGCCGGCCGTGGCCGGGTGCGCGAATGGGTGCAAGCGCGTGGCGACCCCAGGGATCCCAATGTCGATCCGGTCGACTGGGTCGAGCGCATCCCGCTGTCGGAGACGCGCAACTACGTCCAGCGCGTGATGGAGAACGTGCTGGTCTACCGCGCACGGTTCGAGAGCAGCAGCGTGGTCACCGCGAAATCGGAGCAGCGCGTTACGACGCAGGAAGTGAGTACGGCACCAACGGTATCAGCCGCAGCCCCCTCGCCCTAGTCGCGCGACCGCCGGGGCTGGACGCGGCGCGAGGCTGGACGCGGTGACTGCGGCCGACGGCTCTGCGCGGCCTGCATCGTTCAGCTAGCCGTCACCTCCTTCCGTGGTCAGAAGGTTGTGCGCGCGCAGATACGCCTCGGTCAGTGAGCGCGAGAGCACGCCCATCTGCATCATCCAGCTCCAGCTCGAAATAGCCGCGAGCACCGTGATCGCCTCGAGCGAGCTATGGTGGGGCCGGAGCATTTCCATGGCCGTCTCCTGATATCGACGGTAGCAGTCATAGTCGCAGTATCGCTGTTGCGTGGACACACGCCGGAGGTAACTCGCGCCCAGCGGCCGGGCGCAGGCGCTACAGGTGACGCCGTGGCGAGGTCGCTCCTAATTGACGAGCATGAATCTCAACGTAGTGTCCTTCCCTGCCGAAAGTCGCATCCGTCGATCATCTCGACCGCCTGTCTGTTCAAGACGCTGCTCGCGCGCGCCCCCCGATCAACGACACTGCTTCGTGATGGAGCGCGTAGCATTCGTGGTCGCAGTAGGGCAGCAGCGTGCTCACGTCGCGCAGATAGCTTCCGCTGATCTCCTCGCAGCACCATAGACAGAACGTCTTGCGGAAAGGGGTTCTGCCGTTCACCAGTATGAACCTCATGTCGCACCTCCCAGCGCGAAGCAGTAGACCGTGTCGACCGGAGAGACGGACGGCGGCGGCGCGCAAAGATGGTTGCGGCCGTCAGGATTGTCTCTGTTTCGCTCTACCTTCTGGGACGGGATCAGGATGTACTTCCCGTCCTCCCGGCGCCGTGCGTAGATCTTGCCGTCGACGTAGCGTATCTCGGTCGGGTAGCAATCCGCGTTGTTGCAGCAGCTCAGCACCGGGTTGTCGGGCATGTGCCAGGTCGAATAGAACTTCTCGTGCAGGAGCTGATCCTGCGGCGGATGGTGACGATGTGCGCCATCCTGCCCAACCTCCTCGGCCTCCACCCCTGTCATCAGGGGAAGCGGCAGCGTCATCGCCAAGAGGAGCTTGCAAGCACGGTTCACAACGCAACCTCCTGATTCCGAATTATCGAACGAAGCGGACCCCGCGGCTGGTCCTCACGCCGCCTGGAATCGGAACAGCCACCGACGGTCGCGTTCGCGGCGCGTCCTAAAGCGATCGAGGCATTTCCTCGAGCAGAGCGGAGTTCGCCAGGAATAGTATCGGATCAGGCCAAACTTCCTGCTACAGACGGCGCAGCCTTTTGCGGCAGAACGGCGCTCGGAGTGTTCAGGGCTATCGCACATCATCCTCTCCACTTGGCCTCTTATGGGTCCCGGCTTCCCTCGTGCGCTAATGCACGGTCACCACGTTCGTCACGGAAAATGCGGCTTCCCAATCGTTCCCTGCCAAGTCATCCGGCAAGTCAGGGCGGCGGACACAGAGCTTGACTTTGGGTGCAACACGCCGAGCTTCTCGGCAATTTATGCTCCGCAATCGCCTCCTCTCGATTGGCCGCAAGACTAGGCCGCCCGCAACGGATCGCTCAACTGTACGGAGGTAAATTCCCGCTAGAACTAGGGTTGCGCGAGCTATACGTTGGTTTGTGCCGTAGTGTTGCTGTCGTCGCCGAACCTGCGCAACGAGATGGCGTAAGGCTAACAAGCTGCACGGCAACCGCGAGTTTCGAGCGTCCGACTTTGGTCGCAAGCAATTGCCCCTGTTGTTGCAAAGTGCTCTACTTGCTACGACTCCAGCGCGCCGGGACGCCTGCGATGATGCTTGGCCAGATCGCAAAGTTCGGGAATTCGGCCGCACAATTCCTCCTCGGCGGCCTTGCGGCGCTTCGGTCATCCGGCAACGGAGAGAAGGATAAGCCCGCGGTCGGAGGCGACTCGCGGCAGAACATCGAGTTGCGCGACGCCGTGAAGCAATGGCGCGAAGTGTTCGAGCACAATCCGGTCATGTACTTCATGGTCGATCCGGCTGGAACCGTGCTCAATGTGAATACGTTTGGCGCCGCACAACTGGGCTACACAGCGGCGGAGCTGACCGGCCAATCCGTGCTGAACGTTTTCTTCGAAGAGGACCACGACACGGTCCGGCGCTGCGTCGCGTTGTGCCTGGATACCCTGGACCAGTCGCACACCTGGGAGATTCGCAAGATCCGGAAGGACGGCTCGGTCCTCTGGGTCCGCGAAAACGCCAAGGCCATGCTGCGCGGCGACGGCACGCCGATCCTGCTGGTCGCTTGCGAAAACATCACCGAGCGCAAGGAGGCGGAGAATGCGCTGCGGCAGAGCGAGGCGAACCTGGCCGAGGCGCAGGAGTTGAGCCACACCGGCAGCTTCGTCTGGAGAGTAGCCACCGGCGAGATCATCTGGTCGAAGGAGAGTTTTCGCATCTTCCAATTCGACGAGTTGACGAAGCCCTCGATCCAGCTCTTGCTCGAGCGCATTCACCCAGGGGATCGCGCAGCCGCCCAACAAAAGGTCTTTCGGGCAGCCCACGATGGCAAGGATTTCGAAAATGAGTACCGGCTGCTGCTGCCTGACGGCTCGACGAAACACCTCCATTGGGTGGCTCGGGCGACGAGGGACGCGAACGGATCCATCGAGTATGTAGGGTCGACGGCGGATATCACGGCGGCCAAGGAGGCTGAACGAAAGCTGCGTGAGAGCGAGCAGCGCTTCCGTGATTATGCCGAAACCGCATCTGATTGGTTCTGGGAGACCGGACCGGACCACCGGATCACCCTCATCGCAGAACATCCCGACACTGCTGGAACAATTCCATCCGGCGTGATCGGCATGACTCGATGGGATATCGCGCCTGAGGTCGAGCTCGAACCGAAAAAATGGCAACAGCATCGGGCCACACTCGACGCTCACCTCTCCTTTCGCGACCTGGTCTACCGCACCAAAGACAACAACGGGTGTCCGATCTACGTCCGCACCAGCGGCAAGCCGTTCTTCGACGCCACCGGCGATTTCCTCGGTTATCGCGGCGTCTGCAGCGACGTGACTGCGGCGATCCGCGCCGAACAGGCCGAAGAGGCGCTGCGCAAGGCGCAGGCCGAGCTCACCCATGTCACGCGCGTCACGACGCTCGGCGAACTCACCGCCTCGATTGCCCATGAAATCACCCAACCGCTCGCCGCCGTGATCTCCAATGCGGACGCCTGCATTGGCTGGCTCGACCGCGAACCTGCCGATCTGAAGGCCGCGCGGCGTTCCGCGGAATGGATTATCGAGGACGCCAATCGGGCCACCGAGGTGATCCGCCGTATCAGGGCGCTTGCGAAGAAGACCGAGATCGAGGTGGGTCCACTCGACATCAATCAGGTCGTCAGGGAGGCAATGGCCCTCGTTCGGCGCGAACTCGCCACCCATGCCGTGTCGGCCAGAATGGAGTTGGCGCCCGACCTGCCAAGAATTTGCGGCGACCGGATCCAGCTCCAGCAGGTGCTGATCAACCTGGTCATGAACGGGATCGAAGCCATGCAGGCCAATGTCGACCGGCCGCGCGAGCTGGCGATCCGCTCCAGCCGGGCGGACGAGGACGGCGACGCCCGCCTGCTCCTCACCGTGACGGATCGCGGTGTCGGCCTTGGCAAGGACGTGGCGGACCACATCTTCACACCCTTCTTCACCACGAAATCGGGCGGCCTGGGGATGGGACTCTCGATCTGCCGATCGATCATCGAGGCACACGCGGGCCGGCTTTCGGCCTTTCCCAATCACGGAGGCGGTGCAACATTCCAGATCGCCCTGCCCTTGCCGGACAAGGACACGCCGTGACCGACCACGCCAAGCCGACGCGGGCGAGCGCCGATGATCCGATCGTCCGGATCGTCGATGACGATCCGTCGATGCGGCGCGCGCTGACCAATCTCTTCCAATCGGTCGGCCTCGGGGTTGAGGCCTTCGGCTCGGCGGCAGAGGTCATGGACGCCAAACCGCCGGCGGTCCCCAGCTGCCTCGTGCTCGACATTCGCCTGCCGGGCTCGAGCGGCCTCGACCTCCAGGCGGACCTCGCCAAGGCCAACATTCACACGCCCATCATCTTCATCACCGGTCATGGCGACATTCCCATGACCGTCAGGGCCATGAAGAGCGGCGCCGTCGATTTTCTGACCAAGCCGGTGCGCGACCAGGACATGCTGGATGCGGTGCGGGCGGCGATCGAACGGGATCGCAAGCGGCGCGATGAGGAGAAGTCGATCTCGAGTGTGCGGTCCCGCTTCGAGAGCCTGAGTGCGCGCCAGCGTGACATCCTCAGCTTGGTCGCGTCCGGCCTGATGAACAAGCAGGTCGCGGCCGAGCTTGGATTGGCCGAGATCACCGTCAAGATCTATCGCGGGCAGATCATGCGGAAAATGGGTGCAAAGTCACTGGCCGATCTCGTCAGAATGACCGAGGCGCTCGGAATCCCACGCACAAAGGGACACCTGCAAACCTAAGTATGCTTTCCAATCTCGCTCCGGAGGCCCACTTTCCGGTGGGCTGCGTCGCGGCCAGCGGCTCCCCGACCAGGAGCGATCATATTGTCAGTGTCTTCGACTGTTTCAGTCATTGATGACGATCCGTCCGTTCGCCTTGCGACGAACAACCTCCTGACGTCGCGGGGATACACAGTCTACACCTTTGGCTCCGCTCACGAATTTCTCCAATCGGCCGAATTGAGCGCCACCTCCTGTGTGATCACGGACGTGCAGATGGCGGTCATGAGCGGCATTGATCTGTTGATGCATATGCGCGACCTCGGGCACCTCACGCCCTTCATCTTCATGACGGCTTTTCCCGACGACGCCGTGCGCGACCGCGCGCTGAAGGCTGGTGCCATCTGCTTTCTCGCGAAGCCGTTCTCCACGCGGGTTCTGATTCAATGCCTGGAGACGGCGCTGTCGGGGCCAGGTGACGCCACGGTGTGATGCGGTCGCGCCGAGCCCTGCGGCTTCTCACGATCAGGACGCCCCGCGTTGCGGCTGCGGCAACGTGCTTTAATCCACCTTGATGTTCGCGGCCTTGATGATCGGCCACCACTTTGCGATCTCGGCCTTCTGGCGGGCGCCGAGGGCCTCGGGGGTGAGCTGGTCCTTCGGCGTCATCTCCAGGCCCTGGCCTTCGAGCTGCTTCTTCACCGCGGGATCGTTCAGCGCTTCCACCACCGCTGCATTGAGCTTGGTGACGATCTCCTTCGGGGTGCCCTTCGGCACCCACAGGCCCGACCACAGCGTCATGTTGAAGCCTTTCAGCCCCGCCTCCTCCGCGGGCGGAATGTCCGGCGCCGATGACAGGCGCTTGCCGTCGGTAATGGCATAGGCGCGGATGGTGCCGGCGCGAACCTGGTTGATGGAGTTGGAGGTCTGGTCGATGATGACGTCGATCTGGCCGGCGATGAGATCGTTGAGCGCCGGGGCTGTGCCGCGATACGGCACGTATTGCAGCTTGACGCCGCTGACGCTCTCGAAATAAACGCCCGCGATATGGCTGCCGGACCCCGCGCCAGCAGTACCGGCGGTCGGCGGCGATGGCCGCGACTTCAGCCATTCAACGAGCTCTTTCAGCGACGTCGCGGGGACAGCATTCTTGCTGACGACGATCATCGGGTTGCTCGGCAGCAGCACCACGGGCTCGAGATCGGCGACGAGGTCGTATTTGAGCTTGTAGACGGCGCCATTGGCGACGTGGGTGCCGAGATGGCCGAAGGAGATGGTGTAGCCGTCCGGCGGCGATTGCACGGCGCGCCCGACGCCGATCGAGCCGCCTGCGCCGGTGACGTTCTCGATCACAAGGGGCTGCCCGAGCGACACCCGCATCCGCTCGGCGAGCACGCGCGCCATTGCATCGGACGGACCGCCGGCCGCGAACGGCACGATGATGGTGATGGGATGTGAGGGATAGTCGTCGGCGCGCGCGGCGCCAGCAACAGCGAGAATACCGATCAGCCCGGCCCAGATGGCCTTCTTCATTGTCTTCTCCCCAGCGATATCATTGTTCTTTTTTGTCTCTTCCCGCGTACGGGAAGAGGGGTCGTTCGTGAAGAGGCGAAATGACGCGCCGAAGCGCGATTATCGCGCTCCGGCCCATCGGCTTTGCCTAGAACTGCGTGTAATCGATCGGCTTGTGGCGATCGAGCGTGCGGGTGACCGGCGGCAGCGGGTACTTCAGGCCGGTCGCGCAGTTGAACAGCATGACGCGGTCGGTCTTGCTGACCCGGCCGTCGGCAAGGCTTTCCTTGTAGGCGGCGTAGGTGGCGGCGCCTTCGGGGCACAACAACAGCCCCTCCTCGCGCGCGACCTCGTTCAGCGCCGACGAAATTTTGTCGTCGTCGACCGCAATCGCAAAACCCTTGCTCTCGCGCACAGCGCGCAGGATCAGGAAGTCGCCGATTGCCTGCGGCACGCGGATGCCGGAGGCGATGGTGTGGGCGTCCTCCCAGCGTGTCGCGTGCTCCGTGCCGGCGTCATAGGCGCGCACCATCGGCGCGCAGCCCGAAGCCTGCACAGCGACCATGCGCGGGCGCTTCGAGCCGATGAAGCCGATCTTCTCCAGCTCATCGAAGGCCTTCCACATGCCGATCAGGCCGGTGCCGCCGCCGGTCGGATAGAAGATCACGTCGGGCACGTCCCAGCCGAGCTGCTCGGCGAGTTCGAGACCCATCGTCTTCTTGCCTTCGATGCGGTACGGCTCCTTCAGCGTCGAGGTGTCGAACCAGCCGACCTTGGCCTTGCCCTCGCCGACGATCTTGCCGCAATCGTCGATATAGCCGTTGACGCGGTAGACGGTCGCGCCCTGGAGCTCGATCTCGCTGACATTCACCTCGGGCGTATCGGCCGGGCAGAAGATCGTGGTCTTGATGCCGCAGGACGTGGCGTAGGCCGCCAGCGCCGCGCCAGCGTTACCGTTGGTCGGCATCGCCATGTGCTTGATGCCGAGCGCCTTGCCCATCGACACCGCCATCACGAGGCCGCGCGCCTTGAACGAGCCGGTCGGCAGGCGTCCCTCATCCTTCACGATGATCTCGCCGCCACCAAGCTTGGCGCCGAGCTTCGGCAGCCGGATCAGCGGCGTGGTCACTTCGCCGAGCGAGACGATGTCCTTGCATTTGCGCACCGGCAGCAGCTCGCGGTAGCGCCACATATCGCCGGGGCGTTGGGCGAGCGCGTCCTTGGTCAGCGCTTTCTTCACGCCCGCGAGGTCGTAGCGCACCAGGAGCGGCTTGCCGGCCTTGGAGAGGTTGTGGACCTGGTCCGCCGCGTAGTGATCGCCTTCCATCGCGCATTCGAGATGGGTGACGAAGGTCGGGCGTTCGATGGTAAGATTGTCGTTGTCCTGCATGGGTTCATCCCTCTTGTTGTTCTGATGTTTCAGTGTCTGACCGTCACCCTGAGGTGCCGAAGCGAAGCGGAGGCCTCGAAGGGCGACGGCCCGGCTGCGCCACGGCCGTACATCCTTCGAGGCTCGCTTTGCTCGCACCTCAGGATGACGGATCGGCCGACGCGGCCGTCGTCCGTCAAATATTCAGCACCCTTCCATACGCATCCAGCACGGCTTCCTTCATCATCTCCGACAGCGTCGGATGCGGGAACACCGTGTGCATCAGCTCTTCCTCCGTTGTCTCCAGGTTCATGGCGACGACATAGCCCTGGATCAACTCGGTGACCTCCGCGCCGACCATGTGGGCGCCGAGGAGCTGGCCGGTCTTCTTGTCGAAGATGACCTTGACCAGGCCCTGGTCCTCGCCGAGCGCGATTGCCTTGCCGTTGCCGACGAAGGGGAAGCGACCGACGCGGATCTCGCGGCCGTTCTCCTTGGCCATGGCTTCCGTCAAACCGACCGAGGCGACCTGCGGATTGCAATAGGTGCAGCCGGGGATCATCAGCTTGTCCATCGGATGCGGATGCAGGCCCTTGATCGCCTCGACGCAGATCACACCCTCGTGCTCGGCCTTGTGAGCCAGCATCGGGGGACCCGCGACGTCACCGATCGCGTAGATGCCGGGAACGTTGGTCTTGCCGTAGCCGTCGATCACGATGCAGCCGCGGTCGGTCTTCACGCCGAGCTTCTCGAGGCCGAGATTCTCGATGTTGCCGACCACGCCGACGGCCGAGATCACGCGTTCGAACTCGGTCGTGACGGGCTTGCCCTTGCCGTCATCGATGGTTGCGACGACGCTGTCGGCCTTCTTGTCGAGCTTGGTCACCTTGGTCGAGGACATGATCTTGAGGCCCATCTTCTCGAAGCGTTTTCGCGCAAGGCCAGCGATCTCCGCGTCCTCGACGGGGAGAATTTGCGGCAGCACCTCGACCACAGTGACGTCGGATCCCATGGTGTGGAAGAAGGACGCGAACTCGATGCCGATGGCGCCTGAGCCGACCACCAGCAGCGATTTCGGAATCCGCTCCGGGATCATGGCCTCAAAATAGGTCCAGACCAGCTTCTGGTCGGGCTCGAGCCCGGGTAGCACGCGCGGCCGCGCACCGGTCGCGACGATGATGTGCTTGGCCTGGTAAGTCCCCTCGCCGAGCGTGCCCTTCGGCGCCTCGACGTCGGACTTCTTCACGGTGACCTTGCCGGGGGCGTCGATCGAGGCGGCGCCCCAGATCACGCTCACCTTGTTCTTCTTCATCAGGAAGCCGACGCCGTCGTTGAGCCGTTTCGAGACGCCGCGCGAGCGCTGCACCACAGCCTTCGGATCGAAGGAGACCTTCTCGGCCGAGAGGCCGTAATCCTTGGCGTGCTGCATATAGTGATAGATCTCGGCCGAGCGCAGCAGCGCCTTGGTCGGGATGCAGCCCCAGTTCAGGCAGATGCCGCCGAGATACGACTTCTCGACGATCGCGGTCTTGAAGCCGAGCTGGGCGGCGCGGATCGCGGTGACATAGCCGCCGGGACCGGAGCCGATGATGATGATGTCGAAAGACGTGTCGGCCATGGCGGCTCCCATTCAACTCAAACCGTTGCGCCGCGAGCGCGGCGTTTTGAAATGATCGACCTGACCAGCCATTCGATGACGCAGATCGAGGTCAGAATCGCAAAGCCGATGAAGGCGACTGGCTGGGCAATACTGCGCGAGAGCTGTTCCCCGCAGAAGAACGCGTCGTGCAGCACTTCGGTGCCGATCGGGCTGACGAGGATGATGATCGACAGCAGCATCGCGATCCAGGGCCAGCGTGTTCGCATTCAACCTGGTCCCTTCGCGCGACGTCAGACCATCATCATGACAGGGTTTTCGATCAGCTGTTTGAACGCGCCGATCAGCTCGGCGCCGAGCGCGCCGTCGATGGCGCGGTGATCGCAGGACAAGGTCACGCTCATCATGTGCGCGATCTCGATCTTGCCATCGCGCACGACGGGGCGTTCCTCGCTGGTGCCGACCGCCAGGATCGTGGCGTGCGGCGGGTTGATCACGGCGGTGAAGTGGCTGATGCCGTACATGCCGAGGTTGGATACGGCCGTGGTGCCGCCCTGATATTCCTCGGGCTTCAGCTTGCGCGAGCGGGCGCGCGCGGCAAAATCCTTCATCTCGTTGGAGATGGTGGAGAGCGTCTTGGTCTCGGCCTTGCGGATGATCGGCGTGATCAGGCCGCCGGGCATCGCCACCGCAACGCCGACGTCGGAATGGTGATGCTTGACCATGCCGGACTCGGTCCAGCTCACATTGCAGTTCGGGATCTTCTGCAGCGCGACCGCCATCGCCTTGATGACGAAGTCGTTGACCGAGATCTTGTAGAGCGGCTTCTTCTCCTTGTCCTTCGGAGCGGCGGCGTTGATCTCCTCGCGCGCGGCGAGCAGCTTGCCGATGTCGCAGTCGATGGTGAGGTAGAAGTGCGGAACGTTCTGGATCGACGCAGTCAGCCGCTGTGCGATCGTGCGGCGCATGCCGTCATGCGGGACGATTTCGTAGGAGCCGGGCTCAAACAGCGAAAGAATCTGCTTGTCCGACATGGTCGGCGCGATCGAGGGCGCACCAGACGGCGCCGCGGCGGGTGCCTTCAGGCCCTTGCCGGACTTGGCCTGCTCGACGTCGCGCGCGACCACACGGCCGTGCGGGCCGGTGCCGGCGACCATCCCGACATCGATGCCGGCTTCCTTGGCGAGACGCCGCGCCAGCGGCGAGGAGAACACGCGGCCGCCCTGGCCATTGCCCTGCGCGGCGGGAGCGGCAGCCTGCTGCGCAGGTGCGGGCGACGGTGCAGCCTTGGGCGCGGCAGGCGAAGGAGCCGGTGCAGCAGCGGGAGCTTCAGCAGCCTTCTCGGCGGACTTGGGCGGCGCGGCCGAAGCGCTGGGCTTCGCGGCACCAGCGGCCTTAACGTCCTCGCCCTCGCCGGCGAGCACTGCGATCACGTCGTTGACCGGGACGTCCTGCGTGCCCTCGGGCACGAGGATCTTGGCAATCGTGCCTTCGTCGATGGCCTCGACCTCCATCGTCGCTTTGTCGGTCTCGATCTCGGCGATGACATCGCCGGATTTGACCTTGTCGCCTTCCTTCTTCAGCCACTTGGCGAGGTTGCCCTTCTCCATCGTCGGCGAGAGAGCTGGCATCAGGATGTTGATGGGCATGCTGACCTCACGAAGAACTTCTCAAAAGGTCGTCCCCGAAAGCGAAGACGACAGACCAGGTTTAGTTGCCGATGTCGCCCTGCCACAGGCGCTCATTGGCGGGATTGGAACGCCACGTCTTCATCATGGTGATGGAGCGATCGTCGGCAAGATCGATCCAGGGGATACCGAACTTGTCGAGGATGTCCTTGGAGCCCGGGAAAGTGACGGACTCCCCGATCACCACCAGCTGGACCTTGAACAAAGCGAGCGCGCCGGCGCACATCGAGCATGGCGACAGCGTGGTGTACATGACGGTGTCGTGGAAGGAGATCACGCCGGCTTCGCGCAGGCAGCTCATCTCGCCGTGCAGGATGACGTTCTTTTCCTGCACGCGGTTGTTGTGGCCGCGGGCGATGATCTTGTTGTCGCGCGTCAGCACGGCGCCGATCGGCAGGCCGCCCTGCGCAATCGAAGCCTCCGCCTCGCGGATCGCCTCCAGCATGAAGTCGAAATGGTGGGATTCGATCGCCACGATCAGTGCCCCTTCCCGCGTGGCGTCGTGGTGCCGGTGTCGGTGGGACGCTCGATTTCCGCCTGGAACATCTCGAGGATCCGGCTCAGCGCATCCTCCTCGGTATATTCGCTCTCGCGCGCATAGGCGCGCGCGGCGTGGCGGGCGAGATCGACGAGCAGCAAGCCCCACATGTCAGGCTCCTCGAAGGCGCGCTGGAACGCCATCGACAGCCCGCCGTCCAGCACGAACACGCGCAGGATCTCGACCGCATCGTCGCGGGCGATGACATCGGGCGGCAGTGGCTGCTCCTTCGGGCCCGCCATGGTCTACCTGTAGCAGACGGCTTTGGCGGCCTCGACCACTTCAGCTGCCGAGGGCAGCGCGAGCTTCTCCAGGTTCGCGGCATACGGCATCGGCACGTCCTTGCCGGAGACGCGTGCGACCGGTGCATCGAGATAGTCGAAAGCGTTTTCCATGATGCGCGCGGCGATTTCGGCGCCGACGCCGCTCTGCGCCCAGCCCTCTTCCACCGTCACGGCCCGGCCGGTCTTCTTGACCGAGTTGACGATCGTCTCGGTGTCCATCGGACGCAGCGTGCGCAGGTCGATCACCTCGGCCTCGATGCCGTCCTTGGCCAGCTCGTCGGCGGCCTTCAGCGCATAGGTCATGCCGTTCGACCACGAGATGATGGTGACATGGCTGCCGGAGCGCACGATGCGGGCCTTGCCGATCGGAATCACGTAGTCGTCGAGCTTCGGCACTTCGCCGGTGTGGCCGTAGAGCACCTCGTTTTCGAGGAAGATCACCGGATTGGGATCGCGGATCGCGGCCTTGAGCAGGCCCTTGGCGTCGGCGGCCGAATACGGCGCGACGACCTTGAGGCCCGGGATGTGTGAGTACCAGGACGAGTAATCCTGGCTGTGCTGCGCGGCGACGCGCGCAGCCGCACCGTTCGGCCCGCGGAACACGATCGAGCACCCCATCTGGCCGCCAGACATGTAGAGCGTCTTGGCCGCGGAGTTGATGATCTGGTCGATCGCCTGCATGGCGAAGTTGAAGGTCATGAACTCGACGATCGGCTTCAGCCCGGTCATCGCGGCGCCGACGCCGACGCCGGCAAAGCCGTGCTCGGTGATCGGGGTATCGATCACGCGCTTGGCGCCGAATTCCTGGAGCAGGCCCTGGGTGACCTTGTAGGCGCCCTGATATTCGGCAACCTCTTCGCCCATCACGAAGACGTCCGCGTCGCGGCGCATCTCTTCGGCCATGGCGTCGCGCAGCGCTTCGCGGATCGTCTGCGTCACCATCTCGGTGCCCGCGGGCACCTCAGGATCGGGTTCAGCGACGACCTGCGGCGCGGGCGCAGCCTTGGGCGCGGGCGCCTCGGCCTTTGCAGCGGCAGGCGGTGTGGATTCCGCAGCCTTCTCCTGCTTGGCAGGCGCCGGCGCCTTGGCGAGATCCGCGGCGCTTTCGCCGTCGGCAAGGATCGTCGCGATCGGCGTGTTCACCGCGACATCAGCGGTGCCCTCCGGGATCAGGATCTGGCCGAGCGTACCCTCGTCGGTCGCCTCGACCTCCATCGTCGCCTTGTCGGTCTCGATCTCGGCGATCACGTCGCCCGACTTGATCTGCTCGCCCTCTTTCTTAAGCCACTTGGCGAGGTTGCCCTTTTCCATCGTGGGCGACAGCGCGGGCATCAGCACTTGAATTGGCATATCGACTCCAAAAGAAAGCTTGCGCGCGTTCAGCGGTAAACGTCGGTCCAGAGCTCGGCGGCATCCGGCTCGGGATCATGCTGGGCAAAGTCGGCAGACGCGTTGACGATGTCGCGCACCTCGGCGTCGATCGCTTTCAAATCCTGCTCGCTGACCTTGGTCGCCAGCAGGCGGTTGCGCACCTGCTCGATCGGATCCTGGTCGTGACGAACCTTCTCGACCTCCTCACGCGTGCGATATTTTGCAGGGTCGGACATCGAGTGGCCGCGATAGCGGTAGGTCTGCATCTCCAGGATGAAGGGGCCCTTGCCGGCGCGGCACCAGGCCGCGGCCTCCTCGCCCGCGGCTTTCACTGCGCGGACGTCCATGCCGTCGACCTGCTTGCCGGGGATGTTGAAGGATGCGCCGCGCTTGGAGAAGTCCTGCTGGGCGGAGGCGCGCGAGACTGCGGTGCCCATGGCGTAGCGGTTATTCTCGATGACGTAGATCACCGGCAGCTTCCAGAGCTCCGCCATGTTGAAGCTCTCATAGACCTGGCCCTGGTTGGCCGCGCCGTCGCCGAAATAGGTGACGCTGACATTGTCGTTACCACGATAGTGGTTGGCGAAGGCGAGACCGGTGCCGAGCGAGACCTGGGCGCCGACGATGCCGTGCCCACCGTAAAACTGCTTCTCCTTGCTGAACATGTGCATGGAGCCGCCCTTGCCCTTGGAATAACCGCCGCGGCGGCCCGTGAGCTCGGCCATGACGCCGTTGGCGTCCATGCCGGTGGCAAGCATATGGCCGTGATCGCGATAGCCGGTGATGACCTGATCGCCCTCTTTCAGGGCCATCTGCATGCCGACCACCACGGCCTCCTGGCCGATATAGAGATGGCAGAAGCCGCCGATCGCGCCCATGCCGTAGAGCTGGCCGGCCTTTTCCTCGAACCGCCGGATCAGAAGCATGTCGCGAAGGGCCTTGAGTTCCTGCTCCCTGGTGAATTCCGGGGGCGAACCGCCGTCGGTCTTGTCCTGTGCAGCGCCTGCGGCGGCTTTCTTGGGTGCGGCCATGGGAATTCCGGGTCAGAGAAAACTTCTGTCCTCTCTAACCCAACTCAAACGCCCTTGGAAAGCACCGCAGCGGCATGGCTCGACTTTCATTATGCCGCACTGCAACGTGGCCGAAATTTTGCAAAATCTTTCGCGCTAATCAGGTAACAAATCGATCGTGACCGGCGCACGCGCAGATTCGTGAAGACGTCAAGAAGCGTTGCGACAACCATGTCCCGACATTCAGAGAGGGAGGCACCGAAACGGCCCACCCTCTCCGCTTGCTCGATCAGAAGAAGCCGAGTTTCTTCGGGCTGTAGCTGACCAGGAGATTCTTGGTCTGCTGGTAGTGATCGAGCATCATCTTGTGGGTCTCGCGTCCAACGCCCGACTGCTTGTAGCCGCCGAACGCGGCATGCGCGGGATAGGCATGGTAGCAGTTGGTCCAGACCCGACCGGCCTGGATGGCCCGGCCGAAGCGGTAGCAACGGTTGGCGTCGCGGCTCCATACACCGGCCCCTAAGCCGTAGAGCGTATCGTTGGCGATCGCGAGCGCCTCATCATCGGTCTTGAAGGTCGTGACCGAGACGACGGGACCAAAGATCTCCTCCTGGAAGATTCGCATCTTGTTGTGGCCCTCGAACACCGTCGGCTGCACGTAGAAGCCGCCGGCGAGATCGCCTGCGAGTTCGGCGCGTCCGCCGCCCGCGAGCACTTTGGCGCCTTCCTGCTTGCCGATGTCGATGTAGGAGAGGATTTTCTGCAGCTGAGGCCTGCGCGCCGATCATGGTGTCGGCTGCACGCGGATCACCCTGCTTGATCGCGGCGACGCGCTTCAGCGCTCGCTCCATGAAGCGGTCATAGATATCGGCGTGGACCAGCGCCCGGCTCGGGCAGGTGCAGACCTCGCCCTGGTTGAGCGCGAACCTGACGAAGCCTTCGATCGCCTTGTCGAAGAAATCGTCGTCCTCGGCGGTGACGTCGTTGAAGAAGATATTCGGCGATTTGCCGCCAAGTTCCAGCGTGACGGGAATGAGATTCTGGCTGGCATATTGCATGATCAGCCGGCCCGTCGTGGTCTCGCCGGTGAATGCGATCTTGGCAATGCGCGGGCTGGATGCGAGCGGCTTGCCGGCCTCCAGGCCAAAGCCGTTGACGATGTTGAGGACACCGGGCGGCAAGAGATCGGCGATGATCTCGGCCCAGACCATGATCGAGGCCGGTGTCTGCTCGGCCGGCTTGAGCACCACGCAATTGCCGGCGGCGAGCGCGGGCGCGAGCTTCCAGCAGGCCATCAGCAGCGGGAAGTTCCAGGGGATGATCTGGCCGACCACGCCGAGCGGCTCGTGGAAATGATAGGCGATGGTGTCGTGGTCGATCTCGCCGATCGATCCTTCCTGCGCGCGCACCACGCCGGCGAAATAGCGGAAGTGATCGATTGCGAGCGGCAAGTCGGCGGCGCGGGTCTCGCGGATCGGCTTGCCATTGTCCCAGGTCTCGGCAATCGCAAGGCGCTCGAGATTCTCTTCCATGCGGTCGGCGATCCGGTTCAGGATCGCGGCGCGCTCGGCGACGCTGGTGCGTCCCCAGGCGGCCTTGGCAGCATGCGCTGCGTCGAGGGCTGCCTCGACGTCGTGATGATCGGAGCGTGCGATCTTGCAGACGATCTGGCCGTTCACCGGCGAGGCGTTGTCGAAATACCTGCCGGAGATCGGCGCCACAAACTTGCCGCCGATGAAATTGTCGTAGCGTTCGGCGAAGGGAACCTGGGTGACGCCGAGGAATTCCACCTTGTTCATTGATCACTCCCGATGTTGATGTTGTGCGATCCATCGTGTGTTCACGACCTGCGCTAACGATCTCGCGGGAAGTGTTTTCTGTCAGCCCGGGCGGGAGCGATGGCCGGGCCGACCTGTCGCAGTCCTGCGACAGTCCTGGGCTATAGCCACAGGCAAGATGGGGCACTCGCGGCTTCCACATCGTCATTGCGAGCCACCGGGTCCGCGCGTAGCGCGGCCCGATGACAGGCTCCGCGAAGCAATCCAGACCGTCCCTGCGGAGGAATCTGGATTGCTTCGTCGCTTCGCTCCTCGCAATGACGACTGAGGAAGCGGCGGCACTCAGTGCTTCAGCTCGAACCGCTTGAGCTTCCTGTGCAGCGTGGCACGGCTGACGCCGAGGGCCTTGGCGGCCGCCGATACATTGCCGCCTGCGCGGAGCAGCGCCCGCTGCAACACGGCGCGCTGACCGCCGGCCAGATGGTCCCGCGCAGTATCGCCGCCGAGCAGATCGGCCGCGGGCATCGGTTGCAAGGCCCGGCCGGGCGCGATTCCGAGGGCCACCCGGGCAGACCGGGTCGCGCCGATCACGAGATCGTCCGCATCGACCGCGACGAGACCGCCGGACTGGCCGTCCCCGCCTTGCGTCAGCACGATGCGGGCATGGGCGAAGGCGCGGCGGAACAGCTCGGCCTCGATGCGCCTGGCCGCCTCGCCTGCCGCAAGCGCGATCAGGCTGGAGAACGCGTCAGTGCGGTCGGCGCGGCAGGAGGAGACGTCGAGCACGCCCGCGAGCGCGGCCTCGTGGTCATAGATCGGAACAGCAGTGCAGCTTAGCAGCGTGTCGCGGGTGAAGAAGTGCTGGTCGCGATCAATCGTCAGCGGCCGCTGCTCGACGAGGCAGGTCCCGATGCCATTGGTGCCCTCGTGCTCCTCGCTCCAAAGCGCGCCGGTCCACAGGCCCCATGATTGAAACGTGGCGTCGTCCGCCGGCGTGCCGCGCCGGTCGACCGGCACGCCCTTGCAATCGGCGAGCAGCACGCAACAGCCGCTTGCGCCGACCGCCTGATAGAGCCTGTCCATGGCGCCTTGCGCGGCGGCGAGCAGCGGGGCGATGCGCTCGCGCGCCTGGTGCAACTCGGCTTCGGTCAGCCGCATCGGCGCGCTGCGGCCGGCGGGATCGAGATGATGCAATCGGGACGAACGGCGCCATGAGGCCACGAGCGCGGAGCGCGCGGCCTGGCCTGACGCAATGGCGGCCTCGACACGGGCCGCGTGATGCCGGGACATTGGCCCATTCATCACTATTTCCTCCGGTAGCAGTCTAGGCTGTGCCGGCACGGCCCGGTTGATCTGCGTCAACCTGGGGGGCGACAGCGACGGAAGCCATGAGCCCGTTGCGACGCCGCGGTCAAGGCGGCAGTCCGGTTCCAGGGCTACGACTTTCGGTAGAATTGAAATGCGCCTGTCGGTTTTCGGCAACAGCTTTCGCAGCCGGTTTCGAAACCTGCGGAAAGCGCTAGTTCGCCGGGATCATCCGAACGAGATCATGCGGATTGACGTAGTCGAGCTGGAAGCGCGCCCGCTCGTCCAGCATGTCGGGATCGATCTTGTTGGTGCGCAGCAGCGACACGCGCTGCTCGCTCCTGGCACGCTCGCGCTTGAGCTGCGCCAGCTCGCTCGTCAGCGCGATGATCTCCTGGTCGAGTTCCTGGCGGGCGTTGAGGCCGTATTTGCCGGTGTAGGCGTTGACGCCGAAATAGCCGACGATGGCGGCCGCCATCGTATAGAGGGCAAGGCCGGTCAGGATCGATTTCAGACGCGCGCGGGAGACCATTTTGGGAAGATGGGACAGGTTGGTTAAGGGAGTGCTAAAACCCCCTGCCCGACGAGACGAACATCGCCCAACCCTCATGGTGAGGAGGTGCGCGAGCCCCGTCTCCGGACGATGCTTCGCATCTCTGGGAGGGCCATGAAGGCCCCCAGTGTCCCCGCGGCCATCCTTCGAGACGACCGCTTCGCGGTCTCCTCAGGATGAGGACTGGTTGTGTGGCCGCGGGGTATTCGACCTCAGCCGTGATGCTTCGCCACGTGGGCTGCGAACGCGTCGACATAGGCCTGGAGCACGGGCTTCAGCGATTCCTTGACCAGGTTACCCTCTGCATCGAAAGCATCGCCCACAGCGTTCAGGTAGGTTTCCGGCTGCTGCATGATCGAGCCGGAAATCCCCGGCAGGATGTTCTGCAGGTTCTTGGCGGCGTTGACGCCGCCGAGCGGACCCGGTGAGTTGGAGATGATGCCGACCGGCTTCCCGTTGAACGAGCTCTTGCCATAAGGCCGCGAGGCAACGTCGATGGCGTTCTTCAGCGCGCCCGGGATGCCGCGATTGTACTCGGGGGTGACGAAGATGATGCCGTCCGACTTCTGGAGCTTTTCGCGGAAGGCCAGCCAGTCCGCCGGCGGCGCGCCCTCGAGGTCCTGGTTGAAGAACGAGATGCCCGCCGGCGTGATGACCTCGAGCTTGAGCGAGGCCGGCGCGAGCTTTGCGAGCGCATTGGCGATCTTCAGCGAGAAGCTGTCCTTGCGCAGGCTGCCGGCGATCGTGACGATGTTGTAGGCCATGGGTTGTCCTTGAAGGCTGGAGCGGGAGTGCCGGTCGGCACTTAAGCCATCCCGGCCGATGGATGCAAGTGCATGAACCGGCCCGATTTGGAAACGCTGAGTTTCGCGAAAGCAGCTACGATCCGGTCCGCGTCCGTCTTCCAAAACAATCGGGCCGCCAAGCGGCGGCCCGATCTTTCGTGCAAATCTGCAAATCGGCTCAGATCGTCGGATTCCAGGCCGACGGGATCAGGCGATATTTGGCGCCGTCCTTCTCGACATGGCCGATCGAAGGGAAGGTGAAGTGGAAGCCGACCACGGTCGCCTTCTCTGCCGCCGCCATGTCATAGAACTTGTGGCGCGTCTCCTGCGCCATCGCGCCATCGACATCAAAGGCCACGTGCCAATCCGGATTGCGCAGGAAGAATTCCGGAATGTTGGTGACGTCCGACTGGATCAGGATCTTCGCATCGCCCGACGCGACGGCGAACGACGTGTGGCCCGGTGTGTGGCCAGGCGTCGCGATCGAGGTGATGCCTGGCGCGACCTCCTTGCCCCAATCGTATTTGTTCACCTTGGACTCGAGGCCGGCAAAGGTCTTCTTCACGTTGGCGAAGTAGTTCTTCATCATCGCGTTGGACTCGGCCTTGGCGGCGTTCTCGTCGCTGGTCCAGAACACCCAGTCATTGCTCGGCACCATGATCTCGGCGTTGGGAAATGCCATCGAGCCGTCGGCCAAGCGGATGCCGTTGGTGTGGTCGGGGTGCAGATGCGAGAGCAACACGATGTCGATGCTCTTCGGGTCGACGCCGGCGGCCTGGAGGTTTTGCAACGTGCGGCCGACCGCGCCCTTGCTCGCCTCGAAATTCGCAACGCCGTTGCCGCTATCGATCAGCACCAGCTTGGAGCCGGTGTTGATGAGCTGCGGATTGAACGGAACCGTGACCATGCCCTTCGGCATGTAGGCGGCGTCGGAAGCGGCGAGCGCCTCCTCCTTCGGGATGTTGACGACAAACTTGTCGGGCATCGGGAAGCTGCGCGCACCGTCATTGATCGAGGTGCACTCGTAGCTGCCGACCTTGTAGCGATAGAAGCCCGGCGCTTGTGTGCCGGCCTGCGGCACTGCAGCATTGACTGCGGTCGGTCGAAACCCGGTAACGGCAGCCGCGCCGATAGCAGCGGCGCCTGCGAGCAAATGGCGGCGATTGAGATCAGTCATGGAGATGTCCCCTTCTGAGCGCCTTGCGGTTTTTCCGCTTTCAATGGCGGCGGAATAATCTCCCGCTTAGCTCAGAAGGCAAGACGTCTTTTGGCCGACGTGCCGTCGCATATCACGATAATTTATTTGGGTTGATGAGGAATTTTTCGCCGGTGGCGCGTTTGGCGTACACCGCTATGTTGGCGAGATCGAGCGCCTCCTGGAGCGACACCACCTTGGTGTAGTGGCTGGCAAAGGTGGTCTTCAATTCGTCGACGACGCGCTGGCGCAGCTTGGCCCCGTCTGCCGGCCCGATCTTCATCAGGAACGGAAACAGCAGCCAGCCGCCGACGCCCCAGGCCATGCCGAAGCCGCGCGGCAGTTCGATCGGGCGGACATCGAGTGCGCCGTAGACGTAGACCTGCTTGTGCACGCTGGAGCCGTAACGGCTGTATTCCTTGGCGGTCTTGTTGATCGCGGCTTCCATGCAGTTGAGAATGTCGCCGGCAAGCTTGCCGCCGCCGATGGCGTCGAAGGCGATGGTGGCACCGGTTTCGACCAACGCATTGGTGAGGTCGCCGAGGAAGCTCGGCGCCGTGGAATCGACGACGTATTTGGCGCCGATCTTGTGCAGGATGTCGGCCTGCTCCTTGCTGCGCACGATGTTGACCAGCGGGATGCCGTCCTTGATGCAGATCTTGTTCAGCATCTGCCCAAGATTAGAGGCGGCCGCGGTGTGCACCAGCGCCTTGTGGCCCTCGCGCCGCATGGTCTCGGTCATGCCGAGCGCGGTGAGCGGATTGACGAAGCAGGATGCGCCTTCCGCGGGCGTGGTGCCTGATGGCAGCGGCAGGCACTCGCGCACTTTCAGAGTGCGGTACTGCGCATACATCGCGCCGCCGATCATGGCGACGGTCTTGCCCATCAGCGCCTTCGCGGCATCCGACGAGCCGGTCTTGATGACGACGCCCGCCCCTTCGTTGCCCACCGGCATGGACTCGTCGAGCCGACCTGCCATCGCCCGCATCGCGCCCTCTGGCACCTTCGCGGTGATGACCGGGGCATCCTTGCCGCCCGAAGCCTTCGCCGTGCTCATATCGGCTGCGCCGATCAGGAGCCCGAGGTCGGACGGGTTGATCGGTGCCGCCTCGACGCGGACGACCACCTCGTCCGCTGCAGGCTCGGGGGTCGGCACGTCGAGAAGCGAGATTTCGAGCTCTCCGCTCTTCTTGATCAGCGAACGCAGTTGCAGGCCGGTCTTGCCGTCGCTCATGTCGATCCTCCCCTTGTCCGGTTGCGCGCGGAGCGCTGGCTTATGCCAGCGCCTTCAGTGCCGCCTTGCCGCCATAGAGCGCCTGCTTGCCGAGCTGCTGCTCGATGCGCAGGAGCTGGTTGTATTTGGCGGTGCGATCGGAACGCGCAAGGGAGCCAGTCTTGATCTGACCGCAATTGGTGGCAACCGCGAGGTCGGCGATGGTGGAATCCTCGGTCTCGCCGGAGCGGTGCGACATCACGGAGGTGTAGCCGGCCTTGTGCGCCATCTCGACGGCGGCGAGCGTCTCGGTCAACGTTCCGATCTGGTTGACCTTGATCAGGATCGAGTTGGCCCGGCCGGCCTTGATGCCTTCGGCGAGGCGCTTGACGTTGGTGACGAAGAGATCGTCGCCGACGAGCTGGCACTTCTTGCCGATCAGGTCGGTGAGCTCCTTCCAGCCGTCCATGTCGTCTTCCGACATGCCGTCCTCGATGGTCACGATCGGATAGCGCGAGACGAGGTCGGCAAGATACTTGGCCTGCTCGGAGATCGAGCGGGTCTTGCCCTCGCCTTCATAGACGTACTTGCCGTCCTTGAAGAACTCGGTCGAGGCGCAATCGAGGCCGATCACGATGTCGCTGCCCGCCTTGTAGCCGGCCTTGCCGATTGCGTTCATGACGAACTCGAGCGCGGCATCGGCCGACGGCAGGTTCGGGGCAAAGCCACCCTCGTCGCCGACATTGGTGTTGTGGCCGGCCTTCTTCAATTCGGACTTCAACGTGTGGAACACCTCCGCGCCGTAGCGCAGGCCCTCGGCGAAGGAGGACGCGCCGACCGGCAGGATCATGAACTCCTGGAAGTCGATCGGATTGTCGGCGTGCACGCCGCCGTTGATGATGTTCATCATCGGCACCGGCAGCAGCCGCGCCGAGGTGCCGCCGACGTAACGGTAGAGCGGCATGTCGAGCGAGTTCGCAGCCGCCTTGGCGCAGGCGAGCGACACGCCGAGGATGGCGTTGGCGCCAAGCCGGCTCTTGTTCGCCGTGCCGTCGAGATCGATCATGATCTGGTCGATCTGGGCCTGCTGTTCGACATCGAGGCCGCTCAGGGCTTCGAAGATCTCGCCGTTGACGGCGCCAACCGCCTTGGCGACGCCCTTGCCGAGGTAGCGGGCCTTGTCGCCATCACGCAGTTCCACCGCCTCATGGGCGCCGGTGGAGGCGCCGGACGGCACAGCGGCGCGGCCCAGCGCGCCATCTTCCAGCACGACGTCGACCTCGACGGTGGGATTGCCACGGCTATCGAGAATTTCGCGGCCGATGATGTCGATGATGGCGGTCATGATGTGCACTTCCGTTCGTTAGGGCTGATCGGTGCCGCGGGTCTTACACGGAGCGCAAGCAAATGTGAACGCTTGGACGGCCTGCTTCGACTGACGCATGAAGTGCCCGGGACTAAGCTTGACGGCATCTGATCTGCGCGTCCAACCTCAATCTGAAACAGTCGGGGTAACGCAATGAATCGCCGTCAGTTTCTTGCCTCGAGCGCCACCCTCATCGCCGTCCGCCCAAGTTTTGCGCAGGAAGGCCCATTCCGGACAAAATATTACCCGATCAGCGCCGGCATCGGCCTGCACGACCTTGCCCCAGCTCCGGACGGCACGGTCTGGTTCACGGCCCAGGGCAAGGGCATGCTTGGCAGGCTCGATCCCCGGGATGGCACTTTCAAGACGGTCAGCCTCGGCCAGGGTGCCGCGCCGCACGGCGTGACAATCGGCCCCGACGGCGCGCCCTGGATAACCGAAGGCGGCCAGAACGCAATCGCGCGGGTCGATCCTTCCGACCTCAAGGTCACGCTGTTCCGCCTGCCCGAGAAATTCGCCTACGCCAATCTCAACACCGGCGTGTTCGACAAGGAAGGCACCTACTGGTTCACCGGCCAGTCCGGCTATTACGGCCGGCTCGCACCGAAGTCGGGCAAGATGGACGTGTTCAAGGCGCCCAAGGGCGTCGGCCCCTACGGCATCACGGTGACGCCCAAGGGCGATGTCTGGTACGCCTCGCTCGCCGGCAACTACATCGCCAAGATTGATCTGGCCACCGGCAACGCTGCCCTGCTCGAGCCGCCGACGCCGAACCAGGGATCACGGCGCGTCTGGTCGGACTCGAAGGGCCGGATCTGGGTCAGCGAGTGGAACAGCGGCCATGTCTCGGTGCACGATCCCGCCGACGGCTCCTGGAAGACCTGGAAGCTGCCGGGCGAGCGTCCCCGGGCCTACGCCGTCTATGTCGACGACAAGGACAAGGTCTGGCTCACCGACTTCTCCGCCAACGCGATCGTCCGCCTCGATCCCGCCACCGAGCGGTTCAACGTGTTCGCGAGCGACAAGGCCAATGCCAATGTTCGCCAGCTCGACGGGAGGCCGGGCGAGCTCTGGGGCTGCGAATCCGGCAACGACCGGGTGGTCATGATCCAGACGATCGCCTAAAGAAGCGTCCCCAACAGGACGCGAAACACGATGGCGAAAAAATCCCTTCAGCTCGGCCGTGCGGTCGAATGGCCGCACACACCGGAAGAGGCCCAGCTCGACCGCGTACCAAATCCGCAGGCGGGCACGGACTATCTGGTGCGCTTCACCGTGCCGGAGTTCACATCGCTTTGCCCCGTCACCGGTCAGCCCGATTTCGCGCATCTGATGATCGACTACGCGCCCGGCCAATGGCTGCTGGAGTCGAAGTCGCTAAAACTCTACATCGCAAGCTTCCGCAATCACGGCGCCTTTCACGAGGACTGCACGGTGATGATCGGCAAGCGCATCGCGAGCGAGATCAAGCCGAAATGGCTGCGCATCGGCGGCTACTGGTATCCGCGCGGCGGCATCCCGATCGACGTGTTCTGGCAGACCGGCCGCGTGCCGAAGGGCCTGTGGGTGCCGGAGCAAGGCGTCGCGCCCTATCGCGGGCGGGGGTAGTTTCTCTCAGAGACGATTGAATCAGCGCGCCACGCCGAGACTTGTGTCAACGCAGCGAAAAGCACGCCTCCGTCAGATCCGCGCGTCCGACGGTGCACGCGGTTTGAGCAGCCTCGCGCAGACGAGGCCCAGCGCGACCATGATCGCGGCGCTGGTCACCAGGGTCGGCATCTTGCCGGCGTGCTGAAGGCCGAAGCCATAGGCGAGCGGCCCGACCGTCTGCCCCATGAAGAAAAAGAACGAATGCAGCGACAGCGCGGTGGCACGCGCCTCAACCGAGAGTTCGCTGGCAAAAACCTGGAGGCAGCCATGGGCCATGTAGAAGCCCCAGCCCATCACGATGAGGTTCAGCGCCTGGACCTCCCAGCGCGGGCCGAAGGCGACGGCGACGAGTTGCGAGGCGACCAGCGTCATGCCCGCGATCATCATGCCCTTGACGCCGAGCCAGGGCAGCAGCCGTGACACCGTCAGCGTGTAGAACAGGCCGCCGACCGCGAATCCTGCGATGACGATGCCGGCGATCGAGAGTGAGGTCTGCCCGAGCTCGAACAGGAACGAGGCGATATAGGGAAACAGGCCGAGCACACAGCAGCCTTCGACGAACACGGCCGAATAACAGACATAGGCGTTTGGATTGGTGAAGATGGTGCGATAGCCGGCCTTCAGCGCGGACAGGCTCGTCCTCGGCTGATGCTTGACCTTGGCGCCGTGAAAACCGGCCGCCACTGCGATCGAGGCGGCGATGACGAGCCCGCCGAGCACTGCCAGCACGCCGCGCCAGCCGAGAAAGTCGCCGATCAGGCCGGAGGCGGAGGCGCCGAGCAGATTGCCGGTCATCGCGCCGGCAAGCGTGCGGCTGATCGCAACCTGTCGCTTCTCCGGCCCGACGAGATCGCTGGTCAGGCTGAGCGCCACTGGAAACACGCCGCCGGAGCCGATACCGGCAAGGATACGGGTGGCGAACAGGACTGAGAACGAGGTCGAAAGAGCGCCAAGGATGTTAGCAAGGCCGAGCAGCGCGAGGCAGCCGATCATCAGCCGCGTCTTGCCGAAGAGATCGGCGGCAGCGCCGACAATCGGCTGGATGATCGAGAAGGTGAAGGCGAACACCGCGGCAAAGCCTGCGGCGGTCGCGATGCTCACGCCAAAATCCTCGGCGACGTGCGGCAGCACCGGATCGAGCGCACGCGCCGACAGCGCGGCGGCAAAGCTCGCACCGGAGATGACGTAGAGCGCTGTTGGCAAGCCGTGATCGTGCGGCCGAGCCTCGCCTTGCTGCATCAACGCGGGTTCTTTGCGAGCGCGTCGAACGCCATCAGCGTGCGGATCAGCCCCTCGAACTCGCGCAGCGGCACCATGTTGGGGCCGTCCGATGGTGCCCTATCAGGGTCGGGATGGGTCTCGATGAAGACGCCCGCCACGCCGACCGCCACGGCCGCGCGCGCCAGCACCGGCACGAACTCGCGCTCGCCGCCCGAGGAGGTCCCCTTCCCGCCCGGCTGCTGCACCGAGTGGGTAGCGTCGAAGATCACGGGCGCCCCGGTGGTGCGCGCCAGGATCGGCAGCGCGCGCATGTCGGAGACCAGCGTGTTGTAGCCGAAGGCGGCGCCGCGCTCGGTGACGAGCACGTTGGGATTGTTCGCGCTCGTGATCTTGGTCACGACATTCGCCATATCCCAGGGCGCGAGAAACTGCCCCTTCTTGACGTTGACGACCTTCCCCGTCGCGGCGGCCGCAAGCAACAGATCGGTCTGACGGCAGAGGAAGGCGGGAATCTGCAGGATGTCCACCGCTTGCGCCACCTCGGCGCATTGCGTGGCCTCGTGCACGTCGGTCAGCACCGGCAGGCCAAGCGAGGAGCGGATCTCGGCGAAGATCGGCAGCGACCGCGCGAGCCCGAGGCCGCGGGCCGCCGACGCGCTGGTGCGGTTGGCTTTGTCGAACGAGGTCTTGTAGACGAGGCCGACCTTCAGCCGCGCGGCGATCTCCTTCAGCGCGGAGGCCACCTCCAGCGCATGCTGGCGGCTTTCAAGTTGGCATGGCCCGGCAATGATCGAGATCGGCAGATCATTGCCGAATTTGACCGTGCCAATGGTGACGACCGGCGCCGCTGACGTCGAAGAGCTCAAGGCAAATTTCCCTCGTTTCGCCGCGACCATAGCGGCGACGAGGGGCGGATCAACCCCATTCGCCCCGGGGCGTTCGAATATCAGGGTTGCGCCGGGGTTCCCCGCAGCGGCCCGTGCCGGGAGGCGCTACTTCACCGACGAGAAGGCCGTCGGCGTCAGGAGCTGGCTGACAATGTTACCGACGATTTGGCCGTCGGCCTCCGACTTTGCCCGCGCCTCCATCCAGTCCGGATCGATCACGAATGCGCCCCACTTCTTCTCGCGCTCGGCGAGCGACTCCCAGGCCAGGAAATAGGTCAACTCCTGGTTGGATTCACCGATCAGCGTGGTGAAGAATCCGGCCTGACGGATGCCGTGCTTCTCAAACAGCTTCAGCGTAACCGTCTCGAACCGCTTCAACAGCGCCGGCAAGCGGCCGGGCACGCAGCGATAGACGCGCATTTCGTAGATCATTCTCGTTTCCTCCCTTTCAGGTCCGGCGGTTATAATAGGTGGCCATGGCGGTGTCTTGAGCCCCGCCCGGTCGCCCTTGTTGCGTTTCGCGCATGACTGGACGGGCTGTGGGGCCAGTTCGCACAGTTGGTTCCCGCAATGCTGCCGCAATGATCGTGCCGCTAGATGTGCTCAATGCGGTTCAGGTGCCGGATCATGCGGATTTTGCTTGTCGAGGATGAGGCGGAGATGGCTGGCGCACTGGCGTCGGCGCTGAAGCGCTACGACATGGTGGTGGATCACGCCCCCACGCTTGCCGAAGCGGAAGAGGCCATTTCCGCCGAGGTCCATACCGCCGTCCTGCTCGACCGCCAGCTTCCCGACGGCGACGGCCTTACCCTGATCCCAAAGCTTCGCGCCCGCGCCGACGGCGTGCCGATCATCGTCCTGACCGCCCGCGGCGAGCTCGCCGACCGCATCGCCGGGCTCGACAGCGGCGCCGACGACTATCTGGCAAAGCCGTTCGCGGTCGAGGAGCTGCTGGCGCGCCTGCGCGCCGTGCTGCGGCGGCCCACCGGCCTCACACCGGACATCATCCGCATCGGCCGCCTCGCCTTCGATGTCGGCCATCGCGAGGCCAGCATCGACGGCCAGCCGTTCGAGCTGCCGCGGCGCGAGCTCCTCGTGCTCGAAGCCCTGATTCGCCGCATGGGCCGGACCGTGCTGCGCTCGGCGCTGGAAGAGGCCGTCTACAATTTCGACGACGAGATCCAGTCGAATGCGCTGGATACGCATGTCTCGCGGCTACGGCGCAAGCTTGCCGAGTCCGAGGCCGGCGTGGAGATCCACAGCATACGTGGCGTCGGCTATCTCCTGAAGAAGCTGCTATGAGCAAGCACGATGATCCCTATAGCCTGCGATCGCGCCTGAGCTGGCGCCTACTCTCGCTCCAGGCCGCGCTTCTGGTTGCACTGGTTGCCGTCGTCCTCGCAGCGCTGTCCGCGTCAGGCTTCGTGCTGGCCGGGCGGGATGAGGATCGCGTGATCGACGTCGTGCAGCGCGCGGTCGCGCGTGATGCGCAAGGTGGCCTGATCCTGCGCCAGACCCCCGAGCTGAAACAGTTGCGTGACGAGACGCCCGATCTCTGGTTCTTGGTCCGCGACAAGCGGGGGCATTCGCTGAGTGAAGGCGCCGTGCCCTCCGAATTCGCCGCGATCGGCAGCGGCCTCGACCAGATCAGCCAGGCGCGGCTCGGCTGGCAGCTCTTCGAGGATGATCCGCGCAAGCCGGCGGCGCGGTTGAAACGGGTCGACACCGACGCCGGCAATGTGCAGGTCATTACAGCGACGCAAGGACGGCTGACCGGCGCCAAGGCGCTGTTCATGACATCGATTGCGCTTCTTGGCATCGCCCTGCCCGGCCTGCTTCTGATGGGAACGGCGACCTTCATCGCGACGCCGATGATCGTGCGGCGTGCCTTCAGGGGCCTCAACACGACGGCGGACCAGGCCCGCCGCATCGACATCCATCAGCGCGGCGCGCGGCTGTCTCTGGACAAAATCCCGCTGGAGGTCGTGCCGCTCGTAACCGCGGTCAATGACGCGCTGGCGCGGCTCGACCAGGGCTACGCTCGCCACAAGCGCTTCGTCGCCGACGCCGCGCACGAGCTGCGCACGCCGATCGCGATCCTGAACACGCGGCTGGAATCGCTCCCGTCAGGTCCGGACAAGACCCGCCTCCTGGAGGATTCTGCACGGCTGGCAACACTTGCCGAGCAATTGCTGGACATCCAGCGGCTCGACCGCTGCGGCCGTCCATTCACGCGTGTCAATGTCGTCTCCATCGCGCAAGGCGTGGCTGCCGACCTCGCGCCGCTGGCGATCGCCGCCGGTTACGAATTGGCGCTCGATGCGCCCGAGACGCCGATCGAGACGACCGGCGATGCGGCCGCGCTGGAGCGCGCGCTGACCAATCTCGTGCAGAATGCGATCCAGCATGGCCCGCGCCGCGGCACGATCAGCATTCGCGTGAGCAGACCCGCGTGCATCGAAGTCACCGACGAGGGCGCCGGTATTCCGGCCGATCAGCGCGAGATGATCTTCGAGCCGTTCTACCGGGTCACCCCGCTCGATCGGGGCGCCGGCCTCGGTCTCAACATGGTCCGCGAGATCGTGCTCCTGCACGGCGGCCAGGTCTCGGTCACCGACGAACCGGACGGCGGCACCTGCTTCAGGATGACACTGCCGCCAAGCCGGTAAAGTTGATTCAATCCGCATCCGCCACTCACTAGCGCAATGTTGTCGCAATGCACTCCCGCGACACTGGATTCGCCTCACCTTTCATCTGCGAGGCGCAAACATTGATGCCGGAGTGCGCATGCCCAACGATTTCCTCTCGTTCTTCCTGTCCTGGCTGTCGGCCCCGCGTCGGGTCGGCGCAATCGCACCGTCAGGCGCGGCGCTTGCGGATCTCATCACGCGCGAGATCACCGCAGCGACCGGTCCAATCCTCGAGCTCGGCCCCGGCACGGGCGCGTTCACCCACAAGCTGCTCAAGCGCGGCGTGCGCCAGGAAGACCTCACGCTCATCGAATACGGCTCGGACTTCATGAAGCTCCTGCAAGTGCGCTTTCCCGGCGCGCGCGTTCTGTGGATGGATGCTGCGCGGCTGGCGGCGGAGCGTCTCTATGACGGTGCGCCCGTCGGCGCGGTGATCAGTGGCCTGCCGCTGCTCAACATGTCGACGCGCAAGGTCGTCTCCATCGTCGGCGGCGCGTTCACCCATATCCGACCGGGCGGCGCCTTCTACCAGTTCACCTATGGTGTGAGCTGTCCGATTCCACGGCCTGTGCTCGACCGGCTGGGACTGCGCGCAAAACTCGTCGATCGCGCGATGCTGAACGTGCCGCCCGCCGCCGTCTACAAGCTGACGCGACGGCCGCAGATGAAGCTCGTCACAGGATCGCTTGCGCCCGACGTTCCAACGGCAGTCGCGCCGCGGCGCTTGCAGCTGGAACCCGCGCCTTAGGAGCGAAGACTGGAGCTAAACGATCAAACCAGCCGGCTCTGCACCATCGCCGCCTGAATGAACGACGCAAACAGCGGGTGCGGCTCGAAGGGGCGCGACTTCAGCTCGGGGTGGAACTGGACGCCGATGAACCAGGGATGGTCCTCGTACTCGACGATCTCCGGCAGAACGCCGTCAGGCGAGAGGCCGGAGAATTTCAGCCCGTGCTGCTCGAGGCGGTCCTTGTAGGCCGTGTTGACCTCGTAGCGGTGACGGTGACGTTCGGAAATCTCGGTCGCGCCGCCATAGACTTGCGAGACGCGGCTGCCGCGATTGAGCGTCGCGGGATAGGCACCCAAGCGCATCGTGCCGCCGAGATCGCCAGCCTGCGAGCGCTTCTCGAGTTCGTTGCCGCGCAGCCATTCCGTCATGAGGCCGACCAGCGGCTCCTTGGTCGGGCCAAATTCGGTAGAGTTGGCGTCCTCGATGCCGACGAGGTTTCGCGCGGCCTCGATCACAGCCATCTGCATGCCGAAGCAGATGCCGAAATACGGCACGTCGCGCTCGCGCGCGAACTGCGCCGCCTTGATCTTGCCCTCCGCACCGCGCTGGCCGAAGCCGCCAGGCACGAGGATGCCGTTGACGTGCTCGAGGAATGGCGCGGGATCTTCCTTCTCGAAGATCTCGCTCTCGATCCAGTCGAGATTGACCTTCACCTTGTTGGCGATGCCGCCATGCGAGAGCGCCTCGATCAGCGACTTATACGCATCCTTCATGCCGGTGTATTTGCCGACGATGGCGATGGTGACGTTGCCCTCGGGATTGCGAACGCGCTCGTTGATCTCCTGCCAGCTTCGCAGCTCCGGCGGAACCCGCGAGCCGATGCCGAAGGCGGCCAGCACTTCATCGTCGAGGCCGGCGGCATGATAGGCCTCGGGCACAGCGTAGATGTTGTCGACGTCACGCGCCTCGATCACGGCGCTTTCGCGGACGTTACAGAACAGGCCGAGCTTGCGCCGCTCTTCCTTCGGGATCTCGCGGTCGGTGCGGCAGAGCAGAATGTCGGGCTGGATGCCGATCGAGCGCAGCTCCTTCACCGAGTGCTGCGTCGGCTTGGTCTTCAATTCGCCGGCGCTCGGAATGTACGGCAACAGCGTCAAATGGATATAGACGGCATGATCGCGCGGCAGCTCGTTCTTGAGCTGGCGGATCGCTTCGAAGAACGGCAGGCCCTCGATGTCGCCGACGGTGCCGCCGATCTCGACCAGCACGAAGTCGTAGTCGTCATTGCCGGAGAGGACGAATTCCTTGATGGCGTTGGTGACATGCGGCACCACCTGGATGGTCGCGCCGAGATAATCGCCGCGGCGTTCCTTGGTGATGATGTCCTGGTAGATGCGTCCCGTCGTGATGTTGTCGGCCTTGGTCGCAGGCCGGCCCGTGAAGCGCTCGTAGTGGCCGAGATCGAGATCGGTTTCCGCGCCATCATCGGTCACGAACACTTCGCCGTGCTGATACGGCGACATCGTTCCGGGATCGAGGTTGAGATAGGGGTCGAGCTTGCGGAGGCGGACCTTGTAGCCTCGGGCCTGCAGCAGGGCACCGAGTGCCGCCGAAGCCAGACCCTTGCCGAGCGAGGAAACCACGCCGCCGGTGATGAATATGTACCGCGCCATGGGACTTAACCTCTAATCCCTCGAATTCGATTCGCCAAAGCGATTCGTATTCCGCCCCAAAGATTTTGCGGGCCTGTGAGTGAGCCAAAACTAAGAGTAGTGACAGAGCCTTGATGGGGATTCCTGTTGCAGGACGGTAGAAGCCCCCCTGCATGGCCCCCCCCGCTTTATTGCGAGCGAGGCACCTGCGGGCCGCTCGGTGCCGGGGCCTGCTGCTGCTCGTCGGCCTTCTTCAGCGTGTCCAGGATGCCGCCCGAGGTCGGCGGCGCGATCGGCGCTCCGCCGGCGGGCTGGGTCTGCGACGCCGGCTGGCCGATGATCGACGAAGGCGCACGGTTGTACCCGGCGTACCAGGACAGGAACAGGCTGGTCAGGAAGAAGCCGGCGGCCAGAACCGCGGTGGTCCGCGTCAAGAGATTCGCGGTGCCGCGGCTCGACATGAAGCCCGCGCCTCCCCCCCATGCCGAGACCGCCGCCTTCCGACTTCTGGAGCAGGACGGCGCCGATCATGACAGCGACGATCATGAGGTGGATGACGATGACAACAGTCTGCATAGTATCCTTCCGTCACAAGCCGACAGCGCCGAGACGGCGGCCGATCGCGCTTCGCGGGTTTTCCTGAAGTTGCGCGGTGTTACACGATCGGGAGGTGCATTGCCACCCCCGATCGGCCGGGACCTGCGCTTTGCACTTAGCTAGGGGCAGCCCTTGGCGATCGCAAGGAAATCGGCCGCTTTCAGGCTGGCCCCACCGACCAGCGCGCCGTTGACGTCCTTCACCGCCATCAGCTCGGCCGCGTTCGAGGGCTTGACCGAACCGCCATAGAGGATGCGCATCCTGGCCCCGTCGGCCTTGAACCGGGAGGTCAGGAGTTCCCGGATAAACCCATGAATCTGCTCGACATCCTTGGCTGTGGGGGTCAGGCCGGTGCCGATCGCCCAGACCGGTTCATAGGCCACGACCAGATTGGCGGCGTTGGAGCCGTCCGGCAGCGATCCGTTGAGCTGGCCGCGCAGGATGTCCAGGGTCTGGCCGGCATCGCGCTGACCTTGCGTCTCGCCGATGCAGACGATCGCTGTCACACCGGCACGCCAGGCGGCCTCGGCCTTCTGCCGGATCAGGGCAGCGCCCTCGCCGTGGTCGGCACGGCGTTCGGAATGGCCGACGATGATGGCGGTCGCGCCCGCATCCGCCAGCATTTCGGCAGCGATATCGCCGGTATGGGCTCCGGAAGCCTTGGGATGACAATCCTGTGCTCCCACCGCGACCTTCTGACCCCGCGCTTTCTCGGCGAAGGCCGCGATCAGGGTTGCCGGCGGGCAAACCAGCAGGTCGGCCTTGCCGCTCACATCTGCCGCACCCTTGAGCATGGCGTCGAATTCGGCAGTCGCGGCCTTCAGGCCGTTCATTTTCCAGTTGCCGGCGATCAGGGGGCGGATGGCGTCGGTCATGTCAATTCCCAGCGAAATGAGGTTTGTGCATGCGCTAGCAGAGGAGCCGCGGCAGTTCCAGAGACCAGGGGCTTTTAACCGCAGCCGCGAACGAGCGCGTGACCTGAGGTTGCGGGGGGAAAGCCGCCACTTTATGATGATCTATCAATTCGGTGACGCGCTTTTGCGGAATCTGCATTAAGACGCGCTCCCGTTCCCCTCCTGCCAAACAAGTTGGACCAAATGCTTCGAGGAATGCGCAAGGCCTCATCAAACTGGCTCGGCAAAACCATTATGGCCGTGGTGATGGGCGTATTGATCATCAGTTTCGGCATTTGGGGCATCGCCGACATTTTCCGCGGCTTCGGACAATCCACGGTCGCCAAGGTCGGCAGCACCGAGATTTCGCTGAACGAGTTCCGCCAGATCTATACCGACCGCCTGCAGCAGATCAGCCGCCAGTTCGGCCGCCCGCTGACGCCCGACCAGGCGCGCGCCTTCGGCCTCGACCGCCAGGTCCTGCAGCAGACGATCGCGGAAGCCGCGCTCGACGAAGAGGCGCGCCGGATCGGCCTCGGCCAGTCCGACGAACAGATCCGCCAACTCATCATGAATGACCCCAACTTCAAGGGCGTAGGCGGCAACTTCGATCCGAACCGCTTCCAGGCCATGATCCGCAATTTCGGCTACACCGAGCAGCGCTACGTCGCCGAGCAGCGCAAGGTGTCGCTGCGCCGGCAGCTCACCGGCACGATCGGCGCCGGCCTCGAGCCGTCGAAGACCTTGATCGACGTACTGACGCGCTTCCAAAACGAGCAGCGCTCCATCGATTTCGTCAAGCTCGACGCAGCCCAGGCTGGCACTATCGACGCCCCCTCGCCCGAGGCACTCGCCGCCTATTTTGAGGACCACAAGGTCCAGTTCCGTGCGCCTGAATATCGCAAGATCGCCTTCGTCGTGATCTCGCCGGAAGAGATCGGCAAGTGGAGCGACGTCTCCGACGAGGACGCCAAGAAGGTGTTCGAGCAGCGCAAGGACCGGCTCGGCACCCCGGAGAAGCGCCAGATCCATCAGATCGTATTCCCCAACGCCGCAGACGCGCAGGCCGCCCGCGAGCGACTCGTCGGCGGTATGTCGTTCGAGGATCTCGGCAAAGAGCGCGGACTGACCGCGTCCGACGTCGATCTTGGCCTCGTCACCAAGTCTTCGCTCGACCCCGCGGTCGGCGATGTCGCCTTCTCGCTTCCCGCAGGTGAGATCAGCCAGCCTATCCAGGGCCGTCTCGGCACGTCTATCGTCAAGGTCGACAAGATCGAGCCGGGCGTCGAGGCGAACTACGCAAGCCTCGCCGGTGACATCAAGCGCGAGATCGCGACCGAGCGGGCGCATGTCAAGGTCGCCGATCTTCGCGACAAGATGGAGGACGAGCGCGGCGGCGGCTCCAGCGTGATTGACGCGGCGCAGAAGCTCGGCCTCACCGCCGTGACCATCGACGCCGTCGACCGCTCCGGCCGCGGCCCGAACGGCCAGCCGGTCGCCAACATCCCGCAGGGCCTCGACGTGGTGTCGCAGGCTTTCAACACCGACGTCGGCGTCGACAACGACTCGATCTCGTTCAAGGGCGGCTATGTCTGGTACGACGTGCTTGCCATCACGCCCTCGCGCGATCGCAATCTCGACGAGGTCCGCGACCAGGTCGAGGCGCGCTGGCGCCAGGACCAGATCGCCGCCAGGCTGAAGACCAAGGCGACCGAGATGGTGCAGAAGCTCGAACAGGGCGGCAAGCTCGCCGACGAGGCCGCGGCGCTCGGCCTCAAGATCGAGACCGCGACCGGCTTCAAGCGCGACGACACGCCCGCCGGCGTGCCCGCAGCCGTCGTTGCGGCCGCCTTCCGCACCGCCAAGGATGGTGTTGGGCAGACGGCCGTGACAGGCGGCAGCGAAGTGATCGTCTTCCGCGTCACTGACATCGTCGATCCCGCACTCGATGTGACCTCCGACGCGGCCAAGAAGCTGAAGGACAGCCTCGCCCGCTCGCTGACCGAGGAGCAGGTCGCGTCCCACGTCAACAAGCTTGAAACCGACATCGGGACCACCATTAATCAGGCCGCCTTCGCGCAGGTGACCGGCGCGAACCAGTGAGTTGAAAGCACGCGATGGACGACCTGAAATCGATCATTGGAAAAGTCGCGACCGGCGCCAGCCTGTCGCGTGACGAAGCCGCTTCCGCCTTCGACGCCATGATGTCCGGCGAGGCCACGCCCTCGCAGATGGGCGGCCTCCTGATGGCGCTGCGGGTGCGCGGTGAGACCGTGGACGAGATCACCGGCGCGGTCTCGGCCATGCGCTCAAAGATGCTCACCGTCGATGCGCCCGCGGACGCCGTCGACATCGTCGGCACCGGCGGTGACGGCTCCGGCTCGGTCAACGTCTCGACCTGCGCCTCCTTCATCGTCTCGGGCACCGGCTTGCCCGTCGCCAAACACGGCAACCGCGCATTGTCGTCGCGCTCGGGCGCCGCCGACGTGCTGGCCTCGCTGGGGGTGAAGATCGACCTCAGGCCCGAGCAGGTCGGCCGCTGCGTGCATGAGTGCGGCATCGGCTTCATGTTCGCCCCCGCTCACCATCCCGCCATGAAGAACGTCGGCCCGACCCGGGTCGAGCTCGCGACGCGCACGATCTTCAACCTGCTCGGCCCGTTGTCCAACCCGGCCGGCGTGAAGCGGCAGATGGTCGGCGTGTTCTCGCGGCAATGGGTGCAACCGCTGGCACAGGTGCTGAAGAACATCGGCTCCGAATCCGCCTGGGTGGTGCACGGCTCCGATGGCCTCGACGAAATCACCCTCACCGGCCCGACCTTCGTCTCCGCGCTCCACAATGGCGAGATCCGGAATTTCGAGGTGACGCCGGAGGACGCCGGCCTGTCGCGCTGCGAGCCCGGCGCGCTCAGGGGCGGCGACGCTGAGGCCAACGCGATCGCTTTGCAAAGCGTGCTCGACGGCAAGCCGAGCCCCTACCGCGACGTGGCGCTGATGAACGCCGCTGCCGCGCTGGTCGTTGCCGGCCGCGCCAGGGACCTCAAGGAGGGCGTCGCGATCGGCGCGAAGTCGCTCGACAGCGGCGCGGCGAACGCCCGGCTGAAGCATCTGATCGCGGTCTCGAACGGCTGAGCCTGTCATGTCCGACATCCTGACTAAGATCGAAGCGTACAAGCGCGAGGAGATCGCCGCGGCCAAGCGCGCGCAGCCGCTGTCGGCGGTGGAGGCCAACGCCAAGGCGCAACCGGCGCCGCGGGGCTTCGTACGCGCGATCAGGGCCAAGCACAGCAATGGCGAGTACGCGCTGATCGCCGAAGTGAAGAAGGCCTCGCCGTCCAAGGGGCTGATCCGCGCCGATTTCGATCCGCCACAGCTCGCCAAGGCCTATGAGGCCGGCGGTGCCGCCTGCCTCTCGGTGCTGACGGACACGCCCTCTTTCCAGGGCCACCTCGACTTTATGGTGGCGGCGCGCGCGGCGACCTCGCTGCCGGTGCTACGCAAGGATTTCATGTTCGACACCTATCAGGTGACTGAGGCCCGCGCGCATGGCGCCGACTGCATCCTGATCATCATGGCGGCCCTCGACGATGCGACCGCCAGGGATCTCGAGGACGCCGCCCTCGCCTACGGCATGGACGTGCTGATCGAGATTCACGACCGCGCCGAGCTCGACCGCGCGCTGAAGCTCCGCTCGCCGATGATCGGCGTCAACAACCGCAACTTACGCACTTTCGAGACCACGCTCGCGACCAGCGAAGCACTGGCGCCGCTGATCCCCGGCGACCGGCTGATGGTCGGCGAGAGCGGCATCTTCACGCCCACCGATCTTGCCCGGCTCGAGCGCGTCGGCATGTCGACCTTCCTGGTCGGCGAGAGCCTGATGCGGCAGGCCGATGTGACTGCCGCCACGCGCACGCTGCTTGCGCGCGAGAATGCAGCGCGCGCGACGGGTACGCGCTGATATGGCGCGCAAGCCGTCCAAAACGAAGCCAGCCAGGACGAAGCCAGCCAAGACCAAGGCCGGCCCTGCCCTCACCCATATCGGCGCCTCCGGCGAGGCGCGGATGGTCGACGTCTCGGACAAGCCCGCGACCGAACGGATCGCGGTCGCGGAAGGACGCGTCGTCATGACCAGGGCGACGCTTGATCTCATCGTGTCCGGCAACGCCAAGAAGGGCGACGTGCTTGGCACCGCGCGCATCGCCGGGATCATGGCGGCCAAGCGCACCTCCGAGCTGATCCCGCTCTGTCATCCGCTGGCGCTCTCGAAAGTGACGGTCGACATCGAGCCCGACGCGAAGCTGCCCGGCTGCCTCGTCCGCGCCAGCGTGAAGGTCACGGGTCCGACCGGTGTCGAGATGGAGGCGCTCACCGCGGTGTCGGTCGCTTGCCTCACCATCTACGACATGATCAAGGCGGTGGAGCGCGGCGTGCGCATCGAGGGCATCCATCTCGTCGAGAAGCTGGGCGGCAAGTCCGGCCATTACCGCGTCTGAGCGCCATCTATTTAGCTTCGCGCTGCCGCTCACGATAGGCGCGCGTCTTCATCCGATTGCCGCACAGCGTCGACATGCACCATCGCCGCGTCGATGGTTTCGACCGGTCGAAGAACACCCGGCGACATTCCTCCGACGCGCACATCTTCAACCGGTCCAGCGTTCCCACAAGCGTTGCGTCATGAAGCTCGATCGCAATAGTCGACAGGCCAGCGAGCGCGTCCTCGCGCGCTGCCGACAATATCGCGCCGCGCCCGGCGCGCGCCTCCACTCGCAACGGAAACGGCGCCAGCGCATCGCCGAGCGCGCCCAGGACATCCTTGTTCCGGCGCCGCTCGGCCGGGTCACATTGCAGATAGGCACGTAACGCCTCGCGCAGCCGCAGCGCGGTCTCGAACATCGCGGGCGTAACGCGTCCACCCTCAGTGCCAAGGCCACGTTCCTGCATCCAGTCCGCAAGTTGTCTCGGCCCGGCGATTTCGTCGCCCTGCGGGTGCTCCACGCCGAAATGCGTGAAATGGCGAACATCGAGCGTATTGGCGAAGTCGTAGACGTTCGCCAGCGCGTCGGGAACTTTGAATTTGCGCGACTCTTTCGACATCGAAACACCGGATATTTGAACACCAGTAAAACATATTTACTGGTTGACAGCAAGCGACACCTGTATCATATCTATACTGGTGTCGAATCTCTTCGAGATCGAACGTCATTGCAACAACAAGAAGGGAGCCGCGAGCCGTGGCCGACGCCCTGCACTATCTCGAGCTCACAGAGCTCGCTGCACGTCTTAAGGCGCGCGACATCTCCGCGCTGGACGTGACGCGCGCGCAACTCGACCGTATCGACGCCCTGGATCGTGAACTCGGTAGCTACGTTCACGTGATGGCGGACACAGCCATTGCCGAGGCGAAAGCCGCGGACGCCGAAATCGCACATGGCCGGTATCGGGGCCCGCTGCATGGCGTGCCGATTGCGTTGAAGGATCTTTTCTGGACCAAGGGCATTCCGACGGCAGCCGGCACCATTCTTCATCGCGACTTTCGTCCCGGTGAAGACGCAACGGTCGTGCGTCGGCTCAAGGATGCGGGCGCCGTGGTGCTCGGCAAGGTGCAACTCAGCGAGGGCGCCTATTCCGATCACCATCCATTGGTGACGCCGCCGAAGAATCCGTGGAATGCGGCTTACTGGCCGGGCATTTCATCCAGCGGCCCGGCGGTCGCGACCGCTGCCGGACTTTGCTTCGGCTCGCTCGGCTCCGACACCGGGGGCTCGATCCGCTGGCCGTCCGCCGCCAACGGCCTGACCGGGCTGAAGCCGAGCTGGGGCCGCGTCAGCCGCCATGGCACGTTCGAGCTGGCTGCGACGCTCGACCATGTCGGGCCGATCGGCCGCAGCGCGGTCGATGCCGGCGCGCTGCTTGGTGTCATCGCCGGACACGATCCGAACGATCCGACGTCGCTGTTCGATCCTGTGCCCGACTATCTGGCCGCGGCTACACAGGACGTGCGGGGCTTGCGGATCGGCGTCGACGCCGCTTGGAACAACGACGACGTGGACGTCGCGACGCAGCGCGCGCTGGCGGACGCGATCGATGCTTTCCGAGCGCTTGGCGTTGATATCGTCAATGTCAGATTTCCTGACGTGATGCAGGCGATCGCCGACTGGACGCCGAATTGTGCGGTGGAAGCTGCGGTCGCGCACGAGGCGACCTATCCTGCCCGCAAGGATGAGTATGGTCCAATCCTCGCCTCGGTGATCGAGGCCGGTCGTACGCTCTCCGCCCTCGATTATCAGAAGATCCTGCTGCGCCGGCTGGCGCTGCGCGGCCGGGTGGCGGCGTTATTCGAGACCATCGACCTGCTCCTGATCCCGGTGCACCCGTTCCCGCCCGTGACGCTCGCCATGATCCGGACGCTCGGCGAGCAGCCGGACCTGATCGCGAAGCTGCAGCGCTACACTTGCCCGTTCGACATGACCGGTCATCCCACGATCACACTGCCGGGAGGAGCATCCGCAGACGGGCTGCCGATCGCGTTCCAGCTCGTCGCCGCCCATCTCGACGAGGCCATGCTCGTGCGTGCCGGGGCGGCGTTCCAGCGCACCACGTCCTGGCATCGCCGCCATCCTTCCCTCACCTCGCGGAGGCAACATTGACCCTTCAATCCACGCTGCCTCATCGAAGCGTTTTCCACGGCTGGTTCGTTGTTGCGGCGGCATTCGCCGTGATGTTCGTGGGTTTCGGCTCGGCCTACACATTCAGTGCCTTTCTCGAGCCGCTGCAGCGCGACTTCGGCGCCTCGCGCGGCTCGATCTCGCTGGTGTTTTCGATCGCTGGCTTTCTCTACTTCGCGCTCGGTCTCGTCAGTGGCCCCCTCGCCGACCGGGTCGGCTCGCGCCCGCTTGCAGTGATCGGCATGATCCTGGTCGCTGTCGGGCTCTCGGCCGCGAGCACAGCGCGCTCGCTTGTCGAGGTTTATCTCGCCTATGGGCTGGGCGTCGGCCTCGGGGTCGGCTGCGCCTATGTTCCCGCCATCGGCGCGGTGCAACGCTGGTTCGTGAGGCGCCGTGGCTTTGCCTCCGGCCTCGCGGTCAGCGGCATCGGGCTCGGCACGCTGGCCATGCCGCCGTTCGCCTCAACTCTGATCGCCTCGGTCGGTTGGCGCGGCGCCTATCTGGTGCTCGGCGCGATCGCCTTGGTGATTGGCGGAGGGCTTTCGCTGTTGATCGAGAACGATCCGAAGGACCGGGGCCTCAGCCCGGATGGTGATCCACCTCGCGAAACCTCCGGTGCCACCAATGCCGGCGGCGCTTCGGTGCGCGAGGCCGTCCGCTCACCCCAGTTTGTCGGCCTCTATGTGTCCTGCCTCATCTGTTCCTTTGGCGCCTTCGTCCCCTTCGTCCACCTCGTGCCCTATGCGCGCGACAACGGAGTTACGGCGTCCCCTGCCGTGCTGCTGCTCGGGATGATCGGCGCCGGCAGCACCGCAGGCCGGTTCTTCCTCGGCGCGCTCGCCGACCGGATGGGCCGCGACCGCTCGCTGATCATGGTGCTGATAGGAATGGCATTCGCGATGGCGATCTGGGCTGTTGCGGCAAATGTCTGGGCCCTCGCCGCCTTCGCCTTCGTCTACGGCGTGTTCTATGGCGGCTGGGTCGCGGTCCTGCCGGCTGTTGTGATGGACTATTTTGGCGGCCGCAACGTCAGCGGCATCATCGGCATTCTCTACACCAGCGTCGCCTTCGGCACGCTTGTCGGCCCGAGCGCCGCCGGCTTCGTCTACGACGTCAATCACAGCTACACGCTGCCGATCCTGCTCAGCGCCTCCGCGAACATCGTCGCGGCGCTGATCGTGGTGGCGATCCTGGCGCGCAGCGGCACGCGGACGATCAGCGCAGCGAAGAGCTGATCGATCCGAACTTGGAGTATCATCGCGCGACCGGCAGGAATTGACCGGCATCGCGCGAGTTTCCGGCACGCCCCGCACATCTCTCGCCCCGCGCATTGATCGCATTTGCGCGCGGCCATTCATGTCGTATTAACCGCGCTTCCTAACGCTGCCTCCACACCGTTCCAGTAAACCGACGGATGCTTTGGGGATCTGAAATCGATCCTGACGTGTGTACGGCAACGATCGAATGACGACGAAATACGGCAGCCGCCTTTTTGACCAGGCCTTCGTGCGCAGCGGACCGATCCGTTGGCTGGTGGTGGGTGGCACGCTCCTGATCGCAGCGATCGCCGTCGGCTCGGTCCTGATGGCGCAGAACTTCCGCGAGCGCGCACTGCGCAACAGCTCACGCGAGCTGGAAAACACCGTGCTGCTGCTTGCGCATCATTTCGACCAGCAATTGCACGATTTCGCAGTCATCCAGAAAGACTTCGTCGACCACGTTCGCGCGACCAGCATCACCACCGCGGAGGACTATCGCGAGCGCCTCTCCGGCCAGGACATCCACCGGATGCTGCGCTCGAAGATCGAGGCGCTCCCCTACATGGGCGGCGTCAATGTCATCGATGCCGAAGGCAACGTGATTAATTCGTCGACGGCATGGCCGGCTCCGAAGGTCAACGTCGCCGACCGCGCCTACTTCCGGACTTTCAGATACGACCCCAACGCGCCGGACGTCCTCATCGAGCCGGTGCACAGCCGCATCTCCGGCGCCTGGACCATTCTGATCGTCCGCAAGATCGTGGGGCCGAACGGCGAGTTCATGGGCATCGTCGGGCGCGGCATCGAGCCGGCCAATTTCGAGAAATTCTTCGAGTCCGTCGTGCTTGGCGAAGGCTCCAGCATCTCGATGCTGCATCGCGACGGCACGCTGCTCGCCCGCTATCCCCATTCCAGCGAGTTGATGGGACGCAGTTTCAGGAACGGCTCGTTCGAGCAGCAGCGGATCTTCGGGCTCGATCACTTCGCCGGCCGATTCATAAGCCCCGTCGACGGCGAGGACCGGCTGATCTCCGGGCACGCCCTGCCCCACTTCCCGATTCTGATGATGGCTACCACGACGCGCGCGGCGGCCCTGACGGACTGGCGCGAGCAGATCGGCATCCTGATCTCGGTCGCCGGCGCGTCCGCTCTCGCCATCGCCGGTGTGCTGATCGCGATCGTGCGCAAGCTGCTGGAGCAGCACCGCGCTTCCCGTGGGCGGCTGACACTTGAGAAGCTGCGCCTCGACCGCGCCGTCAACAACATGACCCAGGGCCTGTTGCTGTTCGATGCCGAGCAGCGGCTCGTGGTGTGCAACCAGCGCTACATCGAGATGTACGGCCTGTCGGCCGACGTGGTGAAGCCCGGCTCCAGCTTCCACGACATTATCGCGCACCGCAAGGCGACCGGCTCCTTCACAGGCGATATCGACAGCTATGTCGATCGCGTGCTGCGCAACATCCGCCTGCGCAACTCCATGGTGGTCGACACCTCCGACGGACGCTCGATCCACATCCTCAACGAACCTCTCGTAGACGGCGGCTGGGTGGCGACGCACGAGGACATCACCGAGCGGCGGCGCATCGAGGAGCGCATCACACACCTCGCCCATTACGATGCGTTGACCGACCTGCCCAACCGCGCCATGTTCCACGAGCACCTGCGCGCGGAGCTGGCTGCGATCGCCGACGGCGAAGAGATCGCGGTGCACTACATCGACATCGACGAGTTCAAGGGCGTCAACGACGCCCTCGGCCATCTCGTCGGCGATGAGCTGTTGAAATCGATCGCCACGAGCCTCAGCCGCTGCGCAGGCCCGGCGGACTTCGTGGCGCGGCTCGGCGGCGACGAATTTGCCATCGTACAGAGCGCGGTGACGTCGCTGGATCGGGTCAACGATCTCGTCGCGCGGGTTTTCGATGCCATCCGCACACCCGTCGACTGCATGGGCCATCACCTCACCACCGACGCCAGCATCGGCATCGCGCTGGCGCCCGGACACGGCACGGCGCTGGACCAGATCCTGAAGAACGCGGACATGGCGATGTACGCCGCCAAAGCCGCAGGACGTCACACCTATCGCTTCTTCAAGCCGGAGATGGACGCCAAGGTCCGCGAGCGGCGGCAGCTCGAGATCGACCTGCGCCACGCCATCGCCCATGGCGGCCTCGAGGTCTATTACCAGCCCTGCCTCGGCCTGAAGGACGACCGCATCACCGGCTGCGAGGCGCTGGTGCGCTGGCGCCATCCCGAGCGCGGCATGGTCTCGCCGGCCGAATTCATTCCGATCGCCGAAGATACCGGGCTGATCAACGAGATCGGCGAATGGGTGCTGGCCACCGCCTGTCGGGACGCCGCGAACTGGCCCGCCGACATCCGTCTCGCTGTCAACGTCTCGCCGGTGCAGTTCAAGAGCAGCACGCTGGCGCTGAAGATCATGGCAGCGCTCGCTGCGTCGAACCTGCCGGCGAGCCGGCTCGAGCTCGAGATCACCGAGGCGGTGCTGATCCGCGACGACGACACCGCGCTTGCGATCCTGCATCAGCTGCGCGCCATCGGCGTGCGCATCGCGCTCGACGATTTCGGCACGGGCTACTCCTCGTTGAGCTACCTGCACCGCTTCCCGTTCGACAAGATCAAGATCGACCGCTGCTTCGTCGACGACATCGCCGGCCCGGACGGCTCCGCCAGCATCGTTCAGGCCGTCGTCAACCTCGCGGCTGCCCGCCGCATGACCACCACGGCCGAAGGCGTCGAGACCGAGGAGCAGCAGCGCCTGTTGCGCGCACTCGGCTGCTCCGAGATGCAGGGCTATCTGTTCAGCGCCGCAAAACCGGCCGACAAGGTGCTGGAGCTATTCGCGCTGCATCGCAGCCGCCTCGCCCAGCGCGGTGGCAACGAAAGCTGCCGCCGCGAGGCAAGCTAGGTCTCCGGCAGAGAGGCCGCTACGAGGCCACCGTTGCGGCGATGAATCCGGCTGGGACAGCGTCCAAAAACAAATTCGCCCGGGAGCGGTCATCCACTCCCGGGCGATGTCTGGCGGTCGCAAACGTTTAGTTCGGCACCGCAGCCTTCGGCGCGGGCTTGGCCGCCACGGCGTTCGCGGTGACGCCGTGCAGGAAGTCGAAGGCCGCGTGCAGGGCCTTGTCGTCCTTCTCTTCCGGCGGAACGTAGGATTGCGATCCGGTCTGCTCGGTGCCGTCCGCGGCCGAGAGATGGCCGCGCATCTGGGACTCCGCCATGGTGTCGATCCGGCCCTTCAGCTCCGCCGGCACATCCTGGAGTATCTCGATGTCAGGCGCGATGCCCTGGGCCTGGATCGAGCGGCCCGACGGCGTGTAGTAGCGCGCCGTGGTCAGCGCCAGCGCGCCATTGCCGGCGCCGAGCGGAATGATGGTCTGCACCGAGCCCTTGCCGAACGAACGCGTGCCGATCAGCGTTGCGCGCTTGTGGTCATGCAGCGCGCCGGACACGATCTCCGAAGCTGAGGCCGAGCCGCCGTTGATCAGCACGACCAGCGGCTTGCCCTTGGTGAGATCGCCGCCATGCGCGGTGAAACGCTGGGTCTCTTCCGGATTGCGGCCGCGGGTCGAGACGACCTCGCCACGCGGCAGGAACGCGCTCGACACCGACACGGCCTGGTCCAGCAATCCGCCCGGATTGTTGCGCAGGTCCACCACGTAGCCCACGAGCTTCTCCGGCGGGACGTCCTTGGAGATCGACGCGATCGCCTTCTTCAGGCCATCGGTGGTCTGCTCGTTGAACGAGGTGACGCGGATATAGCCGATGTCGCCATTCTCGACATGGAAGCGCACCGGACGCACGTGGATGATCTCGCGCGTGATCGAAACGTCGAGCGGAGCGTCCGCGCCCTTACGCACGATGGTCAGCCTGGTCTTCGTGTCGACCGGGCCCTTCATCTTGTTGACGGCCTGCTCGAGCGTCATGCCCTGGACGGCCTCGCCGTCGATCTTGCTGATGAGGTCGCCGGACAGGATGCCGGCCTTCGAGGCCGGCGTGTCGTCGATCGGCGAGACGACCTTGACCAGGCCCTCCTCCATCGTGACCTCAATGCCGAGCCCCCCCGAACTCGCCGGAGGTGGTCTCCTGCATCTCGGTCCAGGCCTTGGCGTTCATGTAGCGCGAATGTGGGTCGAGCGAGGTCACCATGCCCGTGATCGCGCCTTCGATCAGCTTGGCGTTGTCGGGCTTTTCGACATAGCTCGCCTTTACCCGCTCGAACACTTCGCCGAACAGGTTGAGCTGGGAATAGGCATCATCCGCGCTCGCCGCCGCCCGTGCCGCCCATACGCCGCCGTGCGGGCTGGCTACCAGAAGGGTCAAGCACGCTCCGGTAAGCGCGCCCAAGGGGAACAGCAGGGTTTTCCGCATGGATGGACTGGCCTTTTTTGCTTGGGGCTGGGGCGCCATGCAAATGGCGATCCAGCTCGCTTCTCACAATACCATTCTGGTTTCTTCAAGGCCGGAACGCCACGACGGCGGGTCCACGGTAAAAATCCCTTCGTCCGGACCTAAACTTTTGGCAACGTTCCGAAACCGGTTCGCGCGGGAAGCGGGAATCGGTCGACCGGCCCACGCCTCGCAGCTATGCGATTTTAGGATGGTTTTGGAGGGCCGGACGCGATAGGCGATGACAACAAGACTTCAAATTCTCGGGAGGACTACAATGAACGACGCGCCCCGCATCCGGCCGGAAAGGAACGTCGAACTCGGCGCCAGCAACGAGCCGTTCCAGAATCTGCACGAATTCATCCGGAAGGCGCGCGCCAACCTCAACCAGAATGCCTGGGACTATATCGTCGGCGCCGCCGAGACCGAAACCACGATGCGGCGCAACCGCATGGCGCTGGACGAGATCGCCTTTCGCCCGCGGGTGCTCCGCGACGTCCGCAAGGTCGACGGCTCCGTCGAGCAGTTCGGCCGCAAGATGCGCCTGCCGGTGGTGCTGGCTCCCGTCGGCGCGCTCGAGATCTTCGATCCGCATGGCGCTGCCAGCGTAGCGCGCGCGGCTGGCACCTTTGGTGCGGCGCACATGCTGAGCTCGGTGTCCGAGCCTGGCCTGGAAAAGACCGCCGAGGCCGCCCCCGATGCGCTGCGGCTCTACCAGCTCTACGTTCGCGGCGACGACGCCTTCGTCGCCGATGTCGTCAGCCGGACCGAGAAGAACGCCTACGCCGCGTTCTGCCTGACCGTCGACACCGCCCATTACAGCCGTCGCGAACGTGACATCGCCAAGCGCTACGTTCGCGAGAGCCGCCTGCGCGCCACCGGCGGCGATTACCAGAAGGGCCTGGAGTGGCGGACCGTCAAGATGATCAAGGACAAGTTCAAGATCCCGCTGATCCTCAAGGGCATCGCCACTGCCGAGGACGCGCTGATCGCGATCGATCACGGCGTCGAATGGATCTACGTCTCCAACCATGGCGGCCGCCAGCTTGATCACGGCCGCGGCGCCATGCACGTGCTCCCTGAGATCGTCGATGCCGTGAGGGGCCGCGCCAAGATCATGGTCGATGGCGGCTTCGGCCGCGGCACCGACATCGTCAAGGCCATCGCGGCGGGCGCTGACCTCGTCGGCATCGGCCGGCTGCAATGCTGGGCGCTGGCGGCGGCCGGCGAAGCCGGCGTCATGCGGATGCTGGAGCTCCTGGAGGACGAGGTGCTGCGCTGCCTCGGCCTGCTGGGCGCCACCTCGTTCGCCGACGTCAACAAGTCCTGCCTGCATCCGGCGACCGCCACCAACGCGCCGAGCGTGTTCAGCGCGTTCCCGCTGTTCGACCACGAACCTTACCGGTACTGAAGTGAAAAGGACGCAATGACATCGCTCTCTCCCGGCAGCGCGGATGCGCTTTTGTTCGATCTCGGGCGCGTCGTGCTCGACATCGATTTCTCCAAGGCGATCGCCTGCTGGGCGGGACATGCCGGGTGCGCGCCCGAATCCATCGTCGCGCGCTATGTGCGCGACAACGAGGCCTATCGGCTGCACGAAGTCGGCAAGATCAGCGACGAGGACTATTTCGCCTCACTACGTGCCTCGCTCGGGATCGGCATCTCGGATGCGCAGTTCCTGGAGGGCTGGAACGCGATCTTCGCGGGCGAGATGCCTGGCATCGCGAACCTGTTGCCGCGTGCGGCAAGGCACATGCCGCTCTACGCCTTCTCCAATACCAACCGGCCGCATGTTGACTATTTCTCGAAGGAGTATGCTGGCCTGCTCGGCCATTTCCGCGAGCTGTACCTGTCGTCCAGCATCGGGCTGCGCAAACCGGATGCGGAGGCCTTCGACCATGTCGTGGCGGCGATGGGCGTGCCGGCAAACCGAATCGTGTTCTTCGATGACCTTGCTGAGAATATCAAAGGCGCGCGCGCACGCGGATTGACCGCGGTGCACGTGACATCACCGTCGGACGTCGGGAACGCATTGAAGGCGCTCGGAATTTAAAAACCAGTGCCGGACCGTCCGCCAACTCAGTTCCGCCTGCTGGAACTAATTTTGCGCGGAATGTGGAACCAAATCACTCTGTGCAAATTTGTACCAAGTTCCGGGAACGAATGCCCGCTTCCGGACTCGTGAGTCCGTTGGGGATTCTACATCGGACTTATCGCGTGTTGGGCAAAACCTACCTCACCAAGCAGGCCTCGCTGCTGCTGAAATTCGCCAGAACCACCTCGGACCCTAACCTCTCCGCAAAGCTGATCAGCAAGGCTGCCGACCTGAAATCGCAGGCCGATCCTCTACCCGACAAGGACCAGGGCCCCGTAGCGCCGGACGTCAGACCGAACAAGCAGCCGGGGACCTGAGCGATGCTGGCCGTGGCTCTCGTCTTCTCGTCCTCGCCATGGCCATCCTCGTGCCGGTCTGCCTTGCCTTTCGGATCATGCCGCGGCGGACCTGAGTCTCTCTTGCTTATTGCCAGCTATTGCCAGGCGAATGGTGCAAGATGAATCATCCTGCCGCGACGCTCTTTTGCCTCCGCGCCCGCACTCGGCTAGAACTCTCGCCGCCGATTTACCCGAATGCCCAGCAGGAGTTTTCGCCCGTGGCCTTGATGCCGGTTTCTGACGCGCTTGCAGCGGTGCTGGCCGGCGTGCAGCCGCTGCCTGAAGACATGGTTGCGCTCGACGAAGCCTTCCATCGCGTGCTTGCGCGCGACGTCGCGGCACGGCGCACGCAGCCGCCGCAGGCGATGTCGGCGATGGACGGCTACGCCGTGCGCGGGGCCGATGCGGCGAAGATCGATGCCGTGCTCACGGTGATCGGCGAGATCGCAGCGGGCCGGCCGTTTGCGGGATCGGTCGGCGCCGGCGAGGCCGTGCGGATCTTCACCGGCGGCGTCGTTCCCGAAGGCGCGGACGCGGTCGTGATCCAGGAAGACACGGTTTCTGACGGCAGGCGCATCACGATCAAGGAAGCCGCCGTAACGGGGCGAAACATCCGTCCCGCCGGCGTCGACTTCTCCGAGGGCGACGTTCTGCTGCGCAAGGGAGCCCGGCTCACCGAGCGGGACCTGGCACTGGCCGCCGGGATGAACCACCCACGCCTCCCCGTCCGCCGCCGTCCGAAAGTCGCGATCCTCGCCACCGGGGATGAGCTGGTGATGCCGGGCACCACCCCCGGTCACGGCCAGATCGTCTATTCCAATGGCTACGCTCTGCACGCACTCGCCCGGAGCGAGGGTGCCGATACCGTCGACCTCGGGGTTGCCGCCGATACGCTGGAAGCCACCAGCGCCGGCATCCGCCGCGCCCGTGAGACCGGCGCCGACATCCTGATCACAACCGGCGGCGCGTCGGTCGGCGACCACGATCTGGTCCAGCAGGCGCTCAGGGCTGAAGGCATCTCGATGGCGTTCTGGAAGATAGCGATGCGGCCGGGCAAGCCGATGATGAACGGACGGCTGGGCGCGATGCGCGTGATCGGCCTGCCCGGCAATCCCGTGTCATCCTATGTGTGCGGTTTCCTGTTCATGGTGCCGCTGATTCGCGCGTTGTCGGGCCGGCAGGTGATTCACCATCGCCGCGAACGCGCTGTGCTCGGCCGCGACGTCGGCGCAAACGATGTGCGCGAGGATTATCTTCGCGCACGCCTGGAGGAGCGCGACGACGGCACGCTCGTCGCCCTTCCAGTTAACCATCAGGACTCCTCGCTGCTTGCGAATCTCGCTGCGGCACAGGCACTTCTCGTGCGCGCACCATTCGCGCCAAAGGCCGAAGCCGGCACGCTATGCGAGGTGCTCCGACTGCCGGCCTGAGCGCATCAAGCACACGCGTTCCGCGAAGTTTGTCGCGTTCACCATAAATTAAGCAGTTGCGGAACACATATCGAACATATAGTGTCCGTTCATGATTTGTTTCGAGCATGTAGCGGCTTACCGCTGAATTCAGCGTCTCGGAATCGAACGACACCAACCGGGGGATTTTGGTCGAGATGTTAACGCGCAAACAATACGAGCTTCTGCGGTTCATCAGCGAACGTCTGAAGGAAAGCGGCGTGCCGCCCTCCTTCGACGAGATGAAGGACGCGCTCGACCTGCGCTCGAAGTCCGGCATCCATCGCCTGATCACCGCGCTCGAGGAACGTGGCTTCATTCGCCGCCTGCCGAACCGCGCCCGCGCCATCGAAGTCATCAAGCTTCCTGAGCTGCAGGCGGCCGCCGGCAGCCGGCGTGGCTTCACGCCGAGCGTCATCGAAGGCAATCTCGGCAAGGTGCGAACAACCTCCAGCCCGCCCGCGGACGAGGGCGAGCGCCCCGTTGCAGTGCCGGTGATGGGGCGTATCGCGGCCGGTACGCCGATCGAGGCGTTGCAGACCCGCAGCCACACTATCAGCGTACCACCGGACATGCTCGGCTCGGGCGAGCACTACGCGCTCGAAGTGCGGGGCGATTCGATGGTCGAGGCCGGCATCCTCGACGGCGACATGGCGCTGATCCAGCGCAACGAGAGCGCCGATACCGGCGACATCGTGGTGGCGCTGATCGACGATGAGGAAGCCACCCTCAAGCGCTTCCGCCGCCGCGGCGCCTCGATCGCGCTCGAGCCGGCCAATGCGGCCTATGAAGTGCGCATCCTGCCGCCGAACCGGGTGAAGATTCAGGGCAAGCTGATCGGCCTGTACCGGAAGTACTGAGCGTCCGCTCCCGCGCGATCGACGATCGCCATCGACGATTGGAGCGGATGATTGTCCGCTCCGGCTGGATAGTCTTTCTGGTTTCGCACAGATTATCCGGCCACCCCACAGCGCTACATCCTCGGCGCGCCGCACGAAGCAGCCCAGCTTCGCAGCCTCGAGATCGAGGAGCCCATTACGCGCAAGACCGTTCTTACGCGCAAGACCGTTCTGAGTGTGCCCGCAACGGCGTTGATCGCTGCACCAGCGTCGCAGGCGCTCGCCGCACAATCGCGATATCACATCCGAGAGGAGACGGCCGTCAGCGAGCAATTCCGCAATGCCCGCGACGCCGTCGAGCAGCCCTCGCAGCCGAGCTGGCCATATTCCGGCTGGTCGGCGCCTGCAGGCCGCTGACACGCGTGCCCGCATAATGCACTGGAGCCGGCTTTGTTCCCATTGAAGCCAGGAAAGATAATTTGATCGGAGCCCGCAAAAGCGAGCCGCAGATTTGCCCACAACCGGCATATGCTTTGAGACTTCCACTCTGATAGAGGCCTGCGCCTCGAAAGAGGCCCGGGTTGCTATCTTTGCACGAGGAGCACCCGATGTGTGACTACAGCCTGCATGCCGTCGCGACGCGCCCCGCAGAAGTCGGCGAGACGATTGTCACGACAACCTTCCGCGGCACCTCGACGCGCGGCTTCGCCTCCGAGGCCGATCTCTCCGTCGCGGTTTGCCTGCTGCCGGGAACCGAGCTCGCTTTCGCCGACAACGTCCGCTACGACAATCGCTGGATCTGGACGCGCACCGTCAATTCACGCGTCGGCAAGTTCGGCAAGGTCGATCCGCACATTCCCGATCGCCATCATGACGCGATCGAATTCCCCGACGGCAAATACGTGCTGGTGACGCAGCTCGTCGAAGGCCAGCGCGCAACCGTGCTGCAATTGCCCGTGACCCAGCCGCTCGGTGAGCGCGAGCAGAAGCCGCAGATCATCGCCGACAGGCAGCCGACAGTGCCACGCCTGCCAATCGGTTGACCGGTCGGCCATCAGTCCTCTGCCTGAAGGTCGGCCTCCGACGGCGTTGCGTCCCTGGAGCGCGGAGCCGCCGACCGTGGCATGAGGCTCAGTTCAGAATCTCCATCGCCGGCAGTCGCCGGCGACAGGGTCGGTTGGTGCCCCTTGCCTTCACAGCCTGTACCGAAAATCCGTCGCCGCGCTGTGTCAGCGCCAGCGTGCCTTGCCTTGCAAGGCGTTGCCGGTCGACCATCATCGCCGCACAGTCCGGCCACGCCGACCTTGCCGTCACCACCAGCGCGGCGCGGCTGCAATCATCCGCCAGCGCATCGATCCGCAAGGTCAGCGCGACAAGGCGCCCATCGGCAAGCGGCGTCACGCAGCCGGACTCGTCGCACGATACGCCGTTGGCCAGCGCGGCGCTGCCAGCATCGCGCGGATCCGCATCGGCCGCGAGCCACTCCTTGAGCAGAAAGCCGTCCTTGCTTGCCCGGATCATGTGCAGGTGCCCATCCCTGCCCCGCACCGCGACGCTCTGGCCGTCACCGGCAATGAGGATATCCGGCTGCCGTACCGATAATCCCCAGAGGACCGCGGCCAGCACCAACAGGGCACCCGACCAGCGCAAGGGCGTGCGCAAGAGACCCATGAGGATGATCCCGAGGCTGGCCGCGATCAGCGGCCCGATGCCGAAGGCTGGAATGCGGCCGACCGCCCCCGGCAGCGCCGCCACCCAGCGCGAGACCGCAACCATCCAGTCGATGCCAATCCCCATCGCCCACCAGCACACGCCATCAAGCCCGAACGGCGCGAGGAGCAATCCGAACAGCCCTGCCGGCATCACCAGCGCCGAGACCACCGGCATCGCGCCGAGGTTGGCGAGCACGCCGAATGGTGTCACCCGGTGGAAATGGAAGGCGGCATAGGGCGTGGTCGCAAGCCCCGCGATCAGCGAGGCCAGGAACAGCATCGCGATCTCGCGGCCGCCCCACTGCGCGATCCGCGCGGTCGCCGAATGATCGGGCGATGCGAACAGGTTCGGCATGCCGATCTGCACCAGCGCCACCAGCCCGAGGGTCGCCGCAAAAGACATCTGAAAGCTGGGATGCACCAACGCTTCGGGCGCGACCGCGAGCACGATCAGCGCGGCCACGGCCAGCGTGCGGAAGGTGATGGCGCGGCGATCGACCATCACCGCGATCAGCACCACCGCCGTCATGAAGAACGATCTTTGCGTTGCGACCTCCGCGCCGGACAGCAGCAGATAGAACGCAGCTGCAACCAGCGCGGCGGCCGCCGACCATTTCTTGATTGGGAAGCCTGACGCAAGTCCCGGGATCAGGGCGAGCAGCGCGCGCACCGCAAAGAAGACGACGCCGGCGACGACTGCCATGTGATAGCCGGAGATCGAGAGCACATGGCCGAGCCCCGAAATGAACATCGCGTCGTTGACCGGCGTCGTGATCGCATCGCGCCGGCCGGTCAGCAGCGCGGTCGCGATCGCGCGATTGTCGCCCTCGAGAGTCGCACGGATACGCGCATCGATCGCATCGCGCAGGCCCTGCATGGTCGCGGCATAGCGCAGCCGCAGGCCGCCGTCGTCGGGCGGAGCTGAGACCGCGATCGCGCCCATCACGAAGCCCGAGGCGCCGATCCCCTGAAAGAACATGTCGCGCGAAAAGTCGTAGCTGCCGGGACGGACCGGCGAGAGCGGCGGCATCAGCCGGGCCTTCAACTGCACGAAGCTGCCGACTGCGGGCGCTGTCCCCTTGCGCACCGAGAGCCGCACACGCTCGAGCTTGACGTCGCTGCGCTGCGCCTCCATCGCGGTGACGCGCAGCACGAAACGATCGGTGCGCTCGCGGATGTCACGCGTCTCGACGAAGCCCGACAGCGAAACGGAATAGAGCGGCTTGGCCAGCACGGTGTGGGCTATGCGCGCCGTCTTCCAGGTCGCCACGGCAAAACCGGCCGCGACCGCCGCGATCATGATCGCCGGCGCGAACAGCCGGCTCCGCCGCCACGACACCGCGCCAAGCATGAGCACGACCGCTGTCGCGGCAACGACCCACAGCACCGGCTCATGATCGGCGGCAAAGTAGAGCGCGATGCCGGCGCCAAAGGCGACGGGTACCCACGGCAGCAGCCGCCCGGCGCCAGCCTCCGCGCTGACCCATTTGCGCAGCGTCCCGACGATCGCGGGCCAGGCACCAAAGCCCACCGGCGCAAAGCCGCCAGCCGACGTGGTCCGGCCAGTAGGCCAGGTCCCGGCGATGCCTTGCGAGACGCGCTGCGGCCGGCCCGGCTCCGCCATTCCCCTGCACCTTACGATACGCGACAGGCGCAGAGGCTACCGGAACGTGCAGGCGCGCGAATAGTGTACGGATCGGGAACGGGCGGCCCTATTTTTCCTCTTCCATCGTCACGGCTACGTCCGCCTTGGCCGAGAGCCGGACCTTGTTGCCTTCGACACCGGCGACGAGCCCCTTGTCGATGAAGTGATGATGGCCCTTGTGGCTGCCCTGACCGCTGTCCTTCTTGGTCAGCTTGATGCGGTTACCTTCGACCTTGTCGACCGTCCCGACATGGACGCCGTCCGCGCCGATGACTTCCATATGCTCTGCGATGTTATGCATGGTGGAATTCCTTTTTCTGGCCCCTCCACAACGCGTGAGACGCCTTTCCGTTCGTTGCTGACCAGAAGTGGCGGAGAAGTTGAGCCTTGCGGCCTCCTTCGCAAAACGCCCTGTCTCAGGTCGATTGAGCCGAAAGTCTCATAAGTTGCCAGCCCGTGCTGGGACTACACTACGGTTCCCAGCCTCCCCGACAGATGGGTAAGGCAGTGGTGGCTCGCGGTTCTAACACCGCCGGAGCTCTTCTCAGGTGGCGCAAAACACGCCTGAGGTCAGACGTTGCCGACGCAACTCTTTGAATTGGCGCCTGCGACGCCGCGCATCACGCTCTCCGCGAGAAGATCGACCGCTGAAACAAGCGTGGAGACGTTTTGAAAACATAGGAGTCGCACATGCAGGTACAGAGCGATTTTCGCCGCGTGATCATCGCTGCATCGGTGGGAAACATCATCGAATGGTATGATTTCTATATCTTTGGCAGCCTGGCCGCAGTTCTATCGGTCAAGTTCTTTGAGCAGTCCCACCCGGTTGCAGCCCTCCTCAGCACGATCGCCCTCTTCACGGCAGGATTTCTCATCCGTCCGCTGGGGGCCTTCCTGTTCGGATGGATGGGTGACCGGGTCGGCCGCAAATACACCTTTCTCATCACGCTCAGCGGAATGGGATTGGGTACCGGGGCGATCGGGTTGATCCCGACCTACCAGTCGATCGGTCTAACGGCCGCGTTCGTTCTCTTCGGCCTGCGCATGATCCAGGGCCTGTGCCTGGGCGGCGAATATGGCGGCGCCATCACTTACGTTGCCGAGCATGTGCCGGACGATCGACGCGGCTACTACACCGGCTGGCTGCAGACCTCGCCTACTCTTGGAATCGTGGTGTCGCTGGCCGTCATCGTCCTCACCCGGACATATGCCGGCAACCAGGCCTTCGATGAATGGGCGTGGCGCGTTCCGTTCCTGCTGTCCTTCCTGCTGGTGGCGATTGCCATCTACATCCGGCTCCAGCTCCAGGAAACCCCGATCTTCCAGGAGATCAGGTCCCGCGGCCAGATGACAAGGAACCCCTGGAAGGAGGCCTTCCTCAGCTCGAACATCAAATATATCGGGATCGCGATTGTGGTCCTGATTGGACAGGGCGTCGTCTGGTACAGCGGTCAGTTCTGGGCGCTGTACTTCCTGCAGCAGGTCTCCAAGGTGGATCCGCTGACCTCCGCCTACATCGTGGGAGCCGCGCTGCTCATTGCAACGCCGAGCCTGATCTTCTTTGGCTGGCTGTCGGATCTGATCGGCCGCAAGCCGGTGATCCTCGGCGGCATGCTGCTCGCCGCGATCACGTATTATCCGCTTTATCTGTGGCTGGGGACGGTCACGCAGCCCGGACACATCAACTATCCTGCCGCGACCTTCATCATCTTCATTCTCGTTTGCTATGTCGGAATGGTGTACGGACCGGTCGGCGCGTTTCTGGCGGAATTCTTCCCCGCCAGGATCAGGTACACGTCGGTTTCCGTGCCGTACCACATCGGCAATGGTTGGGGTGGCGGGTTGGTGCCGTTCATCACGTCGGCGGCATTCGCCGCGACCGGCAGCGTCGGCTACGCGCTGATCTACCCGATCGTGGTCCCTGCGGTGTGCTTCGTGCTTGCCGTCTTCCTGATGCCGGAGACTCGCAACATCAGCATCTGGCAACCGATCGAGCCGAGAGCCGCAATGTGATGGTTTGCTCCTGGTGCAGGACCGCAAGGCCCTGCACCGGAGTTCGTGTCGAGGCGCAAAGCGCCCGGCTAATACCTCTTCTCAGCCGGCCAGGTGATGCCAGCGATCGTGCCACCAGTTGCTGAAGTCGCGATCGGTCATCAATTCCCAGACAGCGAGCAGAATCACCACTATGCCGGACAGTACGCTGCTCACCGTGGCCGATACCGGCTCATAACCGATAGTCCAAGGTGCCAGCAGAAGCGCCAGGCCCAGCAGCATTTCTCCCCACTCCTCCAGGTAGGACGGGATGACAAATGCCTCGATGGCAAACAGCATGACGCCGAGCCCGAGTGCGATCGTGACCCAGAGAGCCGCGCCGGATAAGCCCAGGATAAAGAACGAAAGGACCAGCCACAGGCCCACCAAGAGGCTGGCAGCGTCTTGCCAATGTTGGATGCGCATGATGCTCACCTCCCCTCTCCCCGTTAAGTGGGGGCGCAGTTGTTAAAATGCATCCCCCCCGACCTGCGCTATGCTGCCGCTACCGAAGCCGCATCCCGTCCTCGCGGACCATACCCGGGAAAGGGCCCTTGCGGGTGCGCTGCACCAGGATGCAGACTGGCTTCGCTTGACCGGTGTCGACGTCTATCGTTCCCGGCCCCACCACCTCGATCGCGTGGCGCCCGGGACAAGAGGGAGGTGACGCCATGCGAGAAATCGAAATCCACGACTATGCGCGGCAGTTGCTGGAAGCACATGGCCCCAAGGCCATCGCGGAAGCAGCCCAGAACGCCATCGAGCTCGAGTCAAAGGGCGAGCTCGAGCTCGCCAAGACCTGGCGGCATATCGAAGACGCCATGAAGATGATGCGCGGGCCTCACCAAAGCTGAAGCCGCCCGCGCGTGCGTAGTCGCCTGACCGCAAATGCCGCCAAACCGGATTGAGGCCGGAGGGGCGGCAACACTGAGTATGGACCACAATCCGTCGCAAGCCGTCGGCTGCGGCTGAACGGCAACGCCACCCGCAAGACGCGCATCTCGATGATGCTGGGAGCCAGCTATGTTTCCAAAATGTGCGACAGCCGAAGATCTCGTGAAGGCGATCAAGGACGAGAGCGTTCAGATGATCGACCTGCGGTTCACCGACCTGCCGGGGGTATGGCAGCATTTTTCGGTCCCGCCGAGCGCAGTGAGCGTCGATGCTCTCGAGGAGGGCATCGGGTTCGACGGCTCATCGATCCGCGGCTTCCAGGAGATTCAGGAGAGCGACATGCTGGTCGTCGCCGATCCGACGACGGCCTTCACCGACCCCTATAGTCCGGCAAAGACGCTGGTCCTCATCTGCAACATCCGCGACCCCGTGACCGGCCAATCCTACAGCCGGGATGCCCGTTACATCGCCCAGAAGGCTGAAGCCTATCTCAAGGACGCTGGGCGCGCCGACACGAGTTACTTCGGCCCGGAGGCGGAGTTCTTCGTCTTCGACGAGGTGCGCTACGGTCAGGGCATCAACTATGCCATGCACGAGGTCGATTCCAGCGAAGGCAGCTGGAACACCGTCGCGGAGGAAGCGCCGAATCTGGGGCACAAGCCGCGCCCGAAGGAGGGATATTTTCCCGTTCCTCCGACCGACAGCATGCAGTCGCTACGCACCGAAATGGTGCTGACCATGGAACAACTGGGAATCCAGATCGAGGCTCATCACCACGAAGTCGCAACCGGCGGCCAAAACGAGATCGACATGCGCTTCACAACCCTCACCCGCATGGCCGACAATCTGATGATATACAAGTACGTGGTGAAGAATACCGCGCATCAACATGGCAAGACCGCGACCTTCATGCCGAAACCGCTGTTCGAGGACAACGCTTCGGGCATGCACGTTCACCAGTCGCTCTGGAAGGGCGAGACCAACCTGTTCTACGACAAGGGCGACTACGCCGAATTGAGCCAGCTCGGCCGCTACTACATCGGCGGGCTCCTGACCCACGCCTGGGCGTTGTGCGGGCTTTGCGCCCCCACCACGAACTCCTATCGGCGTCTGGTGCCGGGCTATGAGGCTCCCATCAACCTGGTCTACTCCCAACGCAATCGCTCGGCCTGCTGCCGGATTCCAATGTACTCGCCGAATCCACGCGCCAAGCGCGTCGAGTTTCGTTCGCCCGATCCCTCCTGCAATCCCTACCTGGCCTTTGCCGCGATGCTGATGGCGGGCCTCGACGGTATCGACAACCGGATCGACCCCGGCAGCCCCATCGACAAGAATCTTTACGACCTCCCACCCGCCGAAGCAAAGGAGGTGAAGTTGACACCGGGATCGCTGGACCAAGCGCTGGACGCACTCGAGCGCGATCACGCATTCCTGCTGCGCGGCGGCGTCTTCACTGCCGACGTGATCGAGACCTGGGTCGACTACAAGCGAAAGAAGGAAGTCGATGCGATCCGGCTGCGGCCGCATCCCTACGAGTTCCACCTCTACTATGACATCTAGTCGCGGCCTGGACAGCCGACGCGGTTGGGGGGGCGCGCCGCGGCCCAACGTGACATCGCGAGCGTATGTCAGCGGCCTACCCCACGATTGTCAGTGCGAGCAGGCCGGAGCCGAGCAGAACGATTCCTGTGACAGCCACGGCCAAAAAAGCAAGAGATGTGAATTCTTCGCGCATGGTGCGTACTCACCACGCTCCGACCATCACAAGAGTCGCGATGCTCAAAGCCGAGAAACACAGAATGACAACTGGCGCGGCGAAACTCTGGTTCCACATTGCTAGCTCTCCCTCCGAGAACTTTCGCAACACCACCTTAAGTCGGTCATGCTTCGCCGTGATTTCATCGCTTCTGGGAAATGGTTTCATCCCAAGGTCATTTGTGTCTTTCATGCGCGGAGTTCCGCTCCATTGTCGTCGGTCGCGCCCGATCCGGGTATTCCAGCTCGATCTTGCCCCGTGCGGAATCCATCGACGTCCCCTAAGATGAGGGCAGATGCATTGGGGCTGTTGCAGCAGAATAGTTGGTCATGCGACCGCTTTTCCATCCGAGCTTGGTCAACGGTCGCTACGGCGATCCGACGGTCTATGTCGAAACGCTGTTCGAAAAGCGAAGTCTGCTATTCGATATCGGAGAGATCGCTTCACTGGCGCCGCGGAGGATTCGACGCGTCGACCAGATCTTTGTCTCGCATGCGCACATCGACCATTTCATTGGCTTCGACCATCTGCTGCGTTTGCTCGTCGGGCATGAAAAATCGGTGCAGATGTTCGGTCCGCCCGGATTTGCCGAACACGTCTTTCACAAGCTTCAAGCCTATCGCTGGAACCTGGTCGAAAGCTATCCCTGCGATCTCGTCTTCGATGTGAGCGAACTCGGAGTGGACAATTCGATCTCCGCCACGCGGTTCCGGCTGAGGAAGGCATTCGCAGCGGAGCCATCAGGCTCTCGCAAGACCGTTTCCGGCGTACTCTGCGATGAACCGACCCATCGCGTCTCGGCCGCGATTCTTGAACACGGCACGCCCTGCCTCGCCTTCGCGCTGCAGGAGGCGGCCCATGTCAACGTCTGGAAGAACAGGCTGCTCGAGCGCGGATTGCCCGTCGGTCCCTGGCTGCTCTCACTGAAGAAGGCTGTCGTCGAGCGTCACGCCGACGATCAATTGATCCGTATCGGTGAAGCAGCAACGTCCGATCGCCTCGTTCCACTCGCCAGCCTGCGCGATCTCGTGACGTTCACTGCCGGTCAGAAAATCGGCTATGTGACCGACGTTGGCGACACGCCGGGCAATCGCGCTGCCATCGTGGCACTGATTCTGAATGCGGATATCCTCTTCATCGAGGCGGCGTTTGCGGGGGCAGGACGCTGCATTGGCGCGGCAGCGGGCTCATCTTACCACCACGGCTGCCGGAGAAATCGCGCGGGAGGCTAATGTCCGCCGCGTCGAGCCTTTTCACTTCTCTCCGCGCTATGCGGGAGAGCAGGAGCGGATGCTGGCGGAGGTGATGGCGGCTTTCAGAGCATCGCGCGCCTGACGCAAAGATCTGAGCGGCAGGACCTGAGTGGAAAGTCATGTCCGAGGAACGACATCTGCCAGCTGGGTATCGGAAACCGGTGCGGCTCTTCCTATGCGGAGATGTCATGTGCGGCCGCGGCATCGACCAGGTGCTGGCGCACCCCTGTAGCCCCGAGATTTACGAAGATTACATGCGATCGGCGACGGGCTACGTGCTGCTCGCCGAGCAGGCGAACGGGCCTATTCCGCGAAGCAATGGATCGTCCTACGTCTGGGGCGCTGCACTGGACCAATTGGAGTCCATGCAGCCGGACGCACGGATCATCAATCTCGAAACGGCTGTGACGGGCAGCAACGACCGCGCGAACAAGGGCATCAACTACCGCATGAGCCCCCAGAACGCAGATTGTCTCGCGGCCGCGGGGATCGACTGCTGCCTATTGGCCAACAACCACGTGCTCGATTGGGGCCGCGCCGGCCTGGTGGAGACGCTGACAATTTTGCAGAAGCTCAACATCAGGGCGGCGGGCGCAGGCCGCAATGATCTGGAAGCGCGCGCACCCGCAGTGCTCGACCTTGCCGACGCCCGGCTCCTGATCTTTGCGTTCGGATCGACATCGAGCGGAATCCCGTTCAAGTGGGCTGCGGCGTCAGACACTCCGGGTGTTAACCTGCTGCCTGACCTCAGCGGTGCGAGCGCGTTCGAGGTCGCTGACCAGGTCATGGCGGCCAGAAGGCCCGGCGATCTCACGGTGGTGTCGATCCATTGGGGATCCAATTGGGGATATCACATTCCCGATGAGCAGAGGATTTTTGCCCGCTCCCTGGTCGACCAGGCAGGCGTGTCGATCGTTCACGGGCATTCTTCGCATCATCCTAGAGCGATCGAAATCTATCGAGACCGCCTCATACTCTATGGCTGCGGTGATTTTCTGAACGACTACGAGGGGATCCGTGGTTACGAGCGCTACCGCGACGACCTGGCGTTGATGTATTTCGCCGACCTGGATCCAACCAGGGGAAGCCTTCATGCGCTCAAACTGGTTCCCATGCAGATCAAGAACTTTCGTCTCTCCATTCCATCGCGGCGCGACATTGATTGGATCCGGCAAACCCTGGATAGGGAATGCCGGCCGTTCGGAACGAGGGTCATTTTTGAATCCGAACAGCAGCTTGCATGTGTCGCGCAGAGGGCAACGACCTGACTCTCGTAATCCTCTTCTCGCTCTGTTTGTATTTTGGCTTCGTCAAGAAACTAGAGGCTTGAAACCGACGCAATCCGCTCTGGGTGAGACTCGGAAGCGCCCGCCAACGGGCACCTAGTCCGCATTTCTCCCGCCAGCCGACACAGGCTGTGGCTTTGCCAAACGCCGCCTTCGGATGTCTTATGCTCGATGTCCGCCGCGGAGGTTACGCCCGATGTTGACCCAGGTTTATGAAATCTCCACCGCCGAAGAGGCGTCCGCTGTTTCAGCGATGGGTGTCGATCATATCGGCGTGCTCGTCGGAGACGGCCGATTTCCGCGCGAGTTGCCGATCTCAGCAGCCTCCAACGTCGGCGCGGCGATTGTGCCGCCATCGAAGTTCTCAGCACTGTTCCTGAGCAGCGATCTCTCCTTGATTGCGTCGTGGGCGCGCGAACTCAACCCCGCGATCGTCCATTTGGGAGCGAGCGCCGAGCTGTTGTCCCCGCAAGACGTTGCTTCGCTCAAACACATGTTGCCCGGGACCGTCGTGATGAGAAGCGTACCGGTGTTCGGCGAGGAGAGCGTCGCAATTGCCCGCAGCTACGTTGGCATTGCAGACTTTCTGCTTCTCGACAGCTATCGAGCCACGGACAAGCAGATCGGCGCGCTCGGCGTGACGCACGACTGGGGTATCAGCCGCCGGATCGTGGACCTCGCCCCTGTTCCTGTTGTCCTTGCCGGCGGCCTCGGACCGGACAACGTCGCAGAAGCGATCCGAACCGTCCGTCCAGCCGGTGTCGATTCCAAGACGAGAACGGATCAGGACGGATCGCATGCCAAGGACCTGGACCGAGTCCGCCGGTTCCACGAAGCGGCTCGGGCGGCGGCGCCGTCATAGCGTGGAGCAGCTGACATCATGATTGTTCTGTTCACGGATTTCGGATTGCACGGCCCCTATACCGGCCAGATGAAGGCCGTGCTGCACCAGATGGCGCCTGGCATACCCGCTTTCGACCTCTTCACCGATGCGCCCATGGGCAATCCCAAGGCGTCGGCGTATCTCCTGGCGGCTTATGCGACCTGGTTTCCGCCGGAAACTGTCTTTCTCTGCGTCGTTGATCCCGGCGTTGGCGGGACGCGCCCGGCCATTGTGCTCGAGGCCGACGGCCGGTGGTATGTCGGCCCCGGCAACGGCTTGTTTGAGCTGGTCCAGCGCCGCGCCACAAGGACGCGCAGTTGGGACATCGACTGGAGGCCGGAGCGCCTCTCGGCCAGCTTTCACGGGCGCGACCTCTTCGCACCGGTCGCAGCCATGCTGGCGCGCGGCGAGCCGCCGCCCGGCCAGCCGCGAGGGGATGACAGGGATCGCCGCGCCGACTGGCCCGACGACCTCTGCGAGATCGTTTACGTCGACCACTTCGGCAATGCTATGACTGGATTGAGAGCCGCCGTGCTGCCGCCCAACGCCAGGCTTGCCTTGGCGGGTCACATATTGGAGCGCGAGAGAACCTTCAGCGATCGGCCGCCAGGCTCAGCTTTCTGGTACGAGAACTCGAACGGGCTCGCCGAAATCGCCGTCAACCAGGGCCGTGCGGACCGCGATCTTGGCCTTTCGACCGGCAGCCCGGTTGAGATCGTCCCTTAGGTTATGTCGCAGCGTGGTCTGCAGCTATGCGCACGCCAAGAAAGCAGAGCTCAGGAACGGATTGGCCAAAGCCGCAGACGCGCCACGCCAAGCCGCCGGAGACTGGCAACAAGCGGCTGGCCGATCAGACCCGCAAGCTTCTCAGCAAGCACTACGCGAGCAAATATCGGGTGCGGCCATCGCGGTAAGGGACGAAATCGAGGTCGGACAGCGCCGGCGCATCGAGCTTGGCGAAGCCGGCGCACCATTTGGTGATGATGGCGACGCGATGGCGCCGGCTTCGTCCTGTTTGTCGTCTCCTCAGCCTTTGTCAGCCCTTGGCGACTTCCTTCGCGAACGTATCGCGCAGACCGATGGTCCTGGAGAACACCGGCTTGCCCGGTGTCGAGTCCTTGTCGCGCACGAAATAACCCTGGCGCTCGAACTGCATCGGCTCCGTCGAATTGCTCTCCGCGACCGATGCCTCGATCCGCGCCTCGGAGAGGATCTCCAGCGACTGCGGATTGAGATCGGCGGCGAAGTTCGAGGCGTCCGGGCTCGGATTGGCGAAGAGCTGGTTGTAGATGCGGATCTCCGCGGGCTTCGACGTTGCCGCCGGCAGCCAGTGCATGGTCGCCTTGACCTTGCGGCCGTCGGGCGCGTTGCCGCCCTTGGTCGCGGGATCATAGGTGCAGCGCAGCTCGACCACCTCGCCGGCATCGTTCTTGATCACGCCGGTGCACTTGACGAAATAGGCATAGCGCAGCCGCACCTCGTTGCCCGGCGACAGGCGGAAGAACTTCTTCGGCGGGTTCTCCATGAAGTCGTCCTGCTCGATATAGAGCTCGCGGCCGAAGCTGATCTTGCGCGTGCCGGCGGAGGGATCGTCGGGATGGTTGATCGCCTCGAGCTCCTCGACCTGCCCTTCCGGATAGTTCTCGATCACGACCTTCAGCGGCTTCAGCACCGCCATCCGGCGCTGCGCCGTGCGGTTCAGCTCCTCGCGGATGCAGAACTCTAGCATGCCGACGTCGACCACGCTGTTGGCCTTGGCGACACCGATGCGCTTGACGAATTCACGAAGGGCGGCCGGCGGCACGCCGCGGCGGCGCATCCCCGCGATGGTCGGCATCCGCGGATCGTCCCAGCCCGCGACATGGCCGTCGCGGACGAGCTGGGTCAGCACGCGCTTCGACAGCAGCGTGTAGGTCAGGTTGAGCCGCGCGAACTCGTATTGGTGCGGCTGCGACGGCACCGGCAGATTCTCGATGAACCAATCGTAGAGCGGCCGGTGGTCCTCGAACTCCAGCGTGCAGATCGAGTGCGTAATGCCCTCGATCGCGTCCGACTGGCCGTGGGCGTAGTCGTAGCTCGGATAGATGTTCCATTCGGTCCCGGTGCGCGGATGATGCGCATGCAGGATGCGGTAGAGCACCGGGTCGCGCAGATTGATGTTGCCCGCAGCCATGTCGATCTTGGCCCGCAGCACGCGCGCGCCGTTCGGGAATTCACCGGCCTTCATGCGCCGGAACAGGTCGAGATTCTCCCCCACGCTGCGGTCGCGGAACGGCGAATTCTTGCCAGGCTCGGTCAGCGTGCCGCGCGCGAGGCGAATCTCCTCCTGGGTCTGGTCGTCGACATAGGCGCGCCCGTCGCGGATCAGCTGCTCCGCCCATTCATAGAGGCGCTCGAAATAGTCCGAGGCGAAGAACAGGTTCTTGCCCCAGTCGAAGCCGAGCCAGCGCACGTCGGCCTGGATGGAATCGATATATTCCTGCTCTTCCTTGACCGGATTGGTGTCGTCGAAGCGCAGATGGCAGCGCCCCGGAAACTCCTGGGCGATGCCGAAATTGAGTGCGATCGACTTGGCGTGGCCAATATGCAGGTAACCGTTCGGCTCCGGCGGGAACCGGGTCACGATCTCCTTGTACTTGCCCTGATCAAGGTCGGCCTGGATGATGTCACGAATGAAATCGCGCCCAACCTCAGCTGCCACCGGTTCTGTTGTCATTCCGCAAATCCTGTAAGGAAATCAGCGGCCCTTCTGCCAAATTCGGAAGGCCGAGCCAAGACCCTAAGCAAGGCCTCAAGCTGTCCGCCGTCGGGCTTTAGTTATGTCCCGTTCCTGCTATACACCACCGGCTCCAATGCATAGGCCCTGCCAAGAATGACCAATTCCGTCGTCACCCGCTTTGCTCCCTCCCCGACCGGCTTCCTCCACATCGGGGGCGCCCGCACGGCGCTGTTCAATTGGCTCTATGCGAAGAAGCACGGCGGCAAGATGCTGCTCCGGATCGAGGACACCGACCGCGAGCGCTCCACCGAGGCCGCGATCGGCGCCATCCTCGACGGCCTGAAATGGCTGGAGCTCGGCTGGGATGGCGACGTCATCTACCAGTTCAGCCGCGCCGCCCGTCACCGCGAGGTCGCCGAGCAGCTGCTCGCCGACGGCAAGGCCTACCGCTGCTACGCCACGGCCGAGGAGCTCGCCGCGATGCGCGAGAAGGCGCGCGCGGAAGGCCGCACCCGCCTCTATGACGGCATGTGGCGCGACCGCGATCCCGCCACCGCCCCGGCCGACGTCAAGCCAACCATTCGCCTGCGCGCGCCACAGACCGGCGAGACCGTGATCGAGGACCAGGTCCAGGGCCGCGTGGTCTGGCAGAACGAGAACCTCGACGACCTCGTGCTTCTGCGCGGCGATGGCAATCCGACCTACATGCTCGCGGTGGTGGTCGACGACCACGACATGGGCGTCACACATGTCATCCGTGGCGACGACCATTTGATCAATGCTGCGCGCCAGAAGCAGATCTACGATGCGATGGGCTGGGCGCTGCCGAGCATGTCCCACATCCCGCTGATCCACGGCCCCGACGGCTCGAAACTGTCGAAGCGCCATGGCGCGCTCGGCGTCGACGCCTACCGCGCCATGGGATATCTCCCCGCTGCACTCCGCAACTACCTGGTCCGCCTCGGCTGGAGCCATGGCGACCAGGAGATCTTCTCGACCGAGGAGATGATCGCGGCGTTCGACCTCTCGGGCGTCGGCCGCGCCGCCGCCCGCTTCGATTTCGCCAAGCTGGAAAACCTCAACGGCCATTACATTCGTAACGCCGACGATCAATCACTCGTGAAGATGTTCGAGGACGTGCTGGAGCACGTCGTGCCCAGCCGCGACGAGCTTAAGGCCAAGTTAAGCGACACCACGCGCGGGCAGCTTCTTAAGGCCATGCCGGCCCTGAAGGAGCGCGCCAAGACGCTGATCGAGCTGATCGACGGCGCTTATTTCATTTTCGCGGACCGCCCGCTGGATCTGGATCCCAAGGCGCAAGCGCTGCTGACCAGCGACAACCGCAAGCTGATCGGCCAGCTTCATTCCGCGCTGGAGAAAGTCGAGACGTGGAGTGCGGCTAATACGGAGGCCGCGTTGCGCGCCTTCGCCGAGGAAAACAGTCTCAAGCTCGGCGCGGTCGCCCAGCCGTTGCGGGCGGCGTTGACCGGACGAACGACATCGCCTGGTATATTTGAGGTTTTAGACGTCCTGGGACGGCCGGAAAGCCTGGGCCGGCTTAAGGATCAGTCTACGACGTAAGTAGGTCATGCGGGCGGTGATCTTGCAGCGCACACAGCAATAATATACCCATCTCCTCCGTACATTCTGGAACATCCGGCCTGCCCCTTGATCTTTCTCGGGGCCTCCGGCTCCGGCCCGTTTCACCACACATCGGGGACCTACGATGGACGCAAAAGAAAGCAATAAGACCGCCACGCTGACGGTCGGAAACAAGACCTACGATCTCCCGATCCACAGCGGCAGCATCGGGCCTGATGTCGTCGATATCGGCAAGCTCTACGGCCAGTCCGGCCTGTTCACCTACGATCCCGGCTTCACCTCGACCGCGAGCTGCCAGTCCAAGATCACCTATATCGACGGTGACGCAGGCGTGCTGGAATACCGCGGTTACCCGATCGAGCAGCTCGCCGAGAACGGCGACTTCCTCGAGACCTGCTATCTCCTCCTTTACGGGAACCTGCCGACTGCCGCGCAGAAGAAGGATTTCGACGACCGCGTGATCCATCACACGATGGTGCACGAGCAGATGGCCCGCTTCTTCCAGGGCTTCCGCCGCGACGCCCATCCGATGGCGATCATGGTGGCCGCCGTCGGCGCGCTCGCCGCGTTCTATCACGACTCCACCGACATCAACGATCCGAAGCAGCGCATGATCGCTTCCATGCGCATGATCGCGAAGATCCCGACGCTGGCGGCGATGGCCTACAAGTACACGGTGGGCCAGCCCTTCGTGTATCCGAAGAACTCGCTGAAGTTTGCCGAGAACTTCCTGAACATGTGCTTCGCCGTGCCGTGCGAGGACTACAAGATCAACCCGGTGCTTGCTGATGCGCTGGACAAGATCTTCATCCTGCACGCTGACCACGAGCAGAACGCCTCGACCTCGACGGTGCGTATCGCCGGCTCCTCCGGCGCCAACCCGTTCGCCTGCATTGCCGCCGGCATCGCCTGCCTCTGGGGCCCGGCGCATGGCGGCGCCAACGAAGCCGCGCTCGCGATGCTCGCCGAGATCGGCACGGTGGATAAGATCCCCGAGTTCATCGCCAAGGTGAAGGACAAGAACAGCGAAGTCCGCCTGATGGGCTTCGGCCATCGCGTCTACAAGAACTACGATCCGCGCGCCAAGATCATGCAGAAGATGTGTCACGCCGTGCTCAAGGAGACCGGCCATGGCGACGATCCGATGCTGAAGGTGGCCCTCGAGCTCGAGAAGATCGCGCTCAGCGACCAGTACTTCATCGACCGCAAGCTCTACCCGAACGTCGACTTCTATTCGGGTATCACGCTGAAGGCGATGGGCTTCCCGGTCTCGATGTTCACCGTGCTGTTCGCGGTCGCCCGCACCGTCGGCTGGATTAGCCAGTGGAGCGAGATGATCGAGGATCCGCAGCAGAAGATCGGCCGTCCGCGCCAGCTCTACACCGGCGTCACCCGCCGCGATTACGTGGCGATGAAGGATCGCAAGTAAGTCTCGGCCAACACGGCTTTCGAAACGGCGCCATCACCTGATGGCGCCGTTTTCGTTTGAGGCGACAGGGATTCAGCCTCGCCACCGGCACCGATCGAAATCACTCGGGAATGCCCGCGAGCCGCATCGCCTCGATGTAAAGAGCAAGATCCTCCTGCCGGCGCAACGGTATGAGATCGCCTATGCCCGAGAGCCTAAAGGTTGGATCGAGGCTGAGGATTCGGCGAGCGACAGGTTCGGCCTGTGCGCGCTTGCCTTGCATGGCCAGGGAAGCAGCAAACATCCGCAGCGTAGGCAAATGGCCATTTGTAAGCTGCACCGCCTCGCTCGCGATCCGCTCCGCTATCTCGAACCGGCCCAGGAAGAAATTTGCGGCGCTCATCATCGAGATCATGATCCGCCGACTGGGATCGCGCGGACTGAGCCGCATGGCCCGATTCTGATGCTCGATCGCGAGCTCGTGGGCTCCCATGTAGAGTCTCAGCCAACCGCTGACGCTCCACGCGAATGCGGAATTCGGATTGAGCTCGACCGCCTGATCGATCAGTGACGCCGCGGCATCCAGTTCACCGGCCAGGTAGCCGAACACCAACGCGGCCGCCGCAAGCGCAGCCTCGTCATCACTTCCGAAGGTGATGGCAAGCCGGGCCAACCTCATCGCCTCGGCCGTTTCCTGCTGAGGATCGACCATCCAGTGGGGATGCTTCTTTGCGTTGATGCAGAGAGCGGCGCGCGCATAGGCGCCACCATAACGAGGATCGAGCTCGATCGCCTTGTAGGCGAGGCGCAGCGCTTCCTCGTTTGCCTCCCGATCGCCGTGCCGCCACACGGCGTTGGCCCGCAGGACGTAATCATAGGCGTCGAGCTTGTCCGTCGGCTTTCGTTGCGCGAGAACGCCTTGCTCGGATTGGAGCCGCATATCCACGGTCACGGCGATGCGTTCGGTGACGCGATCCTGAAGATCAAATACATCGTCAAGCTCGCCGTCGAACTGGTCCGCCCACAAATGGACGTTGGTCGCCGCTTCGATCAACTGCCCCGTAATGCGCACGCGGCGGCCAGCCCTGCGCACGCTGCCTTCGACCACATAACGTACACCCAGTTCGCGGCCGACCTGCTTGATGTCGACCGCTCTGCCCTTGTAGGTGAAGCTCGAATTGCGGGCTATTACGAACAACGACCTGAACCGCGACAATGCCGTGATGATGTTCTCCGACATCCCGTCCGCGAAATAATCCTGTTCCCGGTCACCTGACATGTTTTGGAACGGCAGCACCGCAATCGAGGGTTTATCGGGAGGTGTCAGGACGTGTTTGGGCGATTGGCCGGGACCACTGCCAGCCGCTCCATCGGCGGTATCCCGGACTTCCTGCACGTGTCCGACGAAGCGGAATCCTTTGCGCGGGAACGTCTTGATCAGGCGCTGCGCCTCCCCGGAATCTCCGATTGCAGTCCGGGCGACGTTCAGGCGCGTCGTGAGCGCTGCATCCGACACGCTCCGCCCCTTCCAGATCGTGTTGATGAGGTCGTCCTTGCTGACCACGCGCTCCCTGTTCCGGATCAAATGATCGAGAAGGTCGAACACCTGCGGCGCGACGGAGACAATCTCTGCCCCGCGCCGCAATTCGCGCCGTTCGGTGTCGAACTCATAGTCCTGGAAGAGATAGCGCAAGGTGCTAGTCCCTTGGGCTGGACTCAATCGTCACGCGCAGAATTCCGCGCCAGCATACTCTACCCACAGATCAATCAGCGGGAAGCGTCGAACGAGTCCACGCACTCATTTTTGCTGCCGCGCACAACAACAAGTCTCCCTCCGGGGCCGGCGAACGCTTGACAGCCGAAACCCTCCGCGCGCAAATTCTTACACTAAGTAAGAATGACGACAGGGATGGAAATGCCGGAGCAGCCGAGAAGTCGGCGGCAGACGCGCGCTGCCATTTTGACTCATCTGCTTCAGTCGGGCGGCTCGTTTCGGCCGCCCCTGGCCAAGTCCGTGCGCCTGTCCGAGGCGAGCCTGTCGCGCATCCTGTTCGATCTGAAGGCCGAAGGCCTGATCGAGGAAGTGCGGCAGCCTGCGCCTTATGTTGGTGGTCCGACGGGACTCGTGTCGCTCGATGGCTCGGTGGCGCTCGCGGGCCTGGAGCTGACGGGTCAATGGCTCAGCGTCGGCGTCGGCGGCCTGACCGGCGAGCTGCATTACACCGAGCGTGTGCCGCTGCCGGCAAAACCGACCGTCGAGTCCGTCGGCCGGGTGTTTCGCGAAGCGCTGACATTGCTGCGCGACTGGACGCGGCGGCGCCGCGTCAGGCTTGCGCAAATCGGCGTTTCCGTTCCGGGCCTCGGCCGCTTGAGCGAGTTTGGCAATCCGATCATTCCCTGTGACATCAGCCGCGTTCGAGGTCTGCTCGGCGAGATGTTTGCCGACGTAACGGTCGAGTTCACCAATTCGGTGGTGGCGCATGCCACGTTTCATCGTTGCCGTACGGAAAACTACCCGTTCAGCGGCGCGCACCTGTTCGTCTTCGTTGGCCAGGGCGTTGCCGGGGCCTGGATGGACGATCCCATCGAGGACGACGCCCTCCAGCCGGTGGAGCTCGGCCACATGGTGTTCGGAGCCGACGGACCGCGCTGCCGCTGCGGTCATCACGGTTGCGTCGAAGCCTATACGTCGTTGCCGGCGCTGGCCGAGCTGCTCGGCGTGCTCGAGCCGGAGCTGCTCCAGCGTGGAAGCGATTGGGGGGGCGCGATCCCGATATCCTCGCGCGTGCGGCAGGAACTGCGGCATCGCCTGTATCGCCTTGGCCTCGCGATCGGCAATACGCTGAACGTCAAGCCCTGTCACGGCGTCGCCATCTCCGGCTGGCCGTCGCTCCTTGCGGAGAACGATCGGAAGGCGCTGGTCGACGGTGTCGATGCCAGCCTGCTCGGCGGCCGTAAGCATGCTCAAGTGTCGCTCGCTTTCGTACCGCCGTCGAATGGCAATGATCCGCGGGCCGCGCTGGCATTCGCGGCTTTCTGCCTCGCTTGCCGCGGCGGCATGCCGGCCGCATCGACGGAGGCCGCCTGAGATTGCCAGTTACTGGCTCTCGCGAACAGTTCACACCGG
>NZ_LGHL01000409.1 GCF_001908205.1 Bradyrhizobium sp. NAS80.1
CCGCGCGCATTTCGGGCACGGTTGCGGCGGACGCCCTGTCGCGCCGGACGGCGCGTGGCGCGCTCCGGTTCGGAATGCCGTCGGGCGTTCTCACGGTAGACGCCGACGTCGTGCAATCCGCCAGCACCTGGGACGCGCGATCAGGCTCGTTCTATCGCACCGCGCGCCGTTTGTTCGATGGCCGTGTCTGGGTTCCATCCGCAGACTCAGATTGAAACACGCACATTCGAGACCAAAGCCATCGCCACTGAACAATCACGATACACCGAGGTTCACATGCTTGCTGACACATCTCCGTTGTCCCTCGACTCAATCGCCGCCGGCCCCGCAGCGCGCTTTCTGCGTGAGATCTGGGAGGCCGTCGGCGGCAATCCCGTTCACCTGCGCCATCTGGCGATGACCGGCACAGGCGCGCTGCCCTCTGCGCTCTATGTCACCGATCTCGCCACCGCCGCGATCGGCGCCGCAAGTCTCGCCGTCGCGGAACTGGCGTCCCTGCGGACGGGCGCGTTCCCCTTGGTGCAGATCGATCGCCGGCTCGCCTCGTTCTGGTTTCTCACGTCACTGCGGCCGCAGGGATGGTCGATGCCGCCGCAGTGGGATGCGGTGGCTGGCGACTACCAGGCGGCGGACGGCTGGATCCGGCTGCACACGAATGCGCCACATCACCGCGATGCCGCCATGTCCGTGCTGAAGACGCCGGTCGATCGCGAGGCGGTGGCGCGGGCAGTGGCCAAGTGGGAGGCCGTGGCTCTTGAGACGGCCATCATCGCCAACAACGGCTGCGCGGCCACCATGCGCATGCTTGCCGAATGGGCCGATCATCCGCAGGGGCGAGCCGTCAACGCCGAGCCGCTGCTGCACCGCGCGACCACCGCGGGCGGCAGCCAGCCGCGATGGCCGTGGCTGGCGAACCGACCGCTGCAAGGAATCCGTGTGCTGGATCTGACACGCATTCTCGCCGGTCCGGTTGCAACGCGATTCCTCGCGGCGTTCGGCGCCGAGGTCCTGCGCATCGACCCCTATGGCTGGGAGGAGCCCGGCTCCGTGCCGGAGGTGGTGCTGGGTAAACGCTGTGCGCGTCTCGATCTGAAGAAGGCGGATGACAGGCTGACATTGGAGCGGCTGCTCACGCAAGCAGACGTGCTGGTTCATGGCTATCGTCCTGATGCGCTCGCTCGTCTCGGGCTGAACGCCGTGCGTCGCCGCGAACTCAATCCTGGCCTGGTCGACGTCTGCCTGGACGCCTATGGCTGGACCGGCCCCTGGTGTGGACGTCGCGGCTTCGACAGCCTGATCCAGATGAGCACGGGAATCGCAGACGCTGGAATGCGCGCGATGGGACGCGACCGCCCAACACCATTGCCCGGACAGTCCGTCGACCACACCACCGGTTATCTGATGGCGGCCGCGGCCATTCGCGGATTGGTTGAGCGGCTGCATACGGGACGGGGCAGCGAGACGCGCGCATCGCTCGCGCGAACGGCGTGGCTGCTGGTTTCGGGGGGCAGCCAACCGACCGAAGCAACGCCGCTCGCGCCTGAGCAGCCCACCGATTGGTCCGAAGCGATCGAGCATACCGGCTGGGGACCGGCGCGTCGTGTTCGTCCGCCTGCCTCGATCGAAGGCATTCCAATGTCATGGGACTTGCCCGCTCCCAAGTTGGGATCGTCTTCCGCCACCTGGTCTACAGGCAAGCTTTGACCTTTGTTCTTGAAGTTCAGGAGACGACCTGGGTCGCTGTTATCAGCGGTGACGGCGTTGGTATCGGCGCCGCAGCGGTACTTCGCGGGGTGCAAGTCTCGGATCAGGATCGTCGGCCGGCGACGCTCAGCGATCAACGAGGATGTGAATATCCCGGACGGAGCGAGGTGCTGACGCTCAACGGGTCTTCCGGCTTCGCCGAGTAGGTTGAAGCCGCTCGATTTGAGTGAGCATTCCTGATCATCGACGTTCTCCAGTGTCGTCGGCGGACATGTTTCTCCGGCAGTTTCAAGCCGTCACCAACGCGTCGAGCAGCGACGGCCTGAATTTCACAACTGTGAAAGTGAAGAGACAGAAGCAAAAGTTGTAGATCGCGTCCCTAGC
>NZ_LGHL01000410.1 GCF_001908205.1 Bradyrhizobium sp. NAS80.1
ATGGCGGCAACAGCTACACGAGTCGTTCTCGATACGCTGGCGGCGGAATTTCGGCTTCCGGCCACCGACGGCAAGACTTACGCACTGGACGACGTTGCGGGCGAAAAAGGCACGGTCGTCGTCTTCATCTGCAACCATTGCCCATACGTCAAAGCGGTGATCGACCGCATGGTCCGGACGCCCGCGTGCTGATGTCGGAGGGCGTCGGCTTTGCGGCGATTTGCTCGAACGATGCTGCGAGCTACCCCGAAGACTCGTTTGAGAATATGAAGCGTTTCGCGAAGGCTCATGATTTCTCGTTTCCCTATCTTCACGATGAGACGCAGACAGTCGCACGGGCGTATGGAGCGGTCTGCACGCCGGACTTCTTCGGTTACAATGCCGACCGCAAGCTCAAGTATCGCGGCCGGCTCGACGAAGGCCGCACAACTCCGCCTCGCGCGGGAGCGCCCCAAGAGCTTGTCGAGGCCATGCGTGCGATTGCGACCACCGGTGTGGCGCCGGCTGACCAAAAGGCGTCTATCGGCTGCTCGATCAAATGGAAGGACGCATAAGACCGAGCCGTTATCTTGGCCTCCCACCTGCGGGATCTGAAGAGCAACCGCTCTAGGTTGAACCGACCTCGACCGCGCGAGCGGCCAGGATCGTCCATCGTTAGGCCAATGCGCAGTCTGGATTCCCTTGAACTACCGACCGACTCGGCAGATGCGGCCGTAGTGGCTATGGCGTAAGCTTGAATCGCCATTGTCATCATACCAACAGCAAACGGCGCTTTCGCCTTGTGAGAGGTCCAGCGATGCCCGCAGATCATGATACGCGCCCGTTGGGTCGAACCGGCATCCATGTGCTGCCCTTGGGCATCGGCACGAACAAATGGCGGCGTGCCGATCGGGGGGCCGTGTTGGAAACTTACAGGACCATTCAAGATGCCGGCCCGTGCATGATCGACACGGCTGAGATCTATTTTTCGGAGCGCGTCGTGGGTGACTGCTTGCGCGCCGGTCCCACCCGCGCGGTGATAGCATCGAAATTCCTTCCCTTTCCGGGCCGAACCTCTCCGCGCCGCCTGATGAGCGCGCTTGACGGTTCGCTCGCGCGCCTTGGCCTCAAGACAATCGATCTCTACTATGTCCATTATCCGCTGCCCTTGATCGACGTGGGAGTGTTCGCCGAAGGCCTCATCGAAGCGGTGAAGTCCGGCAGGGCACGCGCGGTCGGCGTGGCAAATTTCAACGCGGACCAGATGCGCCGCATCGCCGATCACCTCGCAAGGGCCGGCGTTCCGCTCGCCGCCAATCAGGTCAACTACAGCCTGCTCCGACGAGCAGCGGAAACAAGTGGCGTATTCGAAGCCTGCCGTGAGCTCGATGTAGCACTGGTCGCGTATTTTCCCCTTGCGTCCGGCCGCCTCACGCAGCCATCGGACAGCATGGGCACGAAAGCGCTGCTGACGTGTCTCGCCGATATTGCCCGCGCGCACGAGGCCAGCATCAGCCAGGTCGCCCTAAACTGGCTGTTGGCGCGCGACAGCCACGTGATTCCCATCCCCGGCGCGACCAAGCCTCATCACGCGAGGGCCAATCTCGATGCACTCGGTTGGCGCTTGAGTGAGACCGAGTTTGACGCGATCGACCGAGCCTCAGCAAGGAGTGGAACATGAATCCGGAGCCCATCAAATCCCTCATCTCGACCTCGGACATCGACCAGATTGACGTCGGCGTCGGGACCAATCTCGCTGTCGAGGACGTGGCGCATTCGGAGAAGCTCGTGCGGCTGCGTGTCGATTTCGGCGACCACGCGCGCTCCATTCTCATCGGCCTGAAAAAGGAGCGTCCATCTCCAAAGGAGATTGAGAGCCGGCAGGCGCCGCTTATCGTGAACCTCGCGCCGCGAAAGGTGGCGGGCGAGATTTCCGAAGGTCTACTGTTCGATGCCGGTTATGCCGATGAGAGAAGTCGGTTCCGAACGGCGCCCGCGCAGGCTGAGGGCCCTGTGGAGGGTCTGTTAAGCTTCGCGAAGCTTCCAAGGAAAAACGACGGCGAAGCGCCTGGTGAGCCTGGAGCGGCGACCTGTTCGGCCGAAAGCGGGCCCAGTATGCTCACGTGAATTTTGGCGGTCGTGACCCGTCTCGGACATGCTCGATCAGCGCGCCTGCGACGCCACCACGGCGGAGATCTCCTCAAGAAGTGCCGCGTGCTGCTCCCAGGGGATGCTGTCGACACTCATCTGCGGTCGCCCGGGATTATCGACCCGGCTGTCATCGACCGCCTGCTCGGTTTTCACCGCCGCCGAAAGGAACCGGTGATCCATATCCCGATTGAAATAGCGCAGGAGAACATCCCGCAACGCCGGCTTCGTGCAGGCCATGGCAGCAAGGAGCCCGTACCCGCCCCAGTTCGACACGCCAGCGACGATGAGCGAATCGACCGGGGTCGTTGCTGCGATCACCTTGCCATTTGGAATTCCGCGTTCGATGATTTCCTTGGGCAAGGATCCCATCCCGATTT
>NZ_LGHL01000411.1 GCF_001908205.1 Bradyrhizobium sp. NAS80.1
TACAAACTCTTGATCGACGGTTTGGTCGACGACAAACGGCCGTGGACGCTCGATCGGCTGTACGCGCTGCCCCAGGAGACACAGATCACCCGCCTTGTGTGCGTCGAGGGCTGGAGTGCGATTGGAAAATGGACGGGAACGCCGCTCCGCGAATTTCTCCGCCGGATTGGCGCCGATACGCGGGCAAAGTACGTGCATTTCACCTGCGCCGAAGGCTATTCGAGCTCCATCGATACGGCCACGGCGCTGCATCCGCAGACGCAGATGACCTTCAAGTACGATGGTGAGGTCCTGCCGCCGAAATACGGTTTTCCGATGCGCCTGCGCATTCCGACCAAGCTCGGCTTCAAAAATCCAAAGCACGTCATCGGGCTTGCGGTGCTCAACAACTACACCGGCGGTTACTGGGAGGATCAGGGTTACAACTGGTTTAGCGGGCTTTAAACCGGAGAGGCAACGCCTGTGCTGTTTCAGCAAGCCGTCCCGAAAACTGATGTCGCCTTCGGGTCATTTTCGACGGACTTGCTGGAGATTGTCGGCTGGTTGATGTCCGCTTTGTCTCGTTAACGACCAAGCTCGCGCGGCGGCGCAATATGTTGCGAAGGGCCACAACCCGACTTATGCAGTGCGCAAGCAGCATGCTTACTCGATCACCTCGTCGATACTAGCATCGCTCACCGTCACTCCCGCTATCGGTTAGCGCTGAGAGCATGGCGTGGACCGCAATTGCCGCTATGACACCCGTGACAAACAGCCCGAGAAAGCCAATTCCGATCGCAAGCGCGCGCGACAACGCTTGCTTCGGGACGAGATCACCGTAACCAATCGTGAGGCCGGTAATGAAAGTAAAATAGACCGCATCCCCGAGAGGCCAGCCCTCAACAAAACCAATCAGCAATCCCAACGCAAGCTGAATTGCCAGAAGTACAGACAACACCGGCCACGTCACGTGAATCGCATGGCCAAGCGCTACCAAAAAGCGCCGCCGCAACGGCTTCCGTGCCGGCCGGTTCATGTCGTGGCGACCTCCGCAAACAGAGCGCTGCAGAAGTGGTGCAGCTCAGCAATGGATCGGCACAATAAAACTAGAGCAAGGTCTTCAAACCGGACAAAGGTGCGGCC
>NZ_LGHL01000412.1 GCF_001908205.1 Bradyrhizobium sp. NAS80.1
CGTTTTCCAAGCGGCGCGCCCTTGTGGCGGAGAATGTCGTAAGCTGTGGTCGCATGGAAAAAGAAGTTCGGCAGCGAGAACGACATCAGAAAGCCTTCCGCCGTGAACGGGAGCGCGCGGTCGCCGACCCTGAAGGTTACGTCGTTGCCGAGGAGCGTATTGACAGCCTCTGGCCGTAGGACGGAAAGCTCATCGCGCGCCTCCGTCACCAGTGCCTGAAGGGCCGCATAGTCGAGGTCTGGTTTAGCAGACGGCGGGGTGAACACACCGCTCTTCGCCGCTTCCATCGCACCGCGTGAATGATGTGCGACCGAGACGATCTGGAAACGGAGCGGCTGCATGTCATGCGTAAGGCGCGACTGGACGATTTCGGCCGGATCAATGCCCTTTTCCTGGAAATGCATGAGGCTCTTCTCAAGAAAGCCGCCGACGGCGCCTAGAATCTGAAGGTAGTTTGCGACGGTCGCGTCGTATAGCGAAAAGGCCATGGCGTAAGTCTCCCTCGGTGTGCTGATCGCGTGCGATAAGTTCCCGGAAATTGCTCAAATTGCAATCGGCATAGAAGGGAAACGGACGCACCGTAGATGTTGGTCAGCTGATGAAGCTCGCCTCCCGTTGTCGGTCGAGAAATTCTCCCGGGTTATGATCAAGTTCCGCTGCCGTTGGGGCGACGGATGTCTCTTGTGGGTCATGATCGTCGTCCATCTGCGATGGACGGCGAACTGGCAATTTCCGCTATGCCCTGTTACCGACTGGGGTCGTGTGGCGGTGCAATAGGTCGCGATGGGCCATGACCGGACCTGTGACTTTCGTGCGCACTCCTTCGGGATCGCTAAAGCGCGACGGGAGACCCGAAATCGCGCTCGCCGTCCCCCTGGCGGGCCGACATGCCAATGCTGCATCAAGGTCGCGCGAGGTCACTGTCGAACAGCGTTATGATGCCGTATCACCTCCTCAATTATGAACTTGAGAAACTTTTCAGCAAAAACTGGATCGAGATTGGCGGCTTCCGCAAGACGTCGCAGTCGTGCAATCTGCGCAACCTCTCGAGTTGGATCTGCTGCCGGCAATCCCGACGACGCCTTGAGCTTGCCAACGAGGCGCGTGCATTTGAAGCGTTCCGCCAACATGTAAACCAACGCTGCATCGATGTTATCAATGCTGGTACGGAGACTTTTGAGCTCTTCGGGTATGGTCGTATCTCCGGGCATCAGTCGTGTTCTTCCTGTGCATAGCTGCTGATTGTGATTCTAGGTCCCTGGTGCGACTTAGTCTGGATTCCTGCTTCCAAGCCTCCGCGAGGTCGGTTTCACCAGCCTCTTCTTGAACGTGTCCGACGGGCATCATCGTATGCACGACCAACATCTGCAAAGGGTCTTGGCTGTGCGAAAACGCCAAGGCGCTTGAGCGCGATAGAAGAAGTTATTCGTTCAAGGCGGTTCTAGCCCTTAAGCTCGCACGCGGCTTCAACTTAGACGACGAACTGAAGAATGTAATTCTAGCCGTGTCTCGATCATTCGCGTTTTTACACAGCCAGGGTCATTCGCGACGACCCCCACCGATCATGAGCGACATCCGATGTCCGCTTCGTCCCGCTTGCGACCGAAACGGCGTGGCACCGCAATATGTCGCAAAGGGCCATTTCCGGACTCATGCG
>NZ_LGHL01000042.1 GCF_001908205.1 Bradyrhizobium sp. NAS80.1
GGCGTCCCGTCTCCGTGATCACTTCCAGCCGGCGCGCCGTCACGTCCGACTTAAGCGTATGGTCAAGCATAGACACAAGCCGATCCCTTCAAAGAGATCGTGAAACTCGCCTATCCCGTGTGCCGCGAGAAGGTGGGAGCGGAACGACGCTTACGCAAGTGACAACGCACGGACACGCTGCGGTCGGACGCGCCGAAGATCGCAGTCATACCTTGGCCGGCACGCTGAATTGCAGATCATTGTAGGTGCTGGCGTGAGCAACCGCTGAAGCCGATCTCAAAACGGCTCAGTTCTGCTATTCTCACTTTCTTGCGCTGAACGTCTCGATCAAGATCACGAGGAAGATGACCGCAAGCGCGAAACCCACCGTGCCGATGGCAAGCCAGCTTGTCTCGGTCGAGCGCGACATCTTCGACGCGGCGCCACTAGGCGCGGCAGGGAGAAAATCGCAGAAGTCCAGCCTTATGCGAGGCGCCTCCCCTTTATTGACGGGCTTGGCGGTGGAGTTCTGTACGCCGTGGCCTATCGGACAGGGGAAGCGGCTTTCTTGGCCGTATTCGACCGATGTGTTCATGGCTTGCACAGTTGATGTTGACAGGAGGAGGAGAGAGGAGAGAGAAAGGTGTAAAACCATCGACGTGCGCCAAAGCGCCCCACAGCCCCGCGCCCGCTCCTCTCGTTGAACGGTGCAAGCGTCTCTCTGGTGAGTAGCGGGTAGTTCGCGCCGACCGCTAAAGTTATGTTCGTCGCTTCTGAATCTACGGACATAAGCAGCGTTGGAGTTGCGTTAATTGGAATCAAGGGCAAGCCTCCGGAACTGCGAGGGCGGCTGGCTGCGACAGCTCATTTTGTGGAAGGGCCTAGCTCTCCAGCCTGGCAATCTGCGTGCCAATCGTCGGATTGTGCCGCGCCTTGCTTGACCAAGGATCGGCATGGCGCAGGCGTACTGCCTTGAAATGGCCGCGCGCGGGTCCCGTCCATGGCGGTCATCGGACTTACGGCCCGTCTGCGATTGAGGGACACAATACCGCTTTTGGCGGGCAATGCGCATCGTATGCCCACAGCCGTCCCGCCTTCGACGGATTGCCAGTGGCGTGCGATCGTTTAGGGCTGGGTGTGGGCGCCTGGCCTTGTAACATTACACTGGGCCGACGCGACTTACAGGCTGAGCCTATGCCGGTCGAGCATGTTTCTCCGGTAGATCGTATCAAAACGCACGCCGTCCGGAGGCTTGAGTGGGGCGCTCAGTAGGAGGCGAGCGATAGCAAGCGCTGTGTAGTCGAGCGCTCTGACGCCGCCTGCGAGAACGCCAACTACGCACGGCGTAGCCTGCTCCAAAGCCTGCGAGAGCGACAAAGGCGAGAATAAGAAGTTCTTCCATCGTCATATCTTCCGCTGATCGCAAACACGTTATGCCGACATCATGAGGCCGACAATGTCTCAGTTCGACAATGAACCGCTGAACCGTACAACCTTACGCTACGTATGATTCAAGTCTCTTCGTTCCGAATTTTTAGACTTTTACGTCGTGGTTCGTGAGGATCGCCACATTGATCGCATACTGCGCGTCCATCGAAGCAGCTCGTTCCGCGCATTGTTAGGGCACACGGGCGAACCGCGGCACTCAATAGGTACGTAGCGGTATGCAGAGCCTCGCCCTTGCGGTTTCGGAGGAGGCCAATACCGGTGTTCGATTTAGCGCCGCTCAGTTCGCGAGAGTTGGAGATCAGACATCGCCGGGTTTGGCGTGTGGGAAGGTTATCTAAGCCAGCCAACTAAGATGTTGGCAGAGACCTTGGAGATGCAGGAATTCCGCAATGAACATGGCAACAGCGCAGGTAAACGCCGTGATCGACGGCAACTTCTGTCACACATGCGGAAAGAAGCCGATTATTGGTTATTGAACGCCTCTGCACTGAACCATCCACCATATCCCTCGCGCGATTGGCAGCGATATTGCAGGCTTTCAAACGCATGGCGAATTGGTATCGAGCACAGCTTGACAGAGCGACCGCCTACTAAGGTATCGATGTCGGCTATTTTTCAAGGGCGGGCCGTAAACGACATCGGCATCGGAATGACTTCGATTGATGATAGATTGAGTGAGATTAGATCGGTCCGGAACGACATTTGGCGTTGTCGTAAGTTGCTTCGAACGGAGTTGCCTGATGCGGATCGAAATGTCATTGAGAAGCATCTGCTTGGACAACGCTCTGCATTTGAGCGCCTCTTGGCGATGACATTTCCTTTGACGTTTCGGTTCTGATGGATTCGATGCCTATGACGTGCTCGAACTGTATATTTGAGCGCTGATCATGCACGTACCCTGCCCAGCCACAACCACTTCAGCTGAACCTACCGGATGAGATGGCCATCCGCGAGGCTGCAGTTGATTGACCAACAAGAGCTAACATAGACACAGCGTAGCTGCTGGCAAGAAGGACGTATGGCAGCTCGAGCCCATTATCGCCGAGAGAAGTGGAACGAGTGTAAGGTTCCGTTGATGCAGGGAGGTAGACGCCTGCAGCCGACGCGCGCTCTCCCGACACGCGCACGTCCCCCGCAGTCGGCAATTGTCCTGTAGGGAGAGGAATGGTGTCGCATCCTACGCGGCTCGAGGCTGTCCCTTGAATTCCTGGTTCGCCGATTCCGCCATCACCGGCCGAACACTGGCGATTGCAATCAGCCCAACGGGGCTGGTGGAAAGTACATTATTAACATCGCTCGATAACGATAGTGCTCTTTGGTCGTTTCGCGGCACTCGTAGACACATTCGGTCAGAGGGAGATGCTCGCTTCCGGACAAATCGAGGGCGCGCAACAACCAGCGGCAAAGCCGAGCATCAATTTCGTGATGCGCCATGCACGCCGATGATTGCTGCGCTTGTGCAAACAGGCCTGCTCATGTCGCATGATCTCGGAAATCAGGCTCTCTGATTACAACACCGCGCCCCTGAACGCAGCCGGATCACAGACCATGGCATCGCCGCTCAATTGGACCACGGCGCGGCTCACCGCAACTCTTCCATCCAATGCGGATAGCATGTCAATGGCGCAATCCCTACCCACGATGGCGGCATCAGCCTTTTCGCCGTTCGCAAGTCTGGCAATGAGAGACACGACAGAATTCATTGGAAAGTAAAACGGTTTTGATCATGTCGCCAGGTTCATACAGCACTGTCGTTCGCTGAAGATGAGTGGCCTTGAGATGAGGCCGCAAGGCGGCTGCGTCGCTCGGCCGCGCGGATTGTTGGCGTCCTTCAGAGATTGTAGAGATAACCGCCGCGGCGGCTAATACAGGGTAAATTGTCTGATCCATTGTAAATCGAGGCTAGCGCGTGGCGCTCCCGCTCGAATGCCGCTCCGCCAAACGTCTGCAGCGTCCTGTAATTCTGCCGCTTGATAAATCTTAGCGCCCGCGCGCGTCGATCTGCTCCAACCACCGATATGGATCATCGTCAGGTGCCGCGAGCGAGGGCTTTCCAGGCCGCAACGTTGTTGTCGCTCTTGCTTTCATCACGGTTTACTACCTCCAGTCCAGTCATTAACGCGCATCGTGGTATGGTATCCGCAGTGAAGTGCGGGGATGTCCCGGGTTCTGTTGAGTATCTGAAGAGGTCGGCGTTGCCCACCTTGAGCCGGTAGGCTCGGGGTGCTGATTCCACAAAGGAGAGCAACGCCATGACGAGAGATATCACACCGGCCGGTTCGCCGGCGACTGGGGCTGTGGACGAAGCGTTTGCCGAAGTGCGGGCGAGCTTCGATCGGTTCTGCCTTGCGGCAGGGATCGAGGCGCTCGGCACGATGATGGAGGCGGAAGTCACGGCGGCCTGCGGGCCGCGCCACGGTCGCGATGCGGCGGGGCGGGCGCACCGTTGGGGCCGAACGCGGGGACGGATCGGTTTCCACGGCGGCAAGATCGAGGTCGAGCGCCCGCGGGTCCGGGGCGTGGACGGCCGCGAGGTCACGATCCCGAGCTGGGAAACGGCGGCGCAGGAGGACTGGCTTGGTCGCTGGGCGATGAACCTGATGCTGATCAATGTGTCGACGCGCCGGTTCGGCCGCGCTGTCCGGCTGCCCGAGGGTGACGTGCCGGCACCGCCCGGATCGGGGGTTTCGAAGTCGGCGGCCTCGCGGAGGTTCGTAGCGCTGTCGACGGCGCGGCTGGCCGACTTCATGGCTACCGATCTGTCCGTGCTCGATCTTCTGGTGGTCCAAATCGACGGGCTGCATCTCGGCGGCGATCTCGTGCTAGTCGCCGCGATCGCGGTTGATGGCGAAGGCAACAAGCACCCGCTGGCGCTGGTGGAAGGGGCGACCGAGAACGCCGCAACGGTTCAGGCCCTGCTGGACAACCTGGTCTCGCGCGGGCTCGACCCGACGGTGCCAAGACTGTTCATCGTCGACGGCGCGAAGGCGTTGTCGAAGGCGATCCGCCGCACCTTCGGTTCGGCCGCTGCGATCCAGCGCTGCCAGATCCACAAGGCGCGCAACATCATGGAACGCCTGCCGAAAGAGCATCATGCGGCCACCCGTCGGGTGCTGCGCCAGGCCTGGGAGCTCGATGACGCCGACAAGGCTGAAAAATTGATCCGCAATCTCGCGCGTCGACTCAACCAGCAATGGCCCGGCGTAGCGGCGAGCATCCTCGAAGGCCTCGATGAAATCCTGACTGTCGTCCGGTTGAAGCTGCCGAAGGAGCTTCGTCGATCGCTCGCCTGTACCAACATCGCCGAGAACATGATGGGCACCATTCGCCGCGTCACGCGCAACGTCAAACGCTGGCGGGATGCTGGTATGGCCTTGCGATGGGTCGCGGCCGGCATGATCGAGGCCAACAAGGGCTTCCGACGATTGAAGGCGCATAAGCAATTATCGGTTCTGCATGCGGCCCTTCAAGCTCACCACAAGCCCGTTGTCCACGTCACGAGGGCCGCGTAACATTCATTCCGGCAACGTCGGCCCGACGTAGTTCAACAGCAGTCGGGACATTCCCCGTCGAGGTGCCGCAATCCTTAGGGTTGGATTGAGCTTGTTGTGCCATGTCCAACCGGCATCTGCACGGGGAGAGGAAACGACGTACGAACCAACGCGTCACCGCCCCTTAGTAGAAGAGGTTTGTGTGCGCAATCTTACGGCGGAAAACGATACGTATATTTTCGTCCCGGATGCTGGTGGATACCGTTCCACGGGAGCCTTCTCCACTGGCCAGACTGCATGCATTGACGTGCGCGGTCTGGCCGGGGATATCGAGTCGAATTTTCCCCTCGTCTGAAAGACGTGGACGTGCCGGTTGTGATTTGCCCCCTCCCGCGGCCGCGTCTCTACAAACGGCGGAGGCTTATTTACGTTGGCTCGGGTACAACGCCGAATTTCAAATGTGAGTTGCAAACGCCCCGGACTAGCCTCGCCAGGGGCCGTTTCCCGGCCACGCGGGCCGACAAAGCGCCGCGTGGTGGGCACGTCGGCGCGGTCTCTGCTTGGCCAAGAATGCGCGACCGCGATCCTAATCAGCGGCAGCGATGACGGCTGCTACGGAAGACTATGTACTCATTCCGCCGATCTCATCGAGGCCATCCGATAGGGGGTTTAAACCCGAACAATGCAGGGATCACCAAGGACCACATCGCGCGTACCATTGAAATCCGGAGTGCGTGTCACGCGTAGCTTGCCGTTGTGTTGTTTCGAACAGGTCGAAGGGAGGGGCTCTCCGCAGAAGCTCCAATGTCAGCTTTGCAACAACAGTGAGTCACGCTGGGTGAGCGCTTATCCAACTGCACATGCATGCAGTTTTGCGTTTAGGCAGCGCTGGCACGCTCGTTGCAAAACTGTTGGCGAAGAGCCTCACCGCAACGGTATGGGCTATAAGTGGAGACTGAGACCGTGCACAACTGGATGACTTTTCCGCCGGCAACTCTCACCCGTCAAACAAAATGGAGGGTCGAGAACGAGACGCGGCTAGTGTTGAAGCTGAGTGCTTCGACGCTCCACCAGGGGGTTTGGACCTTCCGCCCCGAGTCGGTGATCCGCCCCGGCCAGACGGTTACGTTCACCGCCCGCTCCTCGGCGCCTTTTGGCGGCGTCCGGGGAAAGGTGAGCTACGAGAGCGATGCTGGCGAGTTTACCTTCTGCTTCGAAAATCCGGGGCTTTTTGGTAGCATCAACGGAACTGTGGACTACGCGATCGATGCTGGCGAGTTCACCTTTACCTGGAAGAATCCGGCCTTTCGCTCGCCTGATTTCCAGGTAGGGGAACCAGCAGGCTATGAGGTCCTCACGGACGATCGCTCAGAGATCGACCAAGTTCTCACCAGCCGGATCGTTAAGCTCTCCGACGACGACTGACGAGCTGGGACAAAAAGCGCGTGACGCCGCAGCGCCGGCGTGACGCGGAGCTTTCGCGGGTGTTAACAGCGCCCGCGAGAAGTTCGTCAAGATCATGGGGCGGTCGCGGCAGCAGCTATCCCAGTCGCACGCATACGGCATCTGGGTTGAGCCTCAGCGGCCGGCGGACATCGACTACTGCGCCAAGTCGACGCGACGGTTCGGTACCGTTCTTCAGGAAATACGGGAGGTTCTCTGATGGACATCTATGACGACGCCGGTGCACCGAGACCTACCATCGAGGACCTTAAGGCCTCGATCGAGCCCGGGGGCGGCCGCGGCACCATTGGCCCCATCACCGTCGGCCCCATCACCATCAGCGGCAAAAACGGCGTCGGCGACCACGGCCGCCGCTAGTTCATGATGGACTCACTGCCGCACCGACAAAGAGAAGAGGGCCCGCCGCTCACCCCGGCGGGCCCGGTAGGCCGCGCCCTCCGAATCACCGGCCTACAAGCATGGCAGCCGATCGGAGAGATACACTTACCAGCGATGGTCTGGCCGGCCTGGGCAAGAAAGGTTTCGAGCCCTTCGAGGCTTGCCAGGGTGGCACCGGCGAGGCTGATCGAGAGAGTTCAGACGTTCACAACTGAAAGAAATGAAATGTACCAGAACACGACGCATGGACGAGGTCCCATTCGTCCCATCCAGCGATTATCCGCAGCCGCGGCATGTTGGCTCGTGCTGGCCGGAACGGCATTCGCGACGGACCGGCCCGCCAAAGACACGCAGGCCGAGGACTCGCCGCCGGTGCCGGTTTGCGATGCGCTCACGCTCTACGGCAGCGCTGTCAACTCCGGACTCTGCAAGCGCCTCAGCACGAGCGAGCTTTGGGTCTGCGAGTTGACGCAGAACAATCCCGACATTCATATGACCTTCAACAAAGAGTTCGGGCTGCACCTCACGGTCAGGCTACCGAAGCGGAGCTGCGAAGGGAAATCAGAACTGACCGGCAACTGGAATGAGAGGGATGGTCATACTCTGAAGCTCGCGAAAGGGCAGCTCCCGAAGGCCTGTGAGGTGAATCTGCAGAATTATGCCGCTCGCCTGAATGCGACAACTCGCTTGAACGGGGCGGGAGGCTACAGCGCCTGCATGACTGCGTTCCAAACGGCCCGCAGCAGAGACCGAATCTCAGGTCAAGAAGAGTCATTTTATATCGATTTGTGCAAGCAGAACAACTGTCCCTGATTGGGAATCAGCCTGCTTTCAAGCATTCCGGGAGCTAAGCGCGGGGAGCGGCTTTGATTGTCTTCGATTTGGCTCGCCGTGGGAGACCAAGACGGAGTGAGCTCGTCGACATTCGACTGCTCTCGCTTGGTGCGAGCGCCTACATCAATGGCGCCCGCACAATCGGTAATGCAGGTTAGAGCAGACGACGCGGTCGTGTTCTAATCCACGCTCTCGTATGTCGCGAAAATGACATTCGCGAACTACAACACCATGCAAGTAACGTCAGCCGTCGTTTCCAGATGATGCACGCCGTGCCCTCGTGAGGTGATATTTGAGGTGAACTTCTTTGATCGACTGCAACGGTTCGCTCATTGCAAGTGGTGCCCGTCGGACCGGCGGATCTCGGACGGGCAGCCTTCGGAGCTATGGAGCCGGACTAGACGTTATATCGACGGTCGCGTTGGCGAGGGCTACTGCCCGGAATTCGTTGAATAACCGCTATGTTCGTTTCGCGCGGTAACCAAATGCGGCTGTGTTTTGGCAGGAGGCCAGATACAATTAGCTGCGGGGATGCGTGGTTTTTGCCCTAGAACTGAATGCAAGTACCGTCATAAGTGCATAAGGGCACCGGACATCTTTGTTTCCCGGGCCCGGGCTGCAAGGCTGATGGATTCGTTGGCTGGACGTACGACCAAAGGTCTCACTCCAGACGTCGTCACCGGATAAGGCCTCACTGGCAGCTAGGACATGGAGTGGAATGTGGTGCGCCTCGGCGTTAGCGTTGGGGCCATGGTGCTCGATCTTTGGCGCGTGAGTGCGATGCTTACCGGGCATGGACACATTTCCAGGTCCGCGACAATCATCTGCTGCGCTCGACAACCGACCATCTGAGATCAGCGAGGCAGTGGTGGCGGCTGTTTACAGATCGAAGGAAGTTCTGCCTATTTGATAAGCGATAAGTGTGGCCCCGGCGTGGGCGCCGCTATTGGGCCACACAGACGCCATGACATAGTGAGCGAATTTATCATCGCGTCAGCGAAAAGCGTATCACCGGCCGTGCTACTGTGACGCCAGAAAGCCCCCGACCTTTTCAGTTCAAATTAATCAATTCGCGGTGCGGGGGCTTCGCCTGTGCGACTACTTTACTTTACATCCATAACAGCCATGACAGGAGTTCTGCATTGTCAGTGCGGCGAGACGAGTTAGGATGGTTGAATTCCTCTCACCCTGCGCGGCCAGAGTGAGAACCTTCTCGGCGAGGCAAGCCTTCAATGAGGATGTTCGCTTCGCTTCAGGCACCATTTGGATGGCATCCTCCGGAGCTTCTCTCAGCACAGCATGCAGTTTGGCTTGAGAAGGTTGGATGTAACATGGCGCAAAATCCTCAAAGAGTTTTAATCTAACGGTAAGGGCCCAGCATGCCCCAGCCTCCTGATGGTATCAAAACGTTTGGGAACGATGATGCGTTCTTGAGGCGGCAGTCAGTGGCTCAGCTGCGCTCAAAACGAATACAATGACTAGGACGCGTTCAATATGACAGTAGAGCTTCATAAACAGCGAAATTCTTGTTCTGATCATTGGTCGGCGATCTTGATAGGAAACGCGACCGCAAAGTCGCGCGCCTTAAGCATTGCCGTAGGCATTCTGCCGTGGTGACGTTCAGATTAAGCTGAAGTGACGCCTGTGCTACGCGGCGTCGTCTTCGAACCGTTTACCTTGCGATGCAACTTGCTCTCGGCGCCCTGCAACGCCGTGTACAGATCACTGTAATCGAGATGTTCGCCGATCACCATCAGATGGATATCGCTCGCGCGCGTCCGAGCCTTTCGCGACTGAACCGAAGACAAACTCCGCTTGTATTATGTCGGGGTGGGGTCGCAGAGCGCTTCCAATACTATTCCACGGTCTTCAGGACAATGCTCTTCGGTTCGCCGAAGACCAGGGAATCGGGATTGGTCTGGTAATGTCGTTGATTGCCGATCCATTGAACCGAGACCAGGCCGCTTCCTTGCAGCCGGCGCAACTCACGACCGCCCGTTCCGGAGTTGACAGCGCGCGCATTGCCAAGCTCCCTGTCCAAGGCTTTCTCCTCACTGCGGAGTAGGGTCATGCTTCCGGGCCATGGGGTTGTGAACGCAAAGCCAGGGGCATTCCAAGCGCCGAGACAAAAACCGCGACGGCCCCAAGCCACTGTGCTGCGGTCAGCGTCTCCCGAAGAAAGATAGATGCGAAAATCGATGCAAACACGGGAACGAGTGGTAGCAACAGAGCGGCGGTCGCGCTCATTCGCCGCAGCGCAATCCCGTAGAGGAGGAAGGAGATCGAAAAGAGCAGCAATCCGGATCCGACCACCGGAACAATATCTCCGATGACCGCAGAGAGCATCGGCAATGGACGAACGCAAATCCACGCAAATACGACCACTGCAAACGCAACGATCTGGGTCGCCGTCGTCAGGCGCAGTGCATCCACGCTTTGCGACATCACACGGACCGCTATGTTGTAGAGCGAGGCAAATAGCACGCCGGCAAGTACGAGAGCGACCCCCAGTCCCGGCGTTGCGGAAGGATCAGAGCCAGAGGTCCAGCTCAAAAAGCCAACCCCGGCAAAAGCCAACAAACATAGGAAGACGATCGCACGGTTAGGGACCTCGCCAAGCATCAACCACGCAAGGAGTATGACCATCGGCAGTTCAACCGCGCAGACCATCGCCTCCACTGATGCCGGCAGCATCGATAGCCCGAAGATCGACAGACCATACGCAAGCGCCGGCTGCAGGATGCCGGGAAGGCCAGAACGCCAATCGCTCAAGAGAGGCGGCGCACCTGACAAGACCGATAGTATGGTCAGGCTTGCAGCACTCACTGCCAACTGCCCTGTCAGAAGCGAGAGCGGTTCGATGCAGCAGAGTGCGGCCTTGGACAGAACGCTGCCGATGCTCCAGCTGACCGTTGCGAGTGTTCCGCAAAGAAGAGGTAGGAAAAGCGGGTGGCTCTCGCTCAAACTTATCGGTCCCTTCGTCGCTGCGATCAGAGTAGGTTCTCGGCAAAGCAGGTTTGAATTCTTGGATCGCGATCTGCCGTTGTCGGATCGCATATCGAAGCTTGAGCTCTGGTCGCTTTACCCAAGGGCGAACCCGAAATCGCCTGTCGCATCTGTTGCTTTTTATTCGTCTCGAAGATTGGTCGTTCCGCACCGCTGGCGAAACGGCCTGGTCGGAGTAACCGCAACACCCTCGCGATGATCGTACATGCGTTCTCGATCGCATGAAACAAGCGAAAGAGCTATCGATTCATACCACGAATGGGCAGGCTGCGGCATCCTATGGGCTAGAAGACGGATCGGATCAAGCTGCCGTTCCTGACGTCGAAGCGTCTGGATCCGGATGCGTAGCGCTCTCGCAGCTACTAGCCGGATCGCGCGACGGGTACGGGGACAGCCTCTTGGGTTGATTTCGCTACCTACGCGCTGCTTCCGATCCTGCAGATGCTCATTGGGGAGGACACTATGCGACAACGAGGCGTCGGCGCTGAGGGCAGGCCTTGCCAAAGGACCCTTCAATGGCCCGCGTCAACGCGTTTCGCAAGTTTCGGATGCTGGAAAACTGATCCGGTAAGCTACTCCATGCCTCTGTCCGAAACCACACTGTAAGTAGGTCGCCAGAATGTCTGCATACGAGACAGTGGGCCGAGAAATTGCGACCAAATGCCTCTTGTTCGCACTGGCCCAAACCATGCAGTGGCTACCCGTGAGAAAGCAGAATGGGAGGCGCCTTAGTTGCAACCAGCTCATCGAGATAACGTCGTGCCCTGAGAATACATCGACCGGGGCGGGGCGAGTCGATGATCTCTCTTAGGTCATGACGTGGCTGAGATGCGCATCCGCAAACCTAGATGCGTACGCTCACGCCAGGCGGGCATCTGGTACTCGCGCCTGCGCGTGATGCCGCTCGAACGCTTTGCGTCATGCCGCGGATGCAGAGATGGTTCAGGAAGCGCTGACGAAGCGTCGATCGTTCGCGGGCGTCTGCTTGCTCGCTGCTTGCGGCAGCGACGGTCTGCAGATCGAATTGTCAGGGGGTAACATGGAGGCACTATGCGCATCTGCGGTATCAAGCTGACGCATGACGGATCAATCGCTCTTGTCGAGGACGGACGACTTGTTTTTTGCGTCGAGCAGGAGAAGCGTGACAACAATCCGCGATATCAAAGCATCGACAATCTCGATGCAGTTGTCGTCGCCTTGGCGGAGCAGGGGCCTGGATGCGTCGGATGTTGATCAGTTCGTCCTCGATGGCTGGTGGGGAGAGGGGGAGTCGGAATTCCAGGTCCTCAGTGGGGCTACGCCGATCACTCTCAAAGGTGCGCCGTATATTGAAAGTCATGCCAATGGCCTGCTAACCTCGCGCGACGGCACTGGTCTGCTACTGGCCGGCAAATCCTTTCCCTACAGAAGCTATCCGCACGTCACGGGTTCCATGAGGAAGGATAGCTCCTTGCTTGAACAGATTTCAGCGCGCAGGATCTCCGCAAGAGACGAACCGGCGGATCGATTAAGATCATTGGCGAGGACAGATGGGGATTGGTCTTGCATGCCGATTCCTTGTCATGACCGGCCTATTTGTCGACTGGCGTATTTCTCAAGCAATAGGTGACATGCTGCATTATCTAGATCAATTACGAGGGTGGGTAGTTGACCGGGCCATAAACCTGCTTCGTCTCTGACCGCTCAAGAATTGCGGGTACGCTTAGTCAATCATTTGGGTGATGGCTTAGATCGACAGCGCGCCGTGCGACGGTGGATGCGGCGATAGGAGTTGAGCACATGAATGATCGATCCTGATTTTGTTCGCGCGAGCAGACACGGTGGCATAACGGCAATGGCGGCTCAGTTCTCAGAGCTAGAAAAGAACGTCTGGTAGTAGGCAATGATGTTGATTCTTAACCTATCTGGCCCGCCCGCTCTCCATGTCCAGTATTGCTGCTCGGCTCCTACGATGATCTGACCATTGGGAACTCCAAGGCGGCTCAGATCGTATGTCACGACCATGAAATTTACAGTCCAAAATGTCGGATTCTGTCCCATATAGAGTTGATTGGCGACTCTGGTTCTGCCTGCATTTGGCAATTGATTGTTAATGAGGCTATTTACCGTCCCACCCACATAGACAATCCCAACGTCTGCCAGCGCCGATCTACGGCCGCTTTTGTCCTGATCAATCGTATCGGCAGGACCAGGTATAACGAGCCACATACCTTTTTCACGGAGATTTTCGAACTTTGCGAAGGGGGCCTCCTTCTTTCGAATCTTGTTCATAACAACCTCATTCGCACTGTCGCGCTTCGGGAGGCATAGTGCGAGCTAGTGCCTAGCTATCGCTGAAGCGCGTTGCTCGCGAAGCTGTTTCTTGATGTATCCTCCTTTTGGTAAGCTCATTGGGGATGTCGTTTCTTCTTGAGCACGTCAAAAGTGTGTGCCAGCGCCGAATCGGCAATAAGACTTGTTGCTAGCAAGAGGGCGATTGCAAGTTCTCGTTTCGTCGAACGTGGACGAAAGCTCACAACGAGCCCCGCAGCCGATCCTGATAGGGCCGACATCGCTACGGCAGAACAACCGTGAATAGTGAACTCCGCATCCGTTTTTCTTGCCTTCAACGGATTGTGCTCCAGCCTGATCGATTTTGTGTCGTTTTGGCGCATGTGAAGGGCCAGGGCGGCACTTGAGAGGAAGCTATCCAAGCGATCTCTCTCAGCGAGGTGCCTAGCTTGGAGAGCATCGAGCCCGCCATGAAACTGGTTGGCGACGTGCGTGCCGGTCGCGGGCTGTTTTCTTGCGGTCCTGGCTCGTGGAGCTAATGGCGAGGGGCGAGGCCGCTCCTTGTTGTATCCGCTACTAATGCGCCGCGAACCGCCCCATTTTATTCCAGCATTGAGCGAGGAGTTCGGTTATGCGTAGCATCCTAGCCGAAGAAGGCAGCTTGTTCGGGAAGGCGGGTAACCTCCGGAAGAATGGCTCGCCACATACGTCGCGCTGCTTCAAGCGTCGGCCTTGGACGCCCCGCGATCGTGTCAGAACGAAAGCAATTGGTTTCGATAAAAGTCGAGATCGTACCTCGATCGAATTTGGTAGAGCCAGGTGCGAAGTCTGAAAATCCATAAGATCCGCTGGCGCGGCGCGATCTATAGTGCATCCTGAGTCCCTTGACGTGTGATCCGCGCGGCGTTTGTACGCAATCATTGCCATGTGTCCGTCCTCGCCACCAATCGCCAGGGTGGGTAGTTGACTGGTTCGGGACGGTGACCTGCGGAGATGTTGCTCTTGGGCCGCTCGGGAAATCTCGGGCCAGCTAGACGAACTTTGGCGACACGCAACTGGCGTAAGCGCAGTTTTTCTGCGCTCGCATCGCCGCTCAAAAGCGTCAAGGCCAAGACCGTCGGCCTCTTTATCTCAAATCATGGCTCGGAATGCCCTCGAAGCTGCTTGGGGAAGAACTCAATCAACCCGCGGAAAATGCGAGGTCGTGTTTGCTGAACACGAGAACTATGCTCGTGGTCGCGCTGTGATGTAGGAGGCGGTGATGGCCAAAATTCTCTTGTTTTCGCTTCTCACAAGTGACCTTGCAGGAGCTGGCGAAGGTGCCGAGAACGATCTTGTCGAAGGTCGTCGTTGGCTGCAGCCCTCAAACATCGTGAAGGATTACGCTATCGAGAAAACAAATGCGGGCCAACGGCCAGGAGGCGCGATGGAGGTGATGGATCAAGCGACCATTTTGGCCTTGCTGCCGATCTTGCATAGCTCGTCTGAACCTCCTCCGAATTGATGGACACCTGTAGTAGGCTCGAAGAGCCAGGAGGTGTCGGATGGAAGGGCGTCAACGTCGGTCGTTTGCGAAGGACTACAAGCGGCAAGCGGTTGATCTCAGAGCGTCGAGCGGGCGCTCGATCGGATCTGTGGCCAAGGAGCTTGGTCTGCGCGATTCCGTGCTGCGGCGGTGGGTGGAGCAGCGAGCGGTCCGGCTGGAGCCGACGGCGGCGACGCGGCGCTCCACAACGCAGGCGACGCTGCCGTCGGCGGACCACGCGGCAGAGATCGCGCGTTTGCAGCGAGAGAACGAGCGGCTGCGCATGGAGCGCGACATTT
>NZ_LGHL01000413.1 GCF_001908205.1 Bradyrhizobium sp. NAS80.1
TCGTCTAAGTTGAAGCCACGTGCTAGCCTAAGCGCTAGAACCGCCTTGGACGAATAACTTCTTCTATCGCGCTCAAGCGCCTTGGCGTTTTCACACAGCCAAGACCCGTAGCCGACCTCACCACCACGACGCGACAATACCTTTTTCCAAGCATTAATACTGCTGGCGGGTGCAGCTTGCATAAATGCACGCTTGAGGTGAGATGTCGGAATGAAAGCTAAATGGTTTATTTTGGCGGTCATATCCGCCGTTTTGGTTGCGGAAGGTTACCTTATCGCAGACAAGTATCTCATCCCGAGCGTTCCGCTTCATTTTGCGGACTGGTCTCGACAAGTTCTGACGTCGGAAGAGCAGCGTCAACTCTTCGATGAGCTGCGTGTCAAGTTGATGGGCCTAACGGACGCCTCATCAGGAGTAGTGCTGAGGGGCTTACTCGTTCGAGTTCAGAACCAACACGAGTTTGCGGACTGTTAAAGCACAAAGATAAGAAAGGACAATGGCGAGACTGGAACCAGTTTGCAGTTACCTTCTCACGGCACGGAGCGGGTATGTTAGGAGGCATAAATAGAGAAGAGGACTACAAGGGGACGGAATACCTCAGAGAGGGCGTTTATCGGCCGCTTCGGCCAACTGATCGTGTCGAATGCGAACAGGTTTCGCCTTGCGAGATGTGTTTCGGCCCGTCGGTCAAAGTCCCCCGAGAGTAGGCCAAAGGATTGATGGAGACAGTCCGCTTGTGGCCCATCGCGTCATTTGGCTGCGTTGCGGAATGTGGTCGCTATCGGCGCATAGCGGACTCTGGCAATCGATCCGCCCGGCAGTTTTATGGGTTCACGGCCTGGTGGAAGGGAAGTGGAATGCCGATCCGGGCTTCTACTCATCGTCCAGAGCAAGCCTCGATCGCTGCGAACGAGGACGACAATTGCATGTTTCCGCTTTTCGGAACGCGTTTTGGGTGTCACCATGCTCGTGA
>NZ_LGHL01000414.1 GCF_001908205.1 Bradyrhizobium sp. NAS80.1
GGCCGCTGATCACCGCGATCACGGCCTGAGGCCGGCCCAGTTTGGGCTTCAAGGCCGACGGCCCTGTAAAGCCGTTTTTACACGGCCAAGACCCGGAACGGACTTCAGCGGTTAGTCTCAACCTCGGCAGTGTCCGTCCAAACCGCATTGAGCGCCAATACGAAGACCGTGGCCCCGCAGCCCAATGACCAGGTAGCAGCGACAGCTATCGGTCCAATGGTCGGGCGATACGGAAACCCGGCGGCGTTGCCAACGAGAGCGACGACGACCAGCATCGAGACGGAGGCGTTGGCATCCAGCGCGTGCTCGGCAGCGAGCCCGCCGTAACAGCAGCGCGCCGCATTGGATAGGTCGCCCCGAAGCAGAGCAGCACCGCTGCAATGATCGCGCTCGAGACGCGCCAAACCGTCGTCTCGGTCAGGCCGCAAAGTGCCAACAATGGAGGCAACATGCAGAACGCCGCCGACAAAAGTCCGGATTCCAAGTATAATCGCGTCAGAACAAGGTGGAAGCCCGATATACCTTTGCCAGTCGTTTGGCGCAGAACGATGACGATTGCGCAGAATCCGGCAAACGTCATTGCCAGTGTTGCAAGCGTGTACGGATATGCGGATCCGGGCAATTCCATCGTTTTTACTCCCGTCTGATGAGTACGTTGCGACCACAACGAACAGACCGCCGGATGGGGAGAACGGAGCGACGAGCCATGCACGCCATGAAAGCCTACTTGCCTCCGCTTGCGCGCTTGCTGATGTCTGGCCTTTTCATCTGGGACGGCATCTTCCAGCTGCGCGATCCGAGCGGGACGGCGAAGTATTTTGCGACCGTCCACGTACCAATTCCCGATGTGGCGGTTTGGATTTCCATCGTTTTCCATCTTCTCGCTGGATTGGCCATCCTGGTAGGTTTCAAGATTCGGTGGGCGGCTGCAGCGCTCGTCGTTTTCTGCCTAGGCACCGGCTTTGGTGTTCACCTGGCGGCCGGGGACTTCAACAACATGATCCATTTCTATAAGAACCTGGTGATGGCAGGCGGCTTCCTTTACGTAATGACCTACGGCGCGGGCGCCATGAGCATCGACGGTGTGGACGAAGCGTAGTTTGCCTTCACTTCAAAACTAAGATTCGATGTCCGCTGATGGCCCTTCGCGCCAATTCGTTGCCACGCAATAAGCTGGTCGGTTTCGGGGAAGAGCAGACATCGAACACCAGCCGAACCCGCAGAGTCGGTCGAGAATGACCCTGGCTGTGTAAAAACGCGAATGATCGAGACACGGCTAGAATTACATTCTTCAGTT
>NZ_LGHL01000415.1 GCF_001908205.1 Bradyrhizobium sp. NAS80.1
CGACTCTCAACGTGTATCAGAAGTGCTCCGCAAAAGGGCCAGTCACGAAGGGCCCTCAGTAGTCATGTCCCTGGGAGACCATGATGGCCAAGAAGCGGCGGCCCATACTGAGCCGCGCGTTGCTTGGGTCCGACGCCGATGCTGCGTATCGCAGCGCATCTGTTTAGATAAGCCTTGACAACGTCGGCTCTGGCAGACGTCGCCTTCTGGCCCCCTCAGAGACCTACGAACAGCCGGTCACAACGTCTGCTGCTCAGGGTAGACCGGAAGTGACGCCTTCAAAACGGAGCTCATGACCCATTGCGGACCACTGAGGTCTCGCGCGGTTGTGTTGAAGCTGTTAAACACGTGCAATGTCTCTGCTGCTATGCATAGTTGGTGTTTCACTATTGGGCGTTGCCGGATGGGGGTTTCAATCCGCCGTGGCAGAGCTCGACAGGTCGTGCCTTCAGCCGGTGGACGCAATTTCCCGCAAGTTTCAGGTTGATGCATTCATCTGGAGTGCCCGCGCACCGCTGGCATTGAGGCGTCGCTATATCGCGACACAGGCTTGCGCTGTCCCGGCGCTCCTCTGCTTGGCAGCTCTAGTGTGGCTCAACGAGCCGCGTCACGATGTCCGCGTTTTGGGGGTGGTCGCGTTCTGCTCCGTGTCGTTTATGGTGGCCGCTTCTTTGGCTTGGAAGATTGCCCGCAGAAGAGCTTGATGCTTTTCGACTTCAGCCACGTCAGCTATTGGCCCCATCCCCGACATGAATCGATATTCGCTCTTCGGTCGCTATTGGAGCTAATGCGGACGTGGCGAATTTCCGAGTACACGCCCTAGCACTACTTTGGCAGATTATTGGATTTTCGTGATTTTTTAGGATTCCCGAATCGATTTTTCAATGATTCATGGGTGGTCGGCTCTTGGAGGGCTGA
>NZ_LGHL01000416.1 GCF_001908205.1 Bradyrhizobium sp. NAS80.1
AGATTGACAGCACCACATTTGGCACGATTACGATTGACGGAAAAACCTATGAGCACGACGTCGTCGTTCGTCTTTCCGGCGAGGTTGTGAAGCGGAAAAAGAGGCTATCTAAGAAGCTCTACGGTACCTCGCACGTGCTTTCGGAAGACGAGGCAAAATTTCTCTTCGAGAAGGGGTGCGACCAAGTCGTTATCGGCTCGGGTCAGATGGGCAACGTGCACCTGTCACCGGAGGCTGAAGCCTATTTCGAGAGAAAGGGCTGCGAGGTCTTGTTGAAGCCGACACCCGAGGCGATCCAGATGTTCAACCGGTCGCGCGCAAGGAGGATCGGGCTCTTTCACGTGACCTGTTGACCTTCGCGAATGCCAACAGGAGGTATGATCCGAATACCGTGTTGATGACCGGGACAAGGATGTTCGGCTGAAAGCTCATCCGACGCAGTCCGCCCCGGCGAAACGGAGGGACGCCATGATCCACGCTACCTGCCATACTGCCGATAATGTCGTCTGTCTCGAGTTCGATGCCACGCCGTGGTTCAATGAGGCTGATGCTCCAAGCATTGTCGATTTGGCCAAGCATGAGTGGTCCAGCGCGGCGGTCGCAGACTCTCTCGAGCGCCGGCAAGGATACGAACGCTTGCATGACCTCATCGAGTATGCGGCGAAGCGACTTCAACCAGACTCCCTGGAGGATCTGAGCTGGAACACCTTCGAGTGTATCGTCGACGGGCCAGAGGCCATGGCCTGGCTCAAGAATACCCGGCCTGATGTTGTGGCAAGAATCCGGAGCCAGAATCGATATCAGCCGTCAGAAGAGTCCTCCTTTCACGTGGAGGAGCTCTTTGGGAAAGAGGCCGCCGACGGAGTCGTGTGGTGCTAGAGAGCGGGGGGGAACGGGCACCTGATAGTTGCTAGTTCCGGCAATCAACGGGGAAGCACGAACACAAGAAGCTGACGAGGGAGAAACACGATGGCTGCCAAGGATGTCAAATTCTCCACCGAGGCGCGCGGAAAGTTGCTGCGCGGCATCGACATCCTCGCCGACGCGGTGCGGGTCACGCTGGGTCCTAAGGGCCGTAACGTCGTGCTCGACAGGTTCGGGACGCCGCGGATCACCAAGGAT
>NZ_LGHL01000417.1 GCF_001908205.1 Bradyrhizobium sp. NAS80.1
AATGGTGTCGGCTATACGAACTACCCTGACAATGTGGTTCGCTTCTTTATCGATCAGGCAGCCAAAGCCGGAATGGATATCTTTCGATATTTGATTGCTTCAACTGGGTCGAGAATATGCGGGTCTCGATCGACGCGGTAATTGCGAGCGGCAAGCTTGCCGAGGGCGCCTTCTGCTACACTGGTGACATTCTCGATCCGGCACGGTCGAAGTATTCTCTCGGGTACTACGTTTCGATCGCAAAGGAACTTGAGGCCGCGGGTGCTCATATCCTGGGTATCAGGATATGGCGGGACTTTTGAAACCTGCGGCAGCCCGGATTCTCATAAAGACGTTGAAGGACGAGATAGGCCTCCCGATCCATCTCCATACTCACGATACTTCCGGCATCGGGGCGGCAACAATTCTGGCTGCAATTGAAGCTGGCGTTGATGCAATCGATGCAGCTATGGATGCCATGAGTGGACTGACGTCGCAGCCGGCTTTGGGTTCGATCGTGGCGGCGTTAGCTGGTACGGACCGAGCCAGCGGTCTCGATCCCAACGCTGTTCGTGAGATTAGCGATTATTGGGGGTCGGTGGGATCTCTTTGTGGAGCGTTTGAGAGCGATTTGGAGGCAGGTGCATCAGAAGTGTACCTCCATGAGATGCCGGGTATCCGTCCGGTGAAGCTTTCAATTACCCACATTTCCAGCCGCTCCGATTTCGGCGCCGAGTTCGATATCGGTTAATCTGGAAAGGCCACGCCAGAT
>NZ_LGHL01000418.1 GCF_001908205.1 Bradyrhizobium sp. NAS80.1
CGCACCGATCGGCACAGACATACGTGCGTCAATCAACAGTTTTTCCAACTATTTCAAAGCCGAGGGCTACAACGTTGTTCCGATCAAAGTAACGGAAATCTTCGACAAGATCGCCTCCTTTCTTCCTCCTAAAAGGAAGCTGGTGCAAAGCGACGAGGCGGGTCGCCTAGAGACTTACATAAAGTACGGGAACCAGCTTCGCTCGACCTTCGACGACGATCAGGTCCTAGCAGCAATAACGATCACGCGGATTGTCCAATGGCGCCGCGCACAAAGCGTTGCGGACAAGGCGGCAGCGCCGGAGAAGAATGTTTACCTGCTATACCAATTCAAACGACGCGAAGAAATTGATCTCCTTCGATCAGTTTATGGCCGCGCTTTTTTTCAAGTGTCGGTCTATTCACGCAGAGGTGCCCGTGTTGACAATCTTTCCAGACGTTTTGCAGAAGGGCATAATCGAGGGAACACAAATACCTATCGAGGCGCGGCTGAAGAAATTGTTCAACGAGATGAGAATGAATCTGACGAGCTGCATGGGCAGCGAATATCAAGAATCTTTCATGATGCGGATGTGATCGTCAATTCTGACAAAGGTGAAGAAGACGTCGATCGACAGGTAAGGCGCTTTTGCGATTTGTTGTTCGGTTCAAATAAAATTTCTCCGAATAGGAATGAGTATGGAATGTTCGCTGCCAAAGCGGCGGCTTTGCGAACGCTCGACTTGTCGCGCCAGGTGCTGGCCGATGCCATGCTGGACAACGCGGCGCTGAAGGATTTGTTGGGAAAGAAGTGGTGACGCCCGCGGGGAAGCGGAAAGCTGTCGCGCATCTCGTGGATGCCCACGGGATGAGCGAGCGGCGGGCGTGTAAAGCCATCGGCTGTTGCCGCATGACCATCAGATACCAGACGTCCCGGGCGGATGATGCCGCCCTGCGCCAACGCATGAGGGCGATCGCCCAGGGGCGCCGTCGCTTCGGCTATCGGCGCCTGCATGTTCTGCTCAAGCGGGAGGGCTATCGGATCAACCACAAGAAACTCTTCCGGCTCTACCGGGAAGAGAGGCTCGCGGTTCGTCGCCGTGGCGGGCGCAAGCGGGCGATCGGGACCCGAGCGCCGATGACAGTGCCGATGGCGCCGAACGACCGCTGGTCGCTCGACTTCGTCTCCGATCAGCTCACCGACGGCCGCCGCTTCCGCATCCTGACCGTGGTCGATGATTGCACCCGCGAGTGCCTGGCGCTTGTGGCCGACACCTCGCTCTCGGGCGCCCGGGTCGCGCGGGAACTGGACCGGCTGGTGATGGAGCGGAGCAAACCCAAAATGGTGGTTAGCGACAACGGTAGCGAGTTCACCAGCAATGCCATCCTGACCTGGGCCGACCAGAGCCGCGTCGCATGGCACTACATCGCGCCGGGCAAGCCCAT
>NZ_LGHL01000455.1 GCF_001908205.1 Bradyrhizobium sp. NAS80.1
TCTGGTTCATCGTAGCCGCAAGGAGCGAAGATGAAGCAGAAATCCGGACCGGGCAAAGCGCCGGCAGAACGAGTCGTGAAGGATATCCGGCGCCAAACGCGCCGGCACTACTCGGCCGAAGAGAAGATCCGTATCGTGCTGGAGGGGCTGCGCGGCGAGGAGAACATCTGCGAGCTATGCCGCCGCGAAGGCATCGCCGCCTCGATGTCTTACGGCTGGTCCAAGGAGTTCCTGGAGGCCGGCAAGCGCCGCCTAGCCGGCGACGCGGCACGGGCTGCGACCTCCGGCGAGGTCAAGGACCTTCGTCGGGAGGCCGCGGCGTTGAAGGAAGTGTTGGCCGACCTCACCCTGGAGAACCGCCTGCTCAAAAAAAGCATGAACGGGCCCTATCGGTGAATGCTTCGCATTCACCTGTCGGGTAAGAGATGGGGAGGACGAGGCATGAGGTCCCCCGCCTCCGAGAAGGCCGAGATTATCCGGTTGGTCGAGCAGTCGCACCTGCCGGCCGGGCGCACCTTGGACAAGCTCGGCATCCCACGAGCCACGTTCTATCGCTGGTACGATCGTTATCGCGAGGGCGGTGTTGAGGCACTGGCCGATCGTCGATCGAGGCCGGATCGGGTCTGGAACCGCATTCCCGACGACGTTCGCGGCCAGAGTGCTCGACGACTTCTCGCGCGACATTGTGGCCTGGCGATTGGGGCCGACGATGTGCGCCTCCGACCTCACGGCTACGCTCGACCAGGCGCTCGCGGCGTCCGGCCTCGACCACATCACCGTCGCGCAGCGCCCGAGCGACAACGGATCGAGTTACGTCGCGGATGATCTGGCCACGTGGCTCAAGGGCAAAGACATGCAACATGGGCGCGGCGCTCCGTATCATCCCCAGACCCAAGGCAAGATCCAGCGCTGGCATCAGACGCTGAAGAACCGCAT
>NZ_LGHL01000419.1 GCF_001908205.1 Bradyrhizobium sp. NAS80.1
CAGGCGAGAAATTGGCACGGGCGTTCGAGGATGCAAACGTGCCGCTGCGTCTCGCAGCGGAAGTGTCGCAGTCCTCAATTGCGTGCGCATTGGTCCATGCTGGTGTCGGCATAGCTGTATTGGACGGCTTCGCCCTAATGGCAGCGCGCGATCAGGGAATGGAGATCCGCCCGTTCGCTCCCCGCATACCTATCCAAGCAAGGCTGCTTCAGGCGCGACATCGCCCGCTGTCGAACTTGGCGCGGGCGTTCATAGATGTGCTCTATTCCATGGTCGGGCCCAGCCGTCCCATCGCGCCAACGGCGTGAGCGCGGGTCGAACATCGGGTGCGATAGCCCAAACCGTGAGACTGGTCCGACGAGCGTGCCGTTCGCTCGTCGGTGACCGAGATGCGTACGCGGTTTCACGAGCTCGCCAAACCCGGAAGTCTGGCGGCAGGACAGGTTGTGTACTTTCGGCCGCTATCGCCGCGTTTCCTTCGAGGGCGAAGATCGGTTGAAACGACTCGAATGGCCACATCAGTTCGAACATCGACGCAGTCGAAGTGGACGACCGAGTCATCCGGATCGTCGGCAATAAGAACATTCTGCAGCTGCCGTTGCACGCAAACAGATCGAGAACGGAAATGTTCGTGGTTCTGTACCGAAATGGCGCACCCGACACGATTCGAACGTGTGGCCTTCGCCTTCGGAGGGCGACGCTCTATCCAGCTGAGCTACGGGTGCTTACTGCTTACGCGGATGAGTGAACCCCAACGCGCAGCCCTGGCAAGCCATTGCAGTACAATACTCTTTCTTCGTCACTTTTCGCACCAGCTGGCTTGACACGTGCCTTCGGAGGGCAAACGACGATCCGCAATTCTGAGGCGTAGTTGGATCGCGCACGAAAGGCGGCCTTCGAGGGACTATCAAAGCGCGGCGGGCCAGTTATGCTGCCCGCCGATAGCAAAACAGGGCTTCTGAAATAGTGGGTTTCGCGATGTAGCGGACCCCCGCGGCAAGACCCCCATCTCGGCCCCGGAGTTGAGAAAAGCTAAAGCTGGATATCGCTCCGGCATGTCAGCTATCTCGGCATAGGCGGGCATTGATCGGTATAGAAGCCGATGTCTGCTGGTGACCCTGGCTGTTCTCTAATTCCGGGCCTGCGGTCAAGACTCTCCAAACACATCCTTGCCGGGTTCATGGTTCTCTCCGCGG
>NZ_LGHL01000420.1 GCF_001908205.1 Bradyrhizobium sp. NAS80.1
GAAAACGCCAAGGCGCTTGAGCGCGATAGAAGAAGTTATTCGTCCAAGGCGGTTCTAGCGCTTAGGCTAGCACGTGGCTTCAACTTAGACGACGAACTGAAGAATGTAATTCTAGCCGAGTCTCGATCATTCGCGTTTTTACACAGCCAGGGTCATTCGCGTCGGTTTGGCCGCGTGTCCGTCTTCCGGTCTAGCCTGAGAGCAGTGAAGCTTGGCGACTAGAAAGGAACTGGGGCAGGAGGGCCGCAGGCGACATTTGTTTCAATCAAATCGCCGCTCGCCATGCGCTCCAATTCTTCCCACATCTCGCGGTTCAGTTCGATTGGGGGTCCAACGTACTCATCGGGCGACCGACAAAGCGGAATGATGCGATAGTTCTCCCGATCAAGCAGCCAGCCCTTGATGCCACAGGTCCAGTAAGGGACGGCGTCTGCCTTAATATAAGGTAGCTTTGTGCTCATCCGTTGCACTCCGCATGATAGGCCTCAAAGAGCGGGCGCAGGTTAATACTGAGCGACGTGCCATCGCTTTGGTTCAGGATCAACGTGTACCGCTCGGCCTCAAGCTCGCATCCCTTGATCGATGCGCCGGAACGGCCGCGTTCGCCAGGATCGCCTTTCGGTCCAGCACGTCCTTTCTTCCCCTGGAAGCAGAGCGCCTGCCAATCGTCGCCCGGACATGGACCGGGACTATTGCGGCGTGCGACAAAGCTCCCGCCATTGAGGGCGACAACGTCAAATCTGGAATACGGCTCGTCTTGCTGATAGGTGCCCCTCACGCGAAACGAAAGGCCATCGAGACCGCCCGCGGCGACACAGATCCAATGCTCCTCATCTGGCGGCGCACGGCCGGTGTCGCACAGGGCCTGATAGGTTGAGCCTTCGTGCGTGACCAGATCTCCCTGATAGTGCACCTTGTCCTCGACGTATGGATGCACGCGCGGACCGCTCTTTTCGTCAATGAGCCTCCGCAGACTTCCGAGACGCTCGTCGATCGCGCGGTCCAGCTTGAGCAGCGTGTCGGCAAAAGCCGCGCGCGCCTCCGCAACTGCCGCCAACGACTCTGCCTTGACCGTTTGGAATGCGTCTTTCGAGCGGCGCTTTGCTTCTCAACGTCGGCCATCATTTCGGCCAGGCACTGCTTCCAGCATTCGAGCAGAAATTCCTGATCGTCCTCGCGAGGAACAACGTCGAGTTCTGTA
>NZ_LGHL01000421.1 GCF_001908205.1 Bradyrhizobium sp. NAS80.1
ACAGGAACTTCACGCGCGCGAAGGTGGAGCGGCGGCGTGCTCAGTTGGAGGAGAGCGTCGCGCGCTATCTGAGCCAACTTGACACGGCCGACCGACAGGAGCCGAGCGTATTGGCGCTGCAAATCGCGGAACCGCTGCGGCCGACCAACTGTACCGTTGGAAATTCGCCGGCTGATCCGCGAGATGAGCATCGCCAACCCGTTGTGGGGAGCGCCGAGAATCCATGGAGAGCTTCTCAAGCTCGGCATCGAGATCGGCCAGACCACCGTCGCCAAGTATATGGCGCGGAGGAGGGGCCCTCCCTCGCAGGGATGGAAGGCGTTCCTTCGCAACCATGCGGATGGCATTGTCGCAATGGACCTCTTCGTCGTGCCGACAATCTCGTTCCGACTACTCTATGGCTTGCTGATCATAGACCATGGCCGGCGGCAGATCCTGTGTTTTGGAGTGACTGCGCACCCGACGGCCGAATGGCTCGCCAATCAGTTCACTGAAGCCTGTGGCTGGGAGCAAATCCCTCGTTACTTAATCAGGGACCGCGATCGAGCTTATGGCGAGGATTTTTGTCCGCCGGGTTCGGTCGATCGGCATTCGAGACCGCCCGACGTCTTTCCGCTCACCTTGGCAAAACGGCTACGCAGAACGGTTGATCGGTTCAATCCGCAGGGAATGCATTGATCATGTCGTAGTCCTCGGCGAACGCCATCTGCGCCACGTCCTGCTGTCATACAAAGATTACTACAACGCCACGCGAACTCATTTGTCATTGAAAAAGGATGCCCCGGTGCCTCGCGGCGTTGAGTGGGCCGGGAATATCGTCTGCCGCCCGATCCTGGGTGGACTGCACCATCAATATGGCCGGATGTGATTTATGGTAGGCACACCAAGAAGACCAACGGCTCGTTGCCCGGGTTTCCCCATTGGTGGACGAGGGTGTGCGGCTCATAGATCAAGGAACCCGGTCCCCTGGTTTCAGTCTTACCGTCGACCGTGTTCGCCC
>NZ_LGHL01000422.1 GCF_001908205.1 Bradyrhizobium sp. NAS80.1
AGACTGGAAATCCCCGTTCCAGTAACCTAGGCAAAGAAGCAGCCCTTCGCAAGGCGCTAAGGTCATTTAACGATGCTCACTGTCGATACCCTCAAGCGCCTGCATGTCTCGGTTTCGTTCGAGTTGAAGCCACCCAATCTCATGCTGTCGACGGGATCGTTGCCTATTCCGCAATTTGCGCCCATGCCGCATGTCCCGTCTCGGAGTGGGTAAAGGCCGAGCAAGGAAACAAGACGGTCCTCAAATGTCCTTGCCACAATTCCGAGTATGACCCCGGGCAAAATGCGGAGGTCGTGTTTGGACCAGCGCCGCGGAGACTGGCTGCGCTTCCTCTGGCGATCACCGACGGTGCGCTCGTCGTGGCTGGATCATTTATCGGAAAGGTCGGCGGGCAGTCGGGCGGATGAAGAGGGGCTCATGGCGGCTTTGCAGCAGGTAGCCCTAGCACTACTTTGGCAGATTATTGGATTTTCGTGATTTTTTAGGATTCCCGAATCGATTTTTCAATGATTCATGGGTGGTCGGCTCTTGGGAGGGC